>JAKVCF010000012.1:14999-28766 GCA_022447335.1 Planctomycetota bacterium | reverse complement strand
GAATGATGCTCGCAACTTTCATAGGCCCACTCGCTCTAGGGTTCCGAGAATGACTTCTCTTCTGACCCACGGCCTGGATCGAATTATTCCTACCACTTGTGATCTGCACGCGACGTCTATAAAGCGAGCGACCCTGCGATAACATCACGCAGAGTCGCTTAATCTTCGCGCCTAGCGATCGGACACATACGAATCAATCTCTCTTACTTAAGAAGGAAGTCTTCGAGATCCAATCGCAGCTCTGACAAACCATACGAATCATCTGCCAAAGCTCTATACACGACTCGATCAAACTCAACTGGACAACGTGAGTTCAGTTCGCGTGGCTTCGGAAAGGATAAGTAGAGCGACATCAGTAGATCGCGTTCTTCGGCCTCTACAGCAGACTGTGCGCAGCCAGCGTAGCGAAAGGGAACTTGCTCGAATGGCAATGCACCTGCAAGCAGCTCATAGAGCATGATGGCGACGCCGTGAACATCGGCTTGCGCGTCGCGGCGCAGGAAGGGGTTGTACCAAGGGGTGGTGACGACTAGATCAGGACGCTGCAACAGTGGCACCGGGTCGAGCAAAGTGACCTTGCCGTCGGTTCCGATCATGACATTCTCGGGCTTTACGTCTCCATGACACGGCCAACCCAAGGCCTGCACACGTTCCAAGATGTAAGTGAGCTAAACCATCCAGGTCAACTTCACTCCGCCCAAAGAACGAATGCGCTGACGTAGCGAAGTACCTTCGATCGCTTCCATCACTAGCACAGGCCGTCCAGCCTCACGCTCGACTCCGATCAGGCGCGGCAATCCCTTGCCATCCGCCTGCTCAAGAAGCTTCGCCTCTCGCCACAGCTGTTCATCCACCTCCGAGGCGTCTAGCACTTCAGCACGGGCCCCATCGACGGGGTCGAGGAACATAGCTTCGGCTGGAGTCTCGGCTGGGCTGATACCAGACGGATGACGCTCGGCCGTGATTTCTCTGAAACGGCGGAGCGAGCAGCCACCGCCGGATTCATCACCCATCTTGAGGGCAACACGGTTGCCGTTTTCGTCGAGCGCTTCGAAGACCTGGCAGAAGGCTCCTCGTCCGAGGAAACCGGTAATCTCGTAGCGGCCGATGCGGTGGCCTGTAAGGATCTGAAGCATGGGGATGTTGGTTGTTATGTGGACTCAATGAACCATCGGCTATGGACCCAGTTCAGCTTGAGTGAAGCGGGAACCCAGGCCGAGAAGGCTGTTCCGGGCGAGAACAGCCAAGGGCTCGTAGAATGCAGGGCTGCCCGAGGCAGTTTCATGTCGGCCACCAAGCTCCCTGCCCTTGAGCCCGAAGCACGCGAGAAATTTCGCGAAGCGGGACGAATCGCGCGCCAAGCACGCGAGCTTGGCGTGTCTCTAATTCGGCCAGATGTGAGCCTGCGCGAGGTGATTGAGGAGGTCGAGGGCTACATCCTCTCGCAAGGCGCTGGCATAGCCTTTCCCGCCCAGACAAGCCGCAACCACTGCGCTGCCCATTACTGCCCCGGCCCGCGCGATGAAACGCGCTACGAAGCCGAAGACGTAGTCAAAATTGACATCGGCGTCGAAGTCGATGGCTATGTTGCGGACAACGCCCAAACGGTCTACCTAGGCGAAAAGCCGCATTACCACAAAATGATCGAGGCTTCGGTCGCCGGCCTTGGCGCCGCAATCGACACGGTAGCTGATGGTGTAGAAGTCCGAAAAGTCAGTGCTGCGATCGAAGCCGCGATCGAAGCGCATGGCTTTCGTCCGGTCTCCAACCTAACTGGGCACGGCGTTGGTCGCTGGAAAGTGCACTGCGCGCCACAGGTGCCAGCGGTAGCAGACAAACATGACACCTTCGTACTGCGCGAAGGCATGGCAATTGCCATCGAACCCTTCTCAACCGACGGGAAGGGCCTCGTCCACGAACAGGGGCGCGCTGAAATCTTCATGATGATGCGTGAACCGCGGAAGATGAAGCAAATTGACCTGGCTGTCTACGAGCGTATCGAAGCCATGAATGGGCTCCCCTTTGCGCGGCGCACCCTTGGAGGGCTCCCAAGGGACGCTATCGAAACCACCCTGACACGCCTTCTCCGTACTGGCTGCTTGGCGGTCTACCCCCCACTGGTGGACCCAGATCCCAAAGTCCGCATCGCGCAGACTGAGCACACGATGATTGTGACTCGGGATGGAGCCGAAGTGATTACTCGAGATGAGTGATCGTCGCTAAGTCAGGAGCGAACTAACAAGCGCCCTCGACACTGTTGGGATCACTAAATACGCGTCGGACCCTTTCATCCGGACAATCCACGAACATGCCCTCGGACAAGGAGGGGGTGCAACTGGGAACGAAAGGGCCTATTTCGCAGCCAACGCCGCAACCACTCGCTGATCACCAAAGCGATCTGCAGCTACCGACGGGCAAATGCCCTCTTCACGAGCAAGGGCAAAGATTTCACGTAGATTCTCACGAATCTTGCCCATCTGAGCCATGGAGCGATCTTCGTCGTAACCGCCCGGCACCAGTTCGTTGTAGACGTTGATCAGGCCCCCAGCATTCACGACGTAGTCGGGAGCGTAAAGAATGCCGCGCTCAAGCAGCTGGGTACCGTGATGATCTTCGAGCAACTGGTTGTTTGCTGCTCCACAAACTACTTTGGCCTTCAACTGCGGGATGGTCTGATCGTTTACAGAGCCGCCGAGGGCACAAGGTGCGTAAACATCGCACTCGACACCGTGAATTTGGTCAGGGCCGACCACAGTGCCACCGGTCAAATCAGCAAGGCGCTGAGCCGACTCTTCGTAGATATCCGCCGCGACAATCTTCCCACCTTCCTTCGCAATCAGTTCGCCATAAACTGTGCCGACCGAACCGGCACCCTCGATCGCAACCGTCAGTCCGTTCAGGTCGGCAGTCCCAAATTTCTCTTCGGCAGCCGCCTTCAAACCGAGGTAACAACCCCAAGCAGTCTTAGGTGACGGGTTACCCGAGCGTCCGGCTAGACCGACAACATAGTCAGTTTTAGTGTGCACCACAGCCATGTCTTCAGGCTTGGTGTTGACATCCTCGGCAGTGATATACGAACCCCCAAAGCTATGGACGAACTCGCCCATGCATTGGAACCATGCCGAAGACTTGTCCGATGGATTGCCAAGCAGCACCGACTTGCCACCACCCAAATCAAGTCCGGCGCAAGAGGCTTTGTAGGTCATACCCCGCGCAAGACGCTTCACATCGAACAACGCATCATCTTCGCTGCCGTAGTTCCAAAGACGCATGCCGCCAAGGGCTGGGCCCAGAACGGTGCTGTGAACCGCGATGATCGCGTGGAAACCACAATCCGGGTCAACCGCACGGCAGACCTTTTCGTAGCCTTCAACGGGGATTTCAGTGATCTCGAGCATTTCGAAACCCATGTTTTGGGGAAGGGCCGGCAAAGCCGGACCATGGATTATCGCGTCGCGCTCGGAGACGAGCAAGCGCGGGAATCCAGCGGCCCGTTGGGATAAGCTGAACCAAGCCGCCATCAACCGCGGCTATGCACGCATGTTGGCTTCGACTGATCCTGTCTTCCTGATTTGTGAGACTACTGGGCCTGACCCGGTACGCGATCGAGTGACGCGTCTCGAGGCCAAGGCCTATCCCGAAGGAGAAGGAGTGATTGAACTCCTTTCCCATCAGGAGTTTGCGGCGGACGAATCGGGCGGTCTCATGGAGATCGCGATCGCTCTCGAGAAGCTCGCCGGCCGCCCCCTTATCCTGCCCAAAGGTCAAGATGAGTTTCTCTCGCGCTTCCGCGAGCTATGTCCAGAGCAGCGCGAACCCACGGTCCTTGACCTCAGCAATCTCGCCACGCTGCTGCACCCTCGCCGCGGCGAGATCGATCCAGAAGCCCTCTTCCGACGCTTTGTACGCGACGCCCTACCTCGACCTTGGCGCGCATCGGACTCGCGCACTCTGCTTGAATCGATGGTGCGCGCACATTTTGATCGAGCCGAACCCTTGCGCCAGCTGTTGGCACGTAGCTTGGAAGAGTTACAGGTCGCCTGTGGTGAAAGCGACGTGCGCGGATACGAATGGTTGGAGTTTGCAAGACGCCTCATGGACCGGCCAAGTCGTTATGCCGCCGGGAACAAAAATCTTGAACGCGCACCGTTAGCCGACGGCCGCTTTGGCGAGGATCTCGAGTTCGCACCACTCGACGCAGACAGGCTGATTCGCGAGATCGCGCCAGAGTTTCTGGCGCAATACCAACTTGAATTCGAAGCACACGAGCCGCTTGAGTCGCGACTCGACAATGAACTGGGGTTGCATCCTGAAGACGCCCCCATCTTCGACACCTTCTTCGACTCATTGCCAAATCATTTCGCGCACGGATCCGAAGACCTCGCAACTGAACGGCCTGCACAGCGCGCACTCGGTCATGCCGTTGAGGAAACGCTTGCTAGTAGCGGATTCCTGCTTGCTGACGCTCCAACTGGCACTGGCAAGACGCTAGCTTATCTCGCGCCTCTTCTTCTCTGGGCACAGCGCAACGGCGTGCGCACCGGGCTGTCTACCTATACACGAGCTCTGCAGGAACAGGCCTTCTTTCAAGAAGTCCCACGCGCACTGAACCTGCTGCGCAAAGCTGGCCTAGCCGAAGAACGCATGCCACGCGTAAGCATGCTGAAGGGTCGCTCAAACTACATCTGTGGGCGCGCCATTGGAGACGCTGCTCCCGAGCCTGACGCAGCCTCATCGGTCTCACATGCGACCTGGATGCGACTCGCGCTCTTCTACTGCGAGGATCTAAGTGGGGACCTCGATGGATTTCCGCTTGAACCAGGTGTACCGCTAGGCAACCCAGCGCGCACGGTACGCACTGCACGCGGAGTCGTACAGCAAGTGCGCGCGCTCCCAAACTGCTGTCACGGAAGAGCTGCGCTTCGCTGTGCTGCCGGCATACGCGGACTACGCGCAGAGCGCTCACACCTCGTCGTGACCAATCATGCCTTTGTACTTTCGCGACCAGAGTATTTCTCACATATCCTTTTCGACGAATGTGATCACCTGCACGAGGTCGCACTATCCGTGCGTAGCTTTGAGATCGAACTTGACGAAGTCACTGCACTAGCACAATCGCTGCAAACCGGACGCGGTCGGGACCGCGCTCCACTCGAACGGCTTCACCGACTACTAAACCGACTCACTGAAGGCGATAAGTCGGAAGCTCTCCAGGAGCAGGGGAGACTTGCCCTCGATGGAACCCGTAAGCTCGATGCCTCTGGCTTCGAGGTGGCACGTGAGCTGCGTAGTTTCCGGGAATGGCGCGACGAACAGGCCGCAGACCGCACGCCGGAAGAGCGCGCCTTTCTCCTACACGAGTATCTGGAAACGGGGCGTGGCGATGGCCTGGTCACCGCGCTGCACGCACTCTCACGCGCGGTCGATCAACTCGACAGCAGCCTTCGCTGGGCCATTGAGGAACTGGGAGAAGTTCCGCTTCGCGATGCACGGCGCCTGCGATGGTCGTTGCGTCGACCACTCGAACAACTCGGGCATTGGCGCGAAGGCCTCGAGTTATGGCTGGGGGGTGAGTCCGGAGAAAGCGATTTCAGCGATCACTTCCACGACCATGTTGTCTTCGAAAATCGTCGGCAGCCCATGTTGATGCTGAAGTGGATTCTCCCTCAACAGTGGCTGGGCTCGGTTTACTTCCCCTCGCTCCGCAATGCAGCGCTAGTTTCTGCGACGACGCGACTGCGTGGAGGATTCGGTTCAATGAGGGGATATCTTGGGCTCGATATTTTGACCGAAGACACTATCGATCGCGCTGGCCGGGAGGTCACCGAGTTCGCAGGCCCCTCCACCTTCGACCCAAAGCAGGCGCTGATCTGCGTGCCAGAAGATGCTCCCCCCTACGGTTGGCGCGGCAGTGCAGCCGACACTTGGACTGAGTACGTCCAAGATTCGCTGCTCTATCTCGCCGAGAGAACCGAGGGACGCGTACTTGGACTGTTCACCAACCGTGCTGTTCTGCAGCGCGTAGGCGAACGCTTAGCAACATCTTTTCGCGCTCTTAGCATTCCTCTCTATTGGCAGGGCATGCCTGGCATGGCAAAAGAAGAGATCGTACGTCGCTTCCGTGCGCAGAAAGAAAGCGTGCTGCTGGGACTGGACACTTTCTGGTACGGCGTCGACTTCCCGGGAGAAACTTGTGAATACGTCGTCATGACCAAGCTTCCCTACGGCGCGCTAGATGATTACGTCTACGCACAAAAAGCTCGCATGGGCGCGGGCCCACACCGGAACCAAATCTACCTTCCAAAGTCGCTCGCAATGTTTCGCCAGGGATGCGGACGATTACTGCGCAACGAACGCGACAGGGGCGCGGTGATTATTCTCGACCGGCGCGCTCTCGAAAAGCGCCATGCTGATTTCCTAAAAGAACTCCCAGGTGGCGCTGAAGAATGGCAGACCCCCAACTTGTTGGTCGCTGACACCGATGCGTGCTTCGAGAAGGTTTTCGAGCATATGAATCTTGAACGGTCGATTGCACAACGCGGGCTAGCGCGATCGTTTTCCTCAAGCCGCGGATATGCTGAGCATCATGACAGTTGAACCTGCCTGGGTCGGACATCTGTATTTGCAACCGAGCGGAGCTCCAGTTGCCGAGGATGCTGATGCCGTCACCCTCCATTGGGATGGCACTCCACTTCACCCCAGCGCACTACTAACTCTACGCATGCTCTCTCCGTTGGCCGCCCTACCGATCGCAAAGCGTACCGAAATGCGCGTCCTCCTGGCTGGCGAAGAAATCGATTGGGCGCATGCCGCATGCGAAGCCATTGGATGCTCTGTCACTCACCATGCCTCGACGGTCAACGCCTCTGAGGCCCCCACTTTTCATCGAGTGCTGCTGGTTCTCGCAGGCAAGCGACCCAACTGGGAAGAACTGCGGCCCCTCATCGGACAACTACGTCATGAGGGCCAAATAGGTGTTATTGGAGTGCCCTCAACCGACCTATTCAAGCTACAGCGCGAGTTGACTGAGCACGGCTTCTCGCTACGCGCTGCGGGGACTAACTCGGATCTCGGCTTCCTAGCCGGATCTATCGAGAACCCTGATCAGTTCAAGAATTAATATCCTCTACGCGGCGACGACGCTCGATCTCGGCGCGCAAAGTCTTTAGATACTCTCCGACTCGCTGTTCCCAACCGCGCGAAGTCGGTCGGTAGTAACGCGTCCCAGAGAGCGCCTCGGGCAAGCACTCCATCGTGGTAATCGCGTCAGGGTCATCATGCGCATAAGTCTGACCCTTCGCCCAGCCTTGCTCCTGCATCAGTTGGGTCGGAGCATTACGCAATGCCATCGGCACGGGGTGAGCCGCGCCCGACTTTACCTCCCGTAGGGCTTCTCGATATGCGACGTAAGCGGCATTCGATTTAGGCGCTAGTGCGAGGTAAATCGCCAACTCTACCAACGCAAGTTCGCCTTCAGGGCTGCCCAATAAATGCCACGCCTGCTGAGCCGCCACAGCAAGTCGCAATGCGTTGGGGTCAGCCAGTCCAATATCCTCACTGGCCATGCGCACTAAACGCCGTGCGAGAAAGTTTGGATCCTCGCCAGAATGCAACATGCGAGTCAGCCAATAAACTGCTGCATCTGGATCCGAGGAGCGCACCGACTTATGAAGTGCGCTGATGAAATCGTAGTGCTGTTCGCCCGACTTGTCGTACAACAGCGCGCGCCCCGTAAAGATGCTCTCAATCGCGGCATCGGGAAGACTTTCTCCGACGTCGACTTGGCGAGCGGCTGCTTCGAGTGCAACCAAGGCGCGGCGCGCATCGCCACTCGCAAAACGCGCAATCGCCAGCAGCTGTTCATCGGTTGCAATAACTTTACGTGCACCAAGTCCACGCTTGCTGTCATCCAAGGCACGGCGCAGCAACTTCTGCAACTGATCTTCGCCAAGTGATCGGACAATGTGAACGGTAACCCGTGACAGCAGTGGACCGATGACCTCAAAAGATGGGTTCTCAGTTGTCGCCCCCACTAGCACAATGTCGCCGCGCTCGACGAAAGGGAGGAAAGCGTCCTGTTGCGCCTTGTTGAATCGATGAATCTCGTCGACGAAGAACAGTGTGGCCTGCCCGATGCGCCTCCTTTCACGCTCGGCTTCTTCCATTGCAGCGCGTACTTCCTTGATGCCCGACAGGACGGCACTGTAAACACGGCACTGTAAACCAGCCGATTCCGCAAGTAGATGCGCGAGCGTTGTCTTGCCCGTACCCGGAGGACCCCATAGGATCAGCGACGAAATTTCACCTCGTTCAAGGAGACTACGCAGTGGCCCACCTTCTCCCACCAGGTGCTCCTGGCCAAGAACTTCGTCCAAGTGGCGAGGGCGCATGCGCTCGGCAAGCGGAACGCTCAGTCCCAATTCAGCGCCAGCCCATTGTTCTTCGGATTCCAGGTCGCCAAAGAGCGAATCTTTCAAGCTCCCTTCCCTCCCGGAACGAGAGCTGCGACCAGAACGGCTGCAGCGGTAGCGACATTCAAACTCTCCACTGATCGAGCGAGTGGGATACCCACACGGCGCGCAGCAGCTTTTTCCAAAGGCGCAGGCACGCCTCGCCCTTCCTCACCGAGCACGAGAGCGCACGCGGACGGGGAAAGGTCACGGAAGTTCTCACCATCAGCGACAGCTGTCCAAATCGGTAGACCGTGTATACGACACTGCAACAGAAAGTGCTCGACAGCAAGACTCTCGATTAATGGTAAACGGAAACAAGTTCCGCTCGCGCCCCGGACGGCGCGCGGATGCCAAGCCGAAGCGCTCCCTTGGAGTAAGACCACTGCACCTGCCCCCAAACCTGCAGCGACGCGCACCAGTGCACCAACATTGCCAGGATCCTGCACCCCTGCCACAACCAGCACGAGCTCTCCACGCTGCACGCAGCCGGCAAGAACTTCTTGAATCTCAACCACTGGGCGGGAAGCCACCGCCACGACTCCGGTTGGCGCATCGAGGTCGCTGCCTTCCGCAAGCAAAGCCGATTCGGCGGCCAACACAGGAATGCCGGCCGCGCTGACACGAGCACAAACCGCCCGCGCCTTTTCGTCCAGATCTTCCGCGAATAGCAAAAAATCCAGCGCAATACCTGCCTCCAAGGCCTCGTTAATCACACGCGCGCCCTCAAGCAACACGCTTTCCCGTTCTTTTCCACGACGCAAGGCCCGCACCTTCTTGAGGCGGTCATTTTGCGCAGAACGAATGGGCGAGGATTCCACACCGGCATTCTAGGGCCGCAATAATAGGTGTGATGGGCTCCCCTCTCCTCCCTGCCGAGGCCGCAACTGCAACCGTGGTACGCGTCGACGCTCGGCAATGCGAGATACTGCGAGCGGGAGAATCGGAAGTACGAGCCGTCCAAATGCGCGGCCGCCTCTGGGAAAAGAGCAGTGACGACAAATCTCCTGTCGCAGTCGGCGACCAGGTCCGGCTCGAATTGGACGAAGACGGTGAGGCGATCGCCGAGGTGCTACCCCGCCGCAATGCCTTCGCTCGCCGCGCTGCTGGCGAGGATGTACGCCGTCAAGTACTGGCGACCAATGTAGATCAGGTGGTCCTGGTGGCCTGCTTCGGCACACCACCATTCTCCTCTATCACAACCGATCGCATACTCGCCACGGCGAGCTTTGCGGATATCCCAACCACCCTAGTCCTCAACAAGATTGACCGCTCCAAACCGCGCAAAATCGAGGAGATAGCCGGCACCTATCAGAAACTTGATATGCAGGTGCTGCTGACTAGCGCCGAAACAGGCGACGGCTGCGAAGCTCTGACTGAGGCCCTAGTGGGCAAAGTCAGTGTTTTCTATGGTTTGTCCGGGGTTGGCAAGTCTTCGCTGCTCAATCGCGTCGAAGACGGCCTAGGCATTCGCACCCGCGAGGTCAGCGAGTCACTGAAATCCGGGCGCCACACCACGACTTATGCCCGCCTCTACCGATTGGCGGCCGGCGGAGCAGTGATCGACACCCCAGGAGCACGCACCTTCCGGCCGTGGGGCATCCCACCGCATGAGTTGCGCCTGCACTACAAAGAGTTGCGCGAGATCGGACCGGGCTGTCGCTTCCCCGCATGCTTGCACCGAGACGAGCCAGATTGTGCCGTCCTTGCCGCAGCTGAGCGTGGAGAGATCACTGCGAGCCGCATGCGCAGCTATCACGAATTGCTCGCCGAGCTACAAGCAGGAATCGAAAACTGAGAATCGGCACGCCTCAATTGGGCCATGCCTCGGTTTTTAAGAAAAACATCTCAAAAGGCCAGGCTCCTTTTTCACTTTGAACGTGGAGAAATCCGAGGACTGCGCGAGCATTTTCCACTTCGATAATCCGAAGAAAAAAAAGGCTACAACACACCTTTTTTATCCGACTGACAAAGCGATATATACAAGTTCTCTTTTTGAGAATCGCGCCCTTGATTTGAGCTCCGAACGATGCTGATGCTAAAAATGCAACATCGTATCTTCTTAAATTATCACGACTTGGGACATCTCGGATGCAGTCGAGGCCCACTTCTCAAAACTCGAATTCTCACTTAGCCTCATTGCCCCATGGGACAGCTGCCCCACATTCGGTCACTGATGTGCACCCCCAGTGCAGACCAGCTGAACGTCTCAGCTTCCCGCTCGGCTTCCGCTGCGAAAACCTTTCCCTCTTCTCACTCGAGCAGGGTCTCCTCCTATGGCTAACGATCAGCAACGCCCGAAATCTCACGGCGCTGAACATGCCGAACTCGAGGGTAGTCATGAGGCCTACCGCTATCGCCCAGCTCGCCAGCCTGCCGATCAACTCGCCTTTCGCCCGGTCTGCCGCTTCAAGCTGAACGGCCACTTCACCGCGGCACGAGAAGTTCTCGACCTTTCGCCGACGGGCCACGCCATCGTTCCAAGCGAGCGGCCCTCGCTCCGCCCCGGCCAGGTCGTAGACGATCTAAGGCTTGAGCACTGCAACAATGAAATCTGGGCTGGATCGGCAGAAGTCGTCTACGCCGACAAAGACAGTGAACGTATCGGGTTGCGCTTTATCTCTGGCCAACTCAACATGCGCTCACTGAGCTTCCGCGACGAACTAATCGAGCAGCGACTGGTAAAATCTCTATATCAGGTCCGCTCCGATGAGCGCCTGCTACCGGCTGAATGGCGCGCCGGTATCTCGACCACCCGCCACCTGCTCGAATCCGCCAAGGCAATCATGGAGGAGATGGAACGTGGTGAACCCAGTGAAAACTGGAGCCGGAGCGCACGCCGCAAGCGCGAACTCTGTGAAATGGTCTACCACAAGTGGTGGCCGGTCTATCGTGACCAGTTACTGGCCATGGATTCGCTTTCACAACAGCTACCTAAAGCGCTGCGGGAGACTGCCATGGACTATGCGGCCCAAGAGCTAATGCCACTGCTCCGCGAGTGTCCGATGCACTCCCGCGCCTACGATAAGCCACTGGGATACGCCGGTGACTACGTCCTGATGTTGCAAGGGAATACTGAAGAGCTGGCTGGAGAAACGCTTTACGGCTGCCTACTGCACCACATGGTGCAAAACTTTGAACTCGGCAAGGCCATCGTGGCACGCTGCTACACAGCAAGCGACGCCGTCGCACAAACGCTGCGCAAGGACCGTACTACTCGTATCGTCTCACTCGCCTCCGGCCCTGCGATTGAGCTACGGACCCTACTCGAAAATATCCCCCCCCTCGAGCAGCCCGTTGAACTCATCTTGGTGGACGTTGACGAGCAAGCTATTCAACACGCTTACGATTCGCTTAGCCGAGCTATTCAAAAACGTGAAGACGGCCATCTAGTCCGCCTAAGCTGCCTGAACTTCTCTATCAGTCAAATCATGACCCCGGTGGACGAAGACGAGCGCGAGCTAGTGCATGATGTTCTCGAAAACGCGGATCTCATCTACTCGATGGGACTATTCGATTATCTCAACCGGCCAGTCGCGGTGCGCCTACTACGCAACCTCTACTCACTATTGGCCCCAGAAGGCCGCCTTTTCATCGGCAATCTCAAACGCGCACGTGACTGCTCGTGGGCGATGGACTATGCAGTGCACTGGCACCTAGCCTATCGGACTGAGGCCGATATGATCGATCTGGGCACACGCATGCGTGAGTCCGAGGCTTCTATCGAAGTCACGGAAGACAAAACCGGCTACTGCATGTTCCTTGACGTGCGTCGCCCATAGCGCGCTGCGCTACTCAGCGTTTGTCTGAACTAGTTCGTCCCAGAAGGATTGGTCGCGATTCAGTGTGATACAGAAGGCCGCGCCCCCTTCCGGCGGACTTTCCTCAGCCCGCAGCGTGCCACCGTGTGCTTCAACAATATTTGCGGCGATAGAGAGGCCCAACCCGGTGCCGTCAACTTTGCCGGCGGTTGCGTAGGCCTGGAATAGCGTTTGGCGCAACTCCGGCGCAATACCTGGACCATTGTCGGCAATGCGAATTACGACCCGACTGTCCTGCGTATAAACCTGTAGCCAAATTCTCCCTGCGCGCCCCACATCAGCATCTTGAATCGCCTCGCGCGCATTATGCAGTAAGTTCTCGATAACGCGCATCATGCGATCACGATCCATGGAAACGCAAATCTCCGGTGGATCAACTTCAAGTACGAGCTCGATCTCGGCCGCCCCGAGAGTTTGTAACGCCTCGCGAGACACAGCCTCTGCAAAGTCCAACATCGGCACCGTCGTGCGCTTGATCTGAACTTCGCGCCCCTTCACAAAGTCCATCAACTCGACGATCATGCCCGAAGCTCGCTGAACCGCGCGCTTGATCGAACTCAAGTCTTCGTTTCCACTGGCCCCCAAATCGCCCATATCAACGCCGGACTCAGTCAGCTTATGCTGCGCATCCTCAATCAGCATGTACAGACTTTCAGTACGCAACATAACAGCTGTCAGCGGTGAACGTAAATCGTGAGCGACCTGAGCTACTCCGCCACCGAGGGCGGCGAGACGCGTTTCGCGCTCATCGAGCTGACGACGCGTGCGTACGGCGCGAAGCTGCGCATCAATACGCGCCTGCAACTCGGACAGATGGAAAGGCTTCGTCACATAGTCAGTCGCGCCTGTCTCGAGACCATGCACCACCGATTCGGTTCCCGCGCGCGCAGTCACCAGAATGACCGGGATGTTGCTGGTCTGATTGCCCTCACGAATTCGCTTAAGCATCTCGGTACCGTTCATCCTTGGCATCATCACATCGGAGACGATTAGGTCTGGTTGAGCGCGGCGTGCCTCTAAAAGACCCTCTTCACCATTCACCGCAGTCACCACGCGGTAGCAATCCGAAAGTGAATTCGAAAGTAGTGCACGCATCTCGTCGTTGTCTTCGACAATAAGAATGAGTGGCGCTTCTCCGCCAGCACGGGAGGCTAATGTGCTGGCATCAGCCAGCTCCATCTGCGGCGCCTCGAGATCGGCGAATGCCGTCCGCGCCTTAAGCTTCTCGGCATCATCTTGACTGACCCGATCTTCAGCGAGCGTTGCCGGATCATTCATTACAACCGGACTCGTAACAGCTCCTGCGCTCGTAGTCATATCGATGCTAGCTCCCGACACTGACACAGTTGTGGCTACCGGCTCAAGAGGCAGCTCGACTCGGAAGGTCGTACCCACCTTCAATACGCTTGAGACCGTAATTTCCCCTCCATGAATTCGCGCAAACTCGCGCGCCAAAGATAAGCCGAGACCAGTGCCCTGCACCTTGCCACTCGGGC
>JAKVCF010000012.1:0-14989 GCA_022447335.1 Planctomycetota bacterium | reverse complement strand
CGGGCCACCTACCACCTGATGGAAGCGATCGAATATCTTGTTTGTCTGACTGGCCTCAATTCCCACCCCTGTATCTTCGACTTCGAACCACACCTTGCTTCCCTCGACGCCGCTGCGCACCGTCACGCGCCCACCATCTCCCGTGAACTTCAATGCGTTGCCCAGCAGGTTGCTACCGATAGTCTCGACTTTGTCGATATCGAACAGTGAGTTGGGAATCTCACTCAACCCCTTGGCCTCCAACCGTAGCGCGTGTAGCTCAGCATGCGGTTGCGCCGCGCGCACCAGCTTCAACAGAACTTCGCCGACGTTTCCCTGCTGCAAGCTCAGCTCCTGCCCTCCCGCTTCTAGTTTCGAGAAATCTAGAATGGCATTGATTTGCTTCAATAAACGGCGTGATGCCAGATCCATCGACTCGAGCATCGGCCTCGGATCGCGGTCGCTCTTACCTGCAAGCATCTGTTCCAACGGACCCAAAATCAACATTAGTGGTGTACGCAACTCGTGACTGACGTTGGCAAAGAATGCTGTTTTGGTCTTATCAAGCTCTGCTAATTCGTCCTTCGCCTTCTCCAACTCCATACGCTGCATCAACTCAATACGACGCGAACGCTCGATTGCGACGCTGCCTAGAGAAGTCAGCGCACAAGTTGCGAGCAAAAAGAAGAAGGGCAATACGGCATCTAGGCCGATCTCGTGCGCCCACAGGTTCACTATGAAATAGCCGCAGGTAACCAGCGAGCAGAACGCTAACGTGACAGCTGGTCGCCATGGCATGAATAACCCGACCAAGAACAACACGAGCATGTTCCCGTAGAAGTAGGCGCTCGAAAAACCATCTAGCATCGCCGTCATCGCCGACAGCACCAGCGATCCAATGCTGAGCGTCGCAAAGGACAACGTTAGAACATGACGACTGCCCCACTCAGTTCGACTCAGCCAGATACCAAATCCGGCCACGCTCGCCAGCGCGGCCCTGAGGCCGAGAAAGGTGCCCCAATGCTCACGAGCGAAAAACCAATCCAGGCCCGAGAAGGCTAAATAGAGCGCGATGCCAACGGTGAACGAAACTCGGAATCGATAACCGAGCAATTCCCGAGTCTCCTGCTCGAATTTGGATTCAAATTCGGCAGTCGTTGGGGTCGTAGGAGAGAATGTGTCCTTCATCCTGCGCACGCACAAAAGACAAAGGTCTATCGGACACCGCCCTACCCCTGCTTGAGCAAATCTTACTGCTAAAAAATGCGGCTTCTAGGTGCTAAACTAGCTAATTGAGCCCTAATTCCTTTTGTCCCCAGGGCCCCACTTCCTTCCGTGAGTCGCAGCCTCGTCGTCGACGACGATCCCGAACTCCGAAGCACGCTGCAAAGGCTGCTAGAGATAAAGGGTCATAAAGTCGTGCTCGCGGCCGATGGCCGCGCAGCCGAAACGGCACTGACTGGAGAGCTTTTTGACCTGATGGTCACAGACATCGTGATGCCAGACCAAGATGGACTCGAAATCATCCGCATCACACGTAGCACCCATCCTGATCTGCCGATCATCGCAATCTCGGGCGGCGGTCGCCTACGCACCGGAAATTATCTACAAGTCGCTAAAGCTATGGGCGCAGTAGTTGCACTGGAGAAACCCTTCGACTTCGAAGAACTCCTCACCGCAATCGACGCAGCGCTGAACTAAACCGTCAGCCGCGAATCAGGGAGCGACTCACCTGCCAGCTCGGCTACACGGCGAATCACGCGACCCAGAATTGTATCGGGTGTACTTGCCCCAGCCGTAAACGCCACCCTAAGCGGACCTTCCTGCGGCAACCAATTCTCAGCTCGCTGAATCTCACCGCTGGCACGATCACGAAAGGACAGTACTTCGTCCACCGAATCTGGCCCTTCGACGTGGTAGGAAGGAATGTTCTGCGCGTCGCCGACACGTGCCAAGTTTTTCGTATTGGACGAATCGTAACCACCCACTACGAGAAAGAGGTCGGGTTGCCCGTCAATTACCGCAATAGCAGCGTCTTGGTTGTCCTGCGTGGCACGACATATTGTGTCAAAGTCACGGAAATTCTCCTCCAAGCCCGAATCGCCATCGCGCTCCAGCAAAGCATCACGCAGCAAATCACCAATTGCACGCGATTCGCTCGCCAGCATCGTCGTCTGATTGATAATCCCAATCCGCTCCAGATGTACCTCAGCATCAAAACCAGACGAAAAGGCCTCGGGGTGCAGAATGCGCCGAAGTTCTCCGAAATCGATCTTTTCTCTTAGCACCTCGCCGAGCGCGCCAGCTTCGCAAAGATCGTGTACCACGATGTAGTGACCACCCTCGTGCTGAACCAACGAACAAGTCGCACGCGTCTCTTCGTGGTCGACCGTACCATGAATCACAGTGGTGAAACCCTCCCGTAGGTACTTCAGCGTACGCTTGTGAGGCTTGATCACCCACGGGCAAGTGGTATCGACCAGATCTACACCACGCGTTTCAAGCTCCTGCATGTCCTCTACCTCGGCCGAGAAAGCCGGGACGATAACAACATCGTTTTTGGTCAGCGATTCCATCGCGCCTTCGGTGGCGTGCTCGCCTTTCAAGAATCCTATCCCATTGGCACGCATATCCGTGTTCACACGCGGGTTGTGAATAAGCGAGTTGAGAAGCCACATACGACGCCCGCTATGCTCATGCCGCGCTTTTTCAACGATGGCAAGCGCACGGTCGACTCCCCAGCAGAATCCAAAGTTCTGGGGGAGTAACAATTCGAGGCGACCCACCTGCAAGCGTCCATCAGCACGCAACCGCTCGACCAACGGGTCGCGGTAACTCATACGAACGTCGGTCGGGTGCGATTCGTCAGTCATCTTGAATGGTGGCAGAAACAGGCTCGTCGGCCAGGGGCTGCGGCCGAAGCTCGCCAACAAGATAAGTCGAGCCGGTTACCAGCAAGACATTAGGAGATTGTGGCAGCGACGGCGTCGCCAGCGACTGAGCGTTAAAGGCTTGAGCCAAGCTTTCCGGATCGGCAGAGCGTGGATGATCGCCAGCGGGACACGTCCACCAGCATTCGTCTTGTGGTCGAGGCCCGAGCCGATCTCGAAGCGCCGCCGCAAGTTCGCGTGGGTCCTTGTCGTCACGGAGCGCAAGGAAAACCCCACGCGACTCTTTATGGTACCGGCGGCGGAACAACTCCAACGTAGCGACAAGCGAGTTTTCACTGTGAGCCGTGTCCAACACAACACGCCGCCCATCCGGCAGCCAACGCTCTTCAAAGCGACCCTCTAAACGAATCTGATTAGCGTCGAGCGAGCGAAAAAAGCCGCCACAGCCAAGAACGTCCAAGACCATCGCCGCGAGCGCGTGGTTACGTCGCTGATGCGCCGGCTCGAGCTTCGCGCCGGCAGCTTCCTGCTCGGGAGCAATCTTCAGCTCCTCGCCCACCCGGATCGCCTCAGCCCGTAGCACTTCTGCGGCCTCGACAGGCAAGCCAGCAGCAGCAAAAGCTGGACAACCTGGTACATAAATCCCAGCCTTGTTCCAAGCAATCTGCGCAAGTCCAGGCCCAAGCACACCCTCGTGCTCACGCTCAATCGAGGTCACGAGAGCAGCGACCGGCCGAAGCACGCGCGTTGAGTCATATCGTCCCCCCAAGCCCACTTCGATCACAGTCGCCGTGCAGCCCTCCGCGGTGAATAAGTGCAAAGCTGCAGCAGTCAAGAGGTCGAAAAAGGTCTCGTCTCCACTGCAAGCGGCCAATACGACGTTCAGTGAGCGAATCCAGGACGCATCTGGAGCAAAGTCTCCGTTGATCGTGGCCCTTTCTCGCCAATCAGACAAGTGTGGGGAGCTGTAAACTCCCACCCGGTGCCCGGCAGCGCGCAAGCCAGCAGCTAGAAAAGCGGCGGTACTGCCCTTGCCCTTGGATCCAGCAACATGCAGAGCAATTGGCTGGTCCTGCGGCCGACCTAGCGCTTCCAAAAGCCTAGCCACCGGCTCGTTAGACAAGCGCGAGGCGCGTGGACGCTCGCAGTGCTCGTAGTCGGTACGCGCTGCCAGCTCCGCAAATAGTCTGGTTAGTTCCAGGTCCATTACTCGTCAACCAGGATTGCAAGGTAGTCTAGACCAAGGAGGCGCATGAAAAAGGAAACCCGTTTCCAGCCGAGTGACCTCGGCGATCAAGGCGTCCGCCACGAAGTGAATGTCTTCGTCTTTCGGCGGACCGCGACGGGACCGGAATACCTGTTGCTTCGCCCTAGCCGCCAACCCGACTCACTCTGGCGCCCCGTGGTCCAGGCCGTTGGTCACCACGAAGACCTCAGCCTGGCCGCGCGGCGCGCGGTGCGAAACGAGGTCGGCCTAACCCAGGCCTTCGACCTGCTACTCCCGGCCCCTGGGGTTGAGGAGGACATCGGCGACCTGCAGCTGATCGGCTGGCCAGTTGGCTTCAGCTTGCGCCACGCCCCCACGCTCGATCCCAATCGATCACGTGCGGCGGCGCTCGATTGGATGCCCTTTGAACAAGCTCTGCGGCAGCTCGGCCTATCGGTACACCGCCAGAACCTGCTGCAACTGCACTGGCAACTCGCGGCCTAACTGCGCGATTCGCGAATCAGCCGACGCAAGCGCGCAATCGCACGCGTCTCGCTCGTGAGCTCCCAGGCCGGGTAGCCCCCGACTGTCAGCCCATCGGGAATATCTTTAGTGGCTACCGCCGCCCCCGCCATGCGCACTCCAGCGCCAATGTGTAGGTGGCCAGAAGAAGCCGCGCGACCGCCAAGCACCGCACCATCGCCAATCGTAGTGCTACCTGCCAGCCCCACTTGTGCACACAGCACTACAAAGCGGCCTAACACGCAATTGTGGCCTATCTGAACTTGGTTGTCCAGAATGCAGCCGTCACCGATCACAGTCACGCCATACGTCCCGCGGTCGATGGTTGTGCAGGCGCCAATCTCAACTCCATCACCCACTTCGACGCATCCTTGCTGAGGCACCTTCTCATGCTTACTGCCACTCCAGACGTAACCGAAACCATCTGCACCGAGCACGCTGTTAGCGTGAACCGTACAGCCTATACCAAGAAGAGTGCCTGCCTCGACCACCACGTTGGGATGAATCTCGCAGCCCGCACCGAGCTTACAACCCGGCCCAATCCAGGCTCCTGCGTGCACCGTGCATCCTTCGCCGAGCGTTGCCGTCGGATCGATAAAGGCTCGTTCATGTACTCCGGTCCAACGTGGACGAGCCAGATCGAAGTGCTGCGCCAAGAGAGCGGCCGCGAGGTCGGGACGCGCCACTGCGACGCGCGCTGGCCTCGTCATAAGTTCTTCGGGAAGCTCGGCTTCCTGCGGCACCAGCACCAAACCCGCCGCACAACCTCCGACTGAACTGCGGGGAAGCCAATAGCTCGCTTGATCATCGACCGCAGCCGCTAGCTCCGAAACACCTGTAATTGCATGATTACCATCGCCATCGAGCGTGCCGTCGAGCATCAAAGCGACCTCGGTCGCGCTCAACGGGCGATCATTCTCCGGCGCAGGGGCGCAGAACTTCATAGCTCTGGTTATACGACTCGCTCGGGCTCAGATCGACCCGCTGCCGACCGCAATCCAGTACGCAGCCACCATCCAGCCACCAATCAGCAGGAAACCGGCCGCAACGCCGATTTTCGTGCGGCGCCCACCCTCGCGACGGATAAATAGGGGCAGCGCCAGGACCGCACTGGCTGCGAGATTGACCCACAACTGAGGATAGATCTCGATCGCATCAATCGTGACCTCGGCCAGCACGCCAGCCGTACCTCCCACCAGCAGTAGATTGAAGGCATTGGAGCCGAGCACATTGCCAAAGACCGCGCCCACGTGCCCCTTCCGCATGGCCTGAATGCTGGTGAAAAACTCGGGCGCCGAGGTCCCAGCCGCTGCGATCATGAAACCTGCAAATCCTGTGTCCCAGCCCAACAAATCTGCCAAGTTGAGCGCACCGCGCAGGAACCAGTTCGAAGCCAGCGCCAACATGGCAAAGCCGGCCAATGCAAGCAAACTTGAACGCAATAGCGGTATAGGCTCTTCTTCACCCTTGCTGGCCAAGTCCAACTTGTCATCGGGATTTTCCTCTGGAGCGCTAGCCGTACCGACGCACAAACTGGAACCCAAAACCAAGCCAAATAGACCAAGTAGCAGCCCGCTGGCTACCACGTTTATTTCGGCCTGACCAAAGGCAATGAAGGCTAGGCCACTGCCCGCTAGCAGTGCGAACAAGATTTCGGGCCGTGCGTCGGCCAACGGTATCCCACCCTTCCGCTGCAACACCAGCATCAAACCCAGCACACCGCCCACATTGATTGCGTTCGAACCGAACACAGTGCCCAGTGCCAGCCCAGGGTGTTGCGGAGCCGATGCCAGCGCGACGAAAAACTCGGGTAGCGAGGTTCCGAGCGCAAGCAGAACCACACCCGCCACCCACGAAGGCCAACCAAAGCGTTTCGCGAGGCCGAGTGAGCCGCCAACCGCCATCTCAGCGCCGACCAGTAGGCCACCTAGGCCGAGGAACAAGTACAGAAGGTCCACGGGGCCGCCTAGTATAGGGTCTATGCCAGCCGACTCGCGCGTGCTGATCGGGTTAACGACCGAAGTCCTGGACACCCCGTGGTACGAAGGCCGCCGTCGCTACCAGTTGTTCACTGACTACAGCGCATGCCTGCGTGAGGCTGGAGCAATTCCAGTTTTGATCCCGGGTGACACTCCAGCTGCAGATTTGCCACGTATTCTGGACGGCCTGGATGGCGTACTGACCACGGGAGGTGACGATGCCGACCTGCGCGCCTTCGGTGGCCCAGCCCCGACTCCCGAATGCAAGCCAGTGCCACTGGAACAACAGGGCATGAACCTGGGACTAACGTGCCTCGTTCTGGAACGGGACATGCCTCTTCTCGCGGTGTGCTTCGGCATGCAGATGATGGGGCTCACCCAAGATGCTGGCTTCGACCAACACATCGCGACGCACGCGGACCATGGCAAAGGTATTAAGCATGCCGTGCGACTCGAATCCGATAGCAAAATGGCCGAAATCATTGGTTCCACAGAGTTCTCGGTCCCCTCCTTCCATCACCAAGCACTTACCGATACAGGCAAGCCCGAAGGTGCACTCGTACCCGGAGGCATGCGCGCAGTCGGATGGGCCCCGGACGGCACACTTGAAGCCATTGAAGTCCCCACAGCAACCTTCGCACTTGGAGTACAGTGGCATCCCGAGCGCGCCCCCGATTCAGACGCGAGTCGAGCCCTCTTTTCGCGTTTCGTAGCCGCAGCCGTGGCCTATCGGAGCCTGCAGACAGCATGAGCACGGACACCCCTCCGCGACAGAGTAAACGCGATCAGCTCGAGCGCGCACGCCGTCGCCAACCCTTCCAAGGTAAAGATCGGCTGCGCTTAGCCTTCATGGCTTTGGGCTTGT
Source organism: Planctomycetota bacterium (assembly GCA_022447335.1). Classification (GTDB taxonomy): domain Bacteria; phylum Planctomycetota; class UBA1135; order UBA1135; family UBA1135. The sequence goes on along the minus strand of JAKVCF010000012.1, from coordinate 7,546 downwards.
TTGCCGCTATCGGAATCTTCCTGTGGCTGCGCGCCGGCCTCGACAAGAAAGGGGATCCGGATAAGGTCCCCGAGATCGGCACCGAGTTCCAAATCGGTAGCGATATTCAATTTCCTCCGGTCGACATTTCCATGTTCGATTCGGTGCGAGATGACACGACAACGCAACGCCTTATCCTTGAGCCCAATGCCTTCCCACAGCTGCTGAAGGTCGCCAGCGCCTTACTTCCCGGCCACCTGGACGCACTCGGTTCGCCGCACTTCCCCTTCGATAACATCGAACGGAATGCCAAAACGCTACGGGGCGCGCCCTTCCGCGAACGCGGCGAGATTCTCGATCTTAAAACCGAAACGCGCACCATTAATGGGCCTGAGGAAACCTGGGTGTTGGCTAAGACCGACGAAGGCGACCGCCTTTGGTACGTAACGCTGAAGCAACCAGAAGAGCTGTTTGGTATCGGCGGCAACTTCGTTGTGCTAGACGGCTTCTTTTACAAGCTGTATACGCGAAGCGTTGAGGGTGAACGCGTGACTGCCCCTCTACTAGTAGGTCGTGGAGTACGCCCATCAGTGCGCCCGGCTGAACCTGCTCAGGAACTCGACTTGACCATCCTGGCTGATGTGCAGGACGTCGACTTCTATCAAGATCGCCCTATCGAAGATTTCGGCTTCTGGCACCTGATGAATTATGTCGAGACACTGCAGAACGACGAAGAGCGCTTGACTGTCGAGTTTGAACGCGCTCAGCCGTTCGACAGCAATGAGCTCAAAACAATCATCGAAACCCCTTCGCTCAAACGCGGAATTCCCTACCGGATCTACGGGCGCACCGTGCATGCGTGGAACCGAGCCAACGACGAAAACCCCACACGCCTACCCTTTTCGAGCCACTGCTTCCTGTTCAAGTATGAGCTAGGAGATCAGTACCTACGCCTCGTCGCGCCTGGGAAAGATGCCCTTAACAATCTCGGCCTTGGCACCGAAATGCTGGCCTACTTCCATAAGTTCTGGGCCTATACCGACGGCGACGATCAGCCGCGCCGTGTGCCGGTCTTCTTTGTCGCGAGTTTTCGGGAGCGCGAGCTCAAACGTTCACCTCTCGAGGGTCAGATCGTACTTGGATTCATTGGCCTCTTCGTGGTCATGCTGGTCGGCTTTGGCTGGCTGGTTCTGCGCGACCGAAAGCAAGCCGAAGTCGCCGCCGCCAACTTGCGCGCACGACGTCAGCGCATGCGCGAAAAGGCGCCGCGCTCATGAGCTCCTCCGACCCCGTCCTCGCGCGCCCAGTCTTTGGAATGCGCATTCTCGAGCGCCGCCTACCGGGCCTGATTCGCAAAATCACTCCGTCCGGAGTCTGGGTTCTACTCGACCGCAAAGTCGAACCGGTAATAGGCAAATCACTACGCGCGGCACTGAAATGCACCGGAATACCACATCGGATCTTCCTCTTTTCCGCCAGCGAAAAGAACAAGTCGCTGGCCCAGCTTGAAACTCTCGCCGGCCGTTTTCTGCGCGCGGGCGCCGACCGAAAAGGGCTCATTCTCGGCGTCGGTGGCGGGATCACTACTGATGTCGCAGGCTTTCTCGCTTCGACCCTGATGCGCGGCTGCGCGTGGGGCGCGGTACCGACAACCCTGCTCGGCATGGCAGACGCGGCCATTGGTGGTAAGACCGCGATCAATCTACCCGAAGGCAAAAACCTACTTGGCGCCTTCCATCAGCCGCGCTTTGTGCTGGCCGATATCACGAGCCTGGGCACCTTACCCGCGCGTGAATGGGGGTGCGGCCTAGGCGAGGTGGTGAAGTCCGGCATGATCGCCAACCCGGAGCTGCTGCGGCGCATCGAACGGACGCCCCCTCGTGCGATTCGCCGCGCCGGGGCCGAAGCGCTCGCTCTCGCCAAGGGCGCAGCCGCGGTCAAAGTCAAGATCGTTGCCACTGATCCACTCGAGAAAAACCAACGCAAGCTGCTGAACCTAGGTCACACCTTTGGGCACGCACTTGAAACCGCTGCTGGCGCACGCAAACTAGCCCATGGTGAAGCTGTGGGCTTAGGCCTACTCTGCGCCACCCAGATGGCCGTCGGGATGGGCTCGGCCCGAGCCCAGTACGCCACACAAGTAGAGAAACTTCTGCTGCGCTGCAGGCTGCCCACCCGCTATCCCGGCAAGTTGCCCACCCGAAGCGAATTGACCCGGCTGATCGCGCGCGACAAGAAGAAGGCCGGCCCGACCGTCGACGTAATTCTGCCACGCCAAGTTGGTCGTTGCGAAATCCTTCCCAATCGGGCGCCCGGCGAGTTGGCCGACGTAATTCTGCGAACGCTCGGCTGAGAACGGCTCCCGATTGCGCACGCGCGCGGTTAGGATCGTTGAAATCGCCGGTCCTCCCCATGCCGCGTAGAACTGAAATCGAGACTATCCTCGTCATTGGCTCGGGCCCGATCATCATCGGCCAAGCCTGTGAGTTCGACTATTCCGGGACCCAAGCGATTCGTGCGTTGCGTGAAGAGGGGTACCGGATTGTCCTAGTGAACAGCAATCCGGCGACGATCATGACCGATCCGGAGCTGGCAGATGCGACCTACGTAGAGCCAATCAGCGTCGAGTTCATCGAAAAGATCATCGAGAAGGAGAAGCCGAGTGTGATTCTTCCCACTCTCGGTGGCCAGACTGCGCTGAACACTGCGCTCGAACTCTTTGACTCGGGCGTACTGGAAAAGCACGGAGTCGAAATGATCGGCGCCGAAGCTGCCGTCATCCGCAAAGCGGAAGACCGCGACGAGTTCCGCCAGGCAATGGACAACATCGGCCTGAAAAGCGCGCCATCAGAGATCGCACATTCAATGGATGAGGCGCAGGCCGCTGTAGAGAAAATTGGCCTACCCTGCGTGATTCGCCCTGCTTTCACCCTGGGTGGCAGCGGCGGCGGCATCGCCTACAACCAGGAAGAGTTTGAACAGATAGCCGCACGTGGCATTCGCCTCTCTCCCGTCAACGAAATTCTGATCGAAAAAAGCTTACTCGGTTGGAAGGAGTTTGAGATGGAGGTGATGCGTGACCGCAAAGACAACTGCGTGATCGTCTGTTCAATCGAGAACCTCGACCCGATGGGCGTACACACTGGTGATTCGATAACGGTCGCACCAGCGCAAACGCTAACTGACCGCGAGTATCAACACATGCGCGATGCCAGTTTTGCGATCATGCGCGAGATTGGGGTCGAAACTGGTGGCTCGAACGTACAGTTCGCACTCAACCCAGCCGATGGCGAATTGATCGTCATCGAAATGAATCCGCGGGTATCGCGCTCATCGGCGTTGGCCTCAAAGGCGACTGGCTTCCCGATCGCCAAGTTCGCCGCGAAACTGGCAGTCGGCTACACACTGGATGAGATCCAAAACGACATCACCAAGGAGACGCCGGCCTGTTTTGAGCCGAGTATCGACTATGTAGTAACCAAAATGCCGCGCTTCGCTTTCGAGAAGTTCCCCCTCTCGGATTCAACGCTCGGCACCCAGATGAAATCGGTTGGCGAGACCATGGCCATCGGGCGCACTTTCGAGGAAAGCTTTCAGAAGGCTCTCCGCGGCCTGGAAGTCGGTCGGGTCGGATTTTCAGGCAAGAGACGTGAGTTCACTCCCGAGGAGTTAGCACACAAACTATCGCGCCCGGCGCCCGGCCGCATCTTTGCGGTCTACGACGCTTTCTTGCAACGATACACCGTCGAAGAGGTAGCCCGGCTGACTGGTATTGATACTTGGATCCTGGCTTTCCTAGAGCGCTTGGCTCATGCCGATGCCACCCTAGAAGGTCGCGTGCTCACTGACTTTGGCGTCAATGAAATGCGCACGCTGAAGCAGATGGGCTTCAGCGATGCGCGCCTAGCAGAAGCCACAAATAGCAGCGAAGCTGCTGTGCGTGCGCACCGCAAGGAGCTAGGCATCGCAGTAGGCTTCCGACTTGTCGACACTTGCGCAGGCGAATTCGAAGCGCGCACACCTTATCTCTATTCGACCTATCACTGGACGCGCGATGAAATCCCGATGCAGTCCAAACGCCGCAAAGTAATCATCTAGGGCGGTGGACCCAATCGTATCGTCCAGGGCATTGAATTCGACTACTGCTGCGTCCACGCCTCAATGGCGCTGCGCGATCAAGGAATCGAGTCGATCATGGTCAACTCGAACCCAGAGACGGTCTCAACTGACTTCGACGTCTCGGACCGCCTCTACTTCGAGCCCCTCACGCTCGAAGATGTCTACGCTATCTGCGCACGCGAAAATCCAGACGGTGTGATCGTGCAGTACGGCGGACAAACGCCGCTTAACCTCGCACACGGTCTACACGATCTGGGCGTACCCATTCTGGGCACTCCGGTCGAGGCTATTGACCGCGCTGAAGACCGCGGTCGCTTTGCCAAGATGCTCGATAAATTGGGGCAACGGCAACCCCCGAACGGCATCGCAACCAGTGAATCGCAGGCAATCGAGATTGCTGAACGCATCGGCTATCCGGTACTGGTACGTCCGAGTTATGTGCTTGGCGGACGTGCAATGGAAATCGTCTACGATTCACTCGACCTGGATCGTTACATGCGAGAAGCAGTCATGGCTTCGCCCGAGCGCCCAGTACTGATTGACCGATTCCTGGAAGATGCCGTCGAAGTCGATGTCGACTGCGTAGCAGATGGTCAACGCGTCGTGATTGGAGCGGTAATGGAGCACATTGAAGAAGCTGGCATTCACTCCGGCGATTCGACCTGTGTCATCCCGCCAATCTCGCTCTCCGATTCGATCGTGGAAGAGATTAAAGAGTCGACTCGCGCACTCGCTCTTGAACTAGGCGTAGTTGGCCTCATGAACGTACAATTCGCTGTACGTGGTGATGTGGTCTACGTCCTGGAAGTCAATCCGCGTGCTTCGCGAACCGTACCTTATGTAGCAAAGGCGACCGGCGTACCATACGCGCGCATCGCCACACAGATCATGGCCGGAGCCACACTTGATGAATTAGATGTGCTCGAGGTCAAAAACCCGGAACACCTGGCCGTGAAAGCTCCGGCTTTCCCCTTCGCCAAGTTCCCGGGTGCACGTGCCGATCTTGGTCCAGAGATGCGCTCGACCGGCGAGGTAATGGGTATCGATGACAACTTCGCAATGGCCTTTGCCAAAGCGAGCGAGGGCGCAGGTCGTGTGCTACCGACTTCTGGGAAAGTGTTCCTGACCGTCAAAGACAGCGACAAGCGATCGGTAGCCATCGTGGCACAGCAACTAGTAAGCCTAGGCTTTGAACTTATCGCAACCGATGGCACCTACAAAGTTTTGCAGCGTCACGGCCTGCCGTGCGAACGCATCAACAAGGTACACGAGGGGCGTCCACACGTGGTTGATCTGATCAAGAGTCGCGAGATCGCGCTGATCATCAATACGCCACTTGGCAAGATCACGCGTCACGACGACGGAATGATCCGTTCCGAATCGTACCAGGCGAACATCCCCTGCCTGACCACGATGTCGGCAGCCAGCGCTGCGGTCGAAGCGATTCGGGCACGGCAGGCGGGACATGCCACTGTGCGCTCGCTACAGGATTACTTCGCAGACTCAGCTACCACCACGCCGACGACGCAGAATAGTGGCCAGCTGGGCGAAGTCGTCCGGTAGTAAGAAGTATGCACTAATGGAAGCGGACAGCACACCTGCTCCGATGCTCAGTGCCACACCCCATGCCGTTTCGACCTGATCACCCAGTAACTGAGTGACGGCCCATGCGGAGCTGGTCGCAGCAGTGCCGGGCAACAAAAGTACAGGTAGTCGCGCCCATCGCAATGCCTCGCCTAACTTGAGCGCACGTAGCATCCGGGCGAGCAATAGGAACTGGAAACTAAGCGCCACCGCGGTAGCGTATCCAGCACCAACTACTCCCATCTGGGGTAACAGGACTAGATCGAGCCCGAGATTAATCGGAATCGCTGCAACCGCTGCCTGGGCCGGGCCGCGCAGATTTCCACAGGCTTGACAAGCGCGAGCGGTCAAGCCGATCAATGCAGCGGCGGGAAGCGACCAAAGATAAGCCTGTAGGACAGGAGTCAGCGCTTCAGTATCAGCGGAAGTAAAGCGGCCATGCTCAAATAGCACTGTAATAACAGGTGCGGATAGAACAAAGAGTCCGCCGCCGGCTGCAATCATGAGTAGTAAAGTAAGCTCAGTACCATTTCGAAGGTGTGTACCGAGTTCGTCTCGCCTCCCCTCGGCCGCTAATCGCGCGAAGAGCGGCATTGCTGCAGTAGCTGCCGAAATCCCGACAAGAGCCATGGGAAGTTGAAGTAAACGATTGGCCGCATAGGTGTAGGAGTTGGCATCTTCCGAAACCAGTTCGCGCACCAAGATTTGATCCACCATTAGGTTGAGTTGAATCGCTGCCAACCCAAGCATGACTGGCAAGAAATCTCGCACTGTGCGGCGCAGTTCGGGGTCGCGGCCTGGGCGACGCGGCAACAAAGGCCAATGATCCGCACGTAAACCCGGCCATTGCAATAGCCACTGCGCCAATCCCCCTACCAAGACACCCGCAGGAAGCCAAAGGATGTCGGCACCAGGCCCAAGGACTAGTAGCCAGCTAATCCAGATCACATTCAAAATGGCTGGAGCTAGAGCCGGCAAGCTAAATCGGCCACCCAACTGCTGTGGAGCGGACGCAAGAGCCGTAAGGCAAATTGGCAGCACATAAGGCAGTAACCAAGCCGTGAGCTTCAGTGCCTCAAGGTCAGCTGCACGCGCGGCAGCCGCCTTCGCTCCATCGGCAAGCGGCGCATCGACGAGCCAGGCGTGCCAGGCCAGTACCACGAGCTCGCCGCCAATGACGAGCACCGAAAGCAGCGCCAGCAGCAAACCCTGGAAGCGGGCAAACAACTGTCGGGCGCCCTCTTCGCCCTTCTCAGCTCGAGCGCGCGCCAATGCAGGCTGGACTGCAGCACTGACTGCACCTTCGCCGAAGAGGCGGCGGAACAGGTTAGGAACCATCCATGCAATCACGAAGTTTCCGGTGGCGGCCGAAGCACCGAAGATAGCGAGCATTACCGCATCGCGCGCGAAGCCAAGAACACGCGAAAACAAGGTCCAAACCGCTGTTACAAGCGCCCCCCGCAGGGCTCCACGCCCGCTCATCGGTGTCTGCTGCTCCTTCGTCGCCACTCGCCCGTTCTAATCGAACGCAAGGAACGGAACAAGCATCCCGCTAGAATCTGCCATAAGTGTTGCGCCAGCACACCGTCCCCGACTTCCGCTTCGCGGCACTTTGCCTCGCTGGCGCAGCGATGCCGTGGTCGAAAGCCGGCCTGAGCATCGGCATGGGCCTGCTGATCGTAGCCAGCCTAGTGCACGCCCGCGCGATCGGCACCTTTCGTAGCCGGCTGGGCGCTGCCACCTTGGCCCTGCTCGTGCCCCTCCTGATTTCCGCGCTGATCTCCAAAGATCTCATGCGTGGCTGGGAGGAATGGACCTCACTCTGGCCACTACTTTTTCCCTTCCTTGGCGCAGCCGCTATCCG
>JAKVCF010000119.1 GCA_022447335.1 Planctomycetota bacterium | reverse complement strand
CCGTGGTGTAGAGCTCGCCCAGCCCGCACAACACGTGCGTGCCGACCGGGTTTATTTACGCGTCGCACGTGAGGCTTACTACGAAGCGCTACAAGGCTCACGCTTAATGGGTGATATCGGCAACGAACTGGTTGGCAAGCGAGACTCAACAGCGAAGAGCCCCACTATTCTGGAAATCCGACTTCAAGGCAACGTCGAACTAGTTCGCATCGACGGCACCATGCGCTGCGCATGGGCCGTCCATCAACCTCTGCGGGGCTCCGCCACTTTCTACGATGTTGAGGTCACTATGCGCGGCGACCTCGGGCCAGAAGGTTGGCCCTGGCGCCTACGCGCTGCCACGTTGCAAGAGTTCGCTGACGGATCCCTCCGGGCAAAGCGCGCACAGCTAACTGCCTGTGATTTAGATGAGCCTGCTTATGCGTTGGCCATGCTTCAACTTGACGGCACGCCCGATGGCGAAGGTGATTACGTCTGGTCGCCCAGCGCGCCATGGGTTGAAATCAATGGCCGGCGCATCCTGCCAATGCCCACTTTTGACTTCCGAACTGGCAAGGAAGACGGGGGCTTTGGCCTGCGCAATGTCCGCGTTTCGTCTGGCCGTCAGCTGGGCACAGCCGTAGAGCTGGGCTTTGCCTCAAGTGTGCCGTGGAATAAAGGCAAGCTGGACTGGCGCCTCTTCCCCTCTTTCTCGACCCGCCGTGGATTTCCGCTGCGCACCACGCTGAATTATGCTCGGCCTGGATACATCGGCGATTGGGATTTATTCGTACTTGAAGATAACTCGACTGATGTGACGGTTCTGCGCAATCGGATCCAGCGTGATAACTCGCTCCGCTGGCGATTACGCCTTGACAATCGATTTGATCTATCAGAGCTTTGGCGACTGGACGCAGATTTAGCCCTGACCAGTGACCCTATTGTCGACCCCGAGTTTTTCCGCGAAGAGTGGCGCGACGAAGACGACGCTTTATCGGAAATTTACTTGCGGCGTCAAACGCAGGGCGATCATTTCTCGGCGCGCGCCGCCGTGCGGCTTGACGATACAGGCTTCACTCCGCTTGGCGCCTTTGGGCCGAATGGTGGGCTGCAGCCGCAACAGCTCGATCTACTTCCGCGCATTGAATACCATTCGTTTGCGCGCACTATTGGAAAGATCAATAGCGGCGCACTCGGTGGGCGAGATCGCAAAAGTCCAGTTCAGCTCCAGTGGGGCGCTGACGCAGGCCGCTTCGACCTGCGCTCGCTTAATGTCGCGGCGAGCTTAGGCCGCCCCGATTTCGTTACACGGCCGGACCAAGTACGAGATCGACTCCGCGCCTGGGCGGAACTCGATACCCAGTTGCTCTTTGGCCAAGGCGTGCTCCGCCCGGGCCTACGCGCGGAGTTTGGGGCGGTGCACAATGCTTCGGGATCAGGGGGAGATACGCAGTCTTCACTGGAAGCCTTCGTTGAGGCCAGCATTGCTATAGAGCGCAAGTACGACGGGGGATGGAAACACCGTGTGCGGCCAATGGTGCGCCTACGTCACCTGCACATGTTCGACGAGGCTAGTTCGGATTGGTACCCTTTCGAACTTTTTGACCGCCGCCGCCCGGGGCAGGCCGTGGAGTTCTCGTTGCGCCAATTTTGGTATGGCTCGCGCGCGCATAACCCCTGGCTTGACGTCGAGGTTCTAGTCCCTTATTACCCGAACGTAGATGAGCCGCTTCTAAGCGAAACCTTTCCTGGCGTGCGCAGCGGGCAGGATGTTCGCCCATGGGGGCCAACTGAGTTCCGCGGGACCTGGTCTCCTGGCGTGCGCGGCGGCGTCTTACGTGGGATTCGCGCGACCAGCAACCTTCGTTATCGCTGGGACACCGATGCTATAGAAGAATGGTATGGCCTTCTTAGCTTGGCCCCACAGACAAACTGGCGCCTATCGATCAACCGCCGACTCCTAAATCAGCCCGAGGCTCCGGACGCCGCCTTTAAAAGTGTGGGCTTCAGCGCCGACTGGCGAATCAATGAAAGCTTTGAGCTGCGCGGCGGTCGTACCTTCTCAGCACGCGGGAACTCGACAACCAGCACTCGTTACGGCTTGGTCTACTACGGCCACGGCTTTGCGTTTGAGTTCTACACCGCACGTAATGACTTTACGGGCGAGTCTCGCTACGGAGTAAACATCGTGCCCTGCTTCCTAGTCGAGCGCTTTCGCAACGAGCCGGACTTCATCGAGTTCGCGGACCGTCTACAATACTGAAGTTATGCCACTCGCCTTCATCGGCGGAACAGAGCTCATTTGGGTACTGATCATCGGCCTGCTGCTGTTTGGCGGCAAGTTGCCGGATGTCGCCAAAGGCATGGGCCGGACCTTTTTCAAAGCCAAGCGCTCGATCGACGAGATCCGACGCGATTCGGGCATTGACGACGCGATTCGCGATCTCGAGCGCGAGACTCGCGACCTAAACCGCTCCGCACATGACCTCGCGGCCGAAGCCAAAGCCGCAGCTCAGGATGTCCCGGACTGGCGCCAGAATCTGGACCCAGCAACAGGGCCCGATTCGGAGGAAGTCGAGGCCGAGGCTGAAGCCCTCAAAAACGATGGCCCTAACTCAGACCTCGAGCTGCCCGAGGCCGATGAGCCGCCTCTCAAGGATCGGCGAGAAGATTCTCAACAATCCGACCTCGAACAAGAGTAAAAAGGGTAACTCTTTATAAGAAAAGGGCTTGTGATCATATTTTCACCCTTCTCCACAGGCCTGGCGAGGTTTTCCCCGGGCTTTCCACAGCCTCCGCAGAGGCCCCTCAGTAAAGCAGTCCGCTAACTGAACAGGGCTTGGTTCGTGAATCGAGCTGGGGGATCAAAATGGCTTCTAAAGCCAGCTTGCAAGCCCCCGTAGAGCCGGGAAGAGCAAAGATTAGCTTGCCCGCCATCAAGCCCGCGCAGGCGCGGGACTGCATCATCGCGGTGCCTATGTCTTCATAGGAGAGCATCCGGAAGAGCTCCCCAAAGCCCGGTATCTGCTTGTCGAAAAGATCCTCTAGCGCCTCGGGGGTCACGTCCCGCGGGGCCATCCCGGTGCCACCGGTAACTACAAGCACATGCACTTCCTCACGTGCCAGTTGGGCGCGAGCCGCAACGCGGATCGCACAGATCTCATCTGGCACCACCTCACGATGCACAACCTTATGCCCCGCGGACGTCAGTCCATCATCTAGCACTTGCCCCGACTTATCGTCGGCCAAAGTGCGCGAATCAGAGACCGTCAGTACGACTATGCCGAGTGGAACAAAGGGGCGTGTGTCGGACTTACTGTGAGCGGATTTAGTCATAGGTTCGGAAAATACTTCTAGTGCAAGTGGATCCTCCGCACATCGGTGACGCTGTGCCACACGGCAAGGGGCTCAGTCCCATGGCAAACTGTCGGCGATCTTCCTCACGTTGGCAAAGTGCAGCTTCGCAACTTTGCCAAGCGGGGGGCGACCGTGCAACTTGAGAAACTTCCGAAGTGCGGGCGGCACTGGAGCGCCACTGCCTAAGGGGAAGTCGTGAGCCCATTCATTGCCCATGTTTTCCATTTGGCGAATGAAGGCCTCTCGTGCCAAAACCGAGGCGGCCGCTACCGCGGGCACAGCCTCTGCGCGCGGGATTTCAATCACCCGCAATCCTGGCCGCGCCTTGGACAGCGCCTCCCGTACGGGCTCCCGCGGACTGAAGCGGTCCACGACAGCCTCGGAATAACCACAAGCGTCGGCCACTTCGAGAATTACTTCGGCATGTAGGAGAGCTAACAACGTGTTCACGTTCGAACCCGCGGCGCGGTGGGCTTCGTTGTATTCGGCGGGACTTAAAACGCGCTCGGCATAAACGCAGTGATCACGAATCCAAGGAGCCAATGCCCGCACGCGTTCATCTGAGAGCGCCTTGGAATCCGCCACCCCAGTCTCGAGCAGCTCGGCAAGGCCGCCTTCGCCAACTGCCCCCGCCGCAACAGCAAGGCCGCCAAAGCTATCGCCTTTGCCCGCCTCGTCACTGCCCATACGATCCCCGAGCAAGCCCTCTACGTCAGTTTGATCGGGGGCGCACGCCCCCTTTTTTTTCCCTGGCTCGGGCACAGCCCCGCCGAGAAAGCGTGCGGCAAAGCCGTCCGCCGCCTCCCCTTGCACCACCAACTTTCCGCTGCGATAAAGACTAGCTATCACACCTTCTCCGCGCGCCTGAAAGAAGGCGTGCGCTAGCGGGCGCTCTTCAAAGCCCGCATCAACCAATGCACGTCGCAACTGTTCTGCGCGCGCCACAGGGAAACGGAAAACCTCCGTGCGCTGGCTCACGAACCTGTCTCCTCATCAAGCAAAGCTTGGGCCTTAGCTTCGGTGGCGTGAAGCACTTCGGCAACTTGGGCGCGAGCTAAGTCAAGCGCGACCTCATCGCGCAACACCGCCCGGTCAAAAATGAGCGGCTCGGAATAACAGCAAACCACGCGCGTAAATGGCCTGGGAATCGCATGCGGTCCCAAGAATTAAGCTTCCATTGCCGCTGCGCGGCCAGTCCTGTTGCAACCACAGGTCGCCCACTCATCGCCGCAATATAAATCGCGCCGGGCGCCACACTATGCCGCGGCCCGCGCGGGCCGTCTGGGGTCAGCACCAACCCCCAAGCCGGATCGGCCTGAGTTAATAGCTCGCGCAGCACCCGCGCCCCCCCGCGCGAAGTAGAGCCCCGAAGCGTGCGATAGCCCAGGTTCCGAGTTGTGCGCGCGATAATCTCGCCATCGCGATGAGTTGAGGCCAGCACCACAAGCGGCTCTCCGCGATGCACCGCGCTCCCAGACGGCGCATTCTGATGCCACATAACAAAAACCGGACGCTGCCCTTCCGGGCCAGTGACATCAAAGTACTTCTGCCCCACTCGCCGGACTCGCCAACTCCGACCAAGCGTGCGCAGCAACCACGGGCCAAGTGCGCCAGCCAGCCAGGCCAGGGCACGCTTGGTCCACTTACTTTTCTTCGTTCTGGTTAGATCCACCGCGCGTGGCAGCAACCAACTTTACCCTTCGACGCTAACGTCGTCGCCTTGGCCGCCTTCGTCTTGCCCGTTTGGGCCGACGGAATAAATCATAAAGCCGTTGGCCATCTGACGGTAGATATAGGGGCTGCCCCAGGGGTCGTTAGGCACAGCCGCCCCTGGGGTGTCAAGGAGTGGCTGGCCATCGACCTCCCCAAGCAGATCGTCGAGGGACTTCGGATACTCTTCGGTCAGCAATTGGTAAATAATCGCACCGGTCTGCAAATTGGCAAGATCTATAAGCGCCCGAGCGCGCCCGATTTCAGGACTTGCCGCAGACGTAGACGGCGGCTCCCCGATTAAAAGTTCCGGGGGAGGCATCGCTATCGAGGTCATAAATGCGAAGCTCATCATGCCTACCGGAACCGCGTACCCAACGACCGTGAGAAAATCGGCTACGCCAACGCTCCCCACCGCCCAACTGCTGGCGCTCTCTTTATTGTCTGCCCAAGTAAACGATTCGGAAGTGCTCAGGTGGCGGTTCAGTGCGTTAGCCGATGGCATCTTGGAAAGGTCCACCGGCATTTGTGAAGGGTCCATCTGCATGCCGAGCAGGCCTGATGCAGCTTGCGCCATGCTCATTGTTGAAGTAACGGTAGGGCGTGGGTCAGACCAAGCTAGCTCGATTGCAGATTGTGGGACACGCCTAAGAAAATCGGCCGCCTCGGGGTTTGAGCGGATGTCATTTGACTCTGCTTTTAAGCCCGATCGCACTACCGAACGAACATCGGCGCGGTTCATTGAAAAGACCAGCCATCCATCTGGACTGATCGCAAACGATGGCTCTACGTTGCCAATGAACATCGAGATCTGCTCGAACGTTGGGGGCATCATCTCTGGCTTCAGGCGCAAGTAGTAAACCGGAACCGTTTGCTGTGGATTAGCGCGCGGCGACTCACGCCTCGCACGTAGCGCAACGGGCGCGCCTTCGATCGAATCGAGTAACTGCGAGACAGTCTTAACCAGCGGGGTCGCCGCGGCCTGAACTGCATCGGGATCACGAAGCTCTATCAACATGCGGCTGCCACGGGTTGGGGAGTCATAAGAAAGTGCGCGCTTACCAAACCCTTTTAGCGCTTCATCTAATACCGGGCGGAGGTCGCCGGCGAGCCACGAATAACTAACTGGCTCGGCCTCAGACCAAACCGCAAGATTTTGTGCCATCTCCCCGTCTTCAAGTACCGCATCAAAACTTGAAAAGAGCTCTGCCATGCCCTCGGTTCCACTCAAACTAGCGAGCGAGAACTTGCTGGCATCGCCTGGGATGTACTCGACCATGCTGCGATCTACTGCGCCGGTCGGGCTCGCCCAACCGGACGGCGAGCCATTGAGGTCAACGAAGGTAGAGCTCACGGATCTTCCTTCTTTCCAGCCCGCTCCATATGAAATCGCTTGTGCGCCAGTCGCACTCTTAGTGAGGGCCGCCAAAGCTTGGTTCATCGAATCAAGCTCTGCACCATCTGAAGAGCTAATACTAAGAGACGACTGCATCTCGGCTATGGCTTGGGGATTGAAATAGCTAAAGCAAACTATGCCCGGTTGCAATACTTGATCCCGGCCGCGCAAAAAGTTTGCCTTCGAGGCAAGCGATGCGCCTTCGTAGTTCATATTTGTCACATCAAGGCGCAACTTATTGCCTATCAGCTCTAGTTTCATTGGGGGCATTTCTTGACTATGGAGCCACCAATCCTTTTGTAAGTCAGCCCCTACTCCCCCAAAAAGGTTGGACATCTCGGGGCTTGGGGTGAAGTACATGATTGAGCCACCTTCGCCCCGAACAACCTCGGTCGAGCCCATGTCGCTGAGCAGTTCGCCCACAAAATCAAACGCCCGCTCAGACAAACCCTCAGCAAAGGTGATCTGCACTGCGGCCATCAAACCAGCCGCTGTAGACGGACCATCGCCCTTAACCGAGAGGCCCGCCTCCAGCTTCCGTATAGCGTCCCAAGACATAAACTCAACCGGCACACCTTGCTCGGCCATCATCGTCATGCTGGAGTCCCACCCATCCATCGCTTCAGTGACCATGCCGCCAATAAAGCC
>JAKVCF010000118.1 GCA_022447335.1 Planctomycetota bacterium | reverse complement strand
TGGAGTTGTTCCTGATTTGTTCCGGGCATGGTCCCGATTCTCTGGGCTTGGTCCCGTTTCTTGGCTTGGTCCTGATTCAGGGGTCCCTGGGCCCTAGGGGCCCCGAAGGGGCCCCTGGGGTGGGGGGGGGGGGGGGCCCCCCCCCCCCCCCCCGGGACCGGCTTACTTGCTGACGGCCTTCACGGCCGCCCTCTTCTTGGTGGTCTTCTTCGTGGTTGCTGGTGCAGTCTTAGCCTGCCCCTTGGCCGCGGTGGCCTCGGGGGTAGTGACTGGGTTCATCGCCTCACGGACGAATTCCGCGATCTCTTCGCAGAGTTCGGGGTTTTCCCGCAGCAGAGTACGTACGGCCTCGCGGCCCTGCCCCAGACGGATGTCTCCCTTTTCGGGGTGAGCAAAGCTGAACCAAGCGCCCGACTTGGTGACGAGATTGTACTGCAAGCCGAGGTCAATGACGTCGCCTTCGTAGGAGATGCCCGTTCCGTACAGGATGTCGAACTCCGTCCGGCGGAAGGGCGGCGCGACTTTGTTCTTGACCACGGTGGCCTTGGTGCGGTTGCCGACGATTTCGTCACCATTTTTGAGCGCGCCGATTCGGCGCACATCGATTCTGACCGAGCTGTAGAACTTCAGAGCGCGACCGCCCGGAGTAGTTTCCGGGTTACCGAACATGACACCGATCTTCTCGCGCAGCTGGTTGATGAAGATCACTACGCAGTCGGTCTTGCCAATGACGGAGGTCAGGCGGCGTAGCGCCTGCGACATCATGCGGGCCTGTACGCCGACAAAAGTATCTCCGATTTCGCCTTTCAGTTCGGCGTTGGGCACCAGTGCTGCAACTGAGTCGATTACCACCACGTCGACGGCTTCGGACTTAACGAACTGCTCGCAAATATCGAGGCCTTCTTCGCCGGACGAGGGTTGCGACAGTAGGAACTTGTCACCGCTGAGAGAGATGCCGAGCTTTTGGGCGTACTCGGGATCGAAGGCGTGTTCGGCGTCGATGTAGACAGCAAAGCCGCCGGTTTTTTGAGCTTGGGCGACTACGGACATGGCCAAGGTGGACTTTCCGGAAGACTCGGGGCCGTAGAGCTCAATTACGCGACCGCGCGGGAGGCCCTTGCCGCCGAGAGCGGCGTCGAGGCCGAGCGAACCGGTAGCGATGCCGGCGATAGGGCCGATGGACTTCTGCGACATGTCCATGACAGCTTCTTCGCCGTGGTTTTTGGAGATGGCGGCGAGGGCCGCCTGGATCGCGCTGGCGCGATTCGAGCTTGGAGATGATTTTTTGCGGGTAGCCATTATTGGGATGTGCCTCCGTCAAAAGTGAGTGTAGAGAGTGGCGGCGGCGCATTCCACACCGCAGCCGAAATCTCGGACATCCAGAAGAGAAGCCGGGCCGGTCTCTGGCTGGGTTACGCCTCGAAGTGCACGAAATCGTGCAGTTCGGTGTAGCGCCGCTCCAGCTGCTCGCGCGCCGCTTTCTCCAACCCTTCCGTTGAAAAACGCTCCACTGTCATTGAGGCGGCCACCGTGCCGAAAGCCATTGCTTTGCGGAGGTTGGCGGGGTTCACCTCGCCCATTTCAGCGAGTGAGCCAAGGAATCCCCCGGCAAAGGAATCCCCCGCACCTGTGGGGTCTACGACTTGCGGTGTTGGATAGGCTGGCAGGGCGAAGTGGAAGTCACGCTCGAAGAGGGAGGCGCCATGTTCGCCTTTTTTGACCACCGCGACTCGTGGGCCCATACGCAGCAGGGCTTCGCCTGCGCGGATCAAATTGGACTCGCCGGTTAGCGCGCGAGCCTCCGCGTCATTCAATACGATGCCGTCCAGGCGGCTCAGTAAGTGCACTAGATTCTCACGCTGGGTGTCGATCCAGAGGTTCATGGTGTCGGCGAAGACTGTATTACCGTTCAGCTCCTCGAGCATCTTCAGTTGTGTATCCGGACCCATGTTGGCGAGGAAGACAAACTCTGCGCCCCGGTAATCCGCGGGCACCTGCGGTGGCTCGGCTAGCACGTTGAGTTCGGTGCAAAGCGTTTCAGCTTCGTTCATGTCGCCTTCGTAACGGCCAGACCAGCGGAAGGTAGGCTTATCCTCGAAGATTTGAATGCCGGTGCGTACCGCTCTGCGACTATCAAGCGTGCGCCACGCCGACTCGGGAAAATCACTGCCCACATTGCCGGCGAGCTTGACTTCGGTGAATATCGATGCGGCTAAGGAGAAATAAACGGCGGAGCCGCCGAGCACTTCCTCGCGACGACCGAATGGGGTTTCGACTGTATCTAGACCAAAAGAACCGACGACGACTAGGCTCATGACGAACTGATGTTTTGAACTTCTTCTTTGCGTTGGCTGGACGTGACCCAGACCATGCCACCGATCAGGCCGAAGCCGAGCTGGGTTGTCAGGCGGAACAGGACCGAGACAGCCACTCCTAGGGTGAAGCTGGAGCCGAACAGGCGGAAGCTGTGGCCGTAAAGGGTCTCGCCTACCCCCCAGCCTGCAGGGGCAAGTGGAATGGCCGAGATCGTTTGCACTACTGGGAAAATAACGAAATCGTCCTGCAGCTGCAGACTGGCCCCGCAGGCTTGGCCAATGGCCCAGAAGGAGAGTACGCCGCAGATCTGCAGTGGAAGCGACATCAGATAAGCCAAAGCTAAGCGACCTGGGCTGTGTCGGTAGATGGTTAGCCCATTATCGATCTTGGTCAGAGTGCTGCCGCCTGGCAGCTTCGGTAGCCAGCGTTCGATGCCTAGCTTGTCACGAACACGCTGAGACAGGTAGGCGCTTCCGCCAATGGCGGTCGCCCCAAGGAAGATGAAAACTCCTTGCGCGAGGTACGGCGGATAGGGCGCCTTTTCTCCAGCGGTGAGCAGGCCATAGGTCAGCACGATTGCGGCTAGTGTGATCAGTGCGACGAGGCCAATGATGCGGTCTACTACCACCGAAAGGGCTGCCTTCCAGCGATCCTGCTCAAGGCCGCGCGTGATCAGAGCGCCGCGGACTACATCGCCCCCGGTGACCCCGGGCATGACGTTGTTGAAAAAGTAGCCGACAAAGCAAAGTCGCAGCGCGTTGCCGACCGTGGTCTTGATGCCGGCTGCGTGCAATAGGATGCGCCAGCGCACTGCGGCAAGGACTAACAGCACTCCCCACAGTGCCGCGCCAATCAGAAACCAGCTGAGCTGAATTCCGCGTGCGATAGTCAGGAAGCCCGGGCGCAACTCCCAACCGGCCGCAAAAGCTCCTTCTAGGTCAGAGGCGTGCAGCGTGGCAAGAGGAGCGGCGCCGAGAAGCGGTGAAGGGTCGGGCGCAGTCACATCGCAGTGAAAGACCCAGGTGCCGGCGCGCCAATCGCCGCTCAGATTGCCGAAGATCTCAGCGCGCGGAATGTCATCCTTGGGATTGGGGCCGACTAGCCGATCGCGGTTTTCAATCTGACCAAGTACATACCAGGTCAGCAGGACCGCAATTGCGATCTTCATCAGGGTCATCCCAGCAGACTTCAAGGCGAGGTCGGTGCGCTGCGATACGCGTATTGCGCTAGCAGATCATGCCGCGCACGGCAGGCTTTTGCGACATTGGTATCGCTATCTGTCGCTCCAGCTTCCAGGAAGGCTAGGATGCAGGCCGCACCGTAGCGGAAGGCGAGCTCTTCGTCACTTGTGCGCAAAGGTGTGCGATGGATTCGGCGCGCTACTCCAGTCAGGGTACGCACCATGGACACGGGGTTCGGGGCGCGCAAGCGAGCGAGTTGCTCTAGTGCTTGCAGGCGTGCGGGGCGGCTTTTGGCCTCGTCAGCGTCAAGGAAGGCCTGGGCAGCGCGCGCATAGGCTTCACCGTCAACCTTCTGCGGTTGTTTCAGACGCACGCCGTTGCGTTCAATCCATGATCCGGCGAATGAGGACATGATTGCGGCTGCTTGAATGCGTGCTTCTGCATAGTCGTCGTGCAGCAGTTGAATGGCTAGCCAAGCGCTGGTCTCGAGAGCAAAGCCGGGGGCATCGCTCGGCGCGCCCGCGATAATGCGCAGGATCCCGGCTTCCAGTTCGCGGTGATCTTCGACTGCATAAAGACCGGGGCCACTCGCGCGGATGGGCCGTTCGGCGAGATAGTGCTCGGGGGCGACGGAGAGTGATGCCGGCGAGAGTGGGCTCCAGTCACTTGGATCGTGAATTGCGGCTAAGTCTTCGATGGCGCGCTGCGCCGGAGCTCCGCATGAGGCGAGAGTTAGTAGGGCTGGCACAACGGCACGGCCGAGGAAGGAAGAAGGCGCGGAGCGCATCACCGCCGGCCAGCATAGGGAAATGGTGCGGGCGAATCGAGACCACCTTGCGGCTAGAATGACGCAGCCGACTTTGGCCCTCCCTGGACGTGCCCTCGGATTTGGATCCGATCATCCTCTTCTTCTTGCTTGGCGTGCTCGCGGGCGTCGCGCAGTCCGATCTGCGCCTACCGCCGCAGGTCTATGAGCTGCTTAGCATTCTGCTGCTGCTTTCGATCGGCCTGAAAGGCGGCAAGGAGCTCGCGGCTCAGCCCTTTATGGATCTGTTCCCGCAGATGGTGGCGGTGGTAGTGATGGGTATCACTTTGCCTCTGATGGCCTATCCCGTGTTGCGCTCACTGGGGCGCTTCCGTCGGGTTGATGCGGCTTCGATCGCTGCGCACTATGGCTCAGTCAGCGTCGGTACTTTCGCGGTTGCGTTGGCATATCTAGGCTTGCGGCAAATCTTTTTTGAAGAGCACATGCCGCTCTTCGTTGTCCTTCTGGAGATGCCCGCGATTCTGGTTGGCATCGTGCTGGCGCGCGGGGTGACTAAAGACACTCAGTGGGGTCAGGTTGCGCACGAGGTGATGCTTGGCAAGAGTTTGGTGTTGATGCTGGGCGGGCTGGTGATTGGTTGGATTGCTGGTGCCGACGGGCTTGACCCACTGTCCCCTCTTTTCTTTGATCTCTTTAAAGGCGTGCTCGCCCTGTTTCTACTGGAAATGGGCTTGGTCACGGCTTCGCAGATTGGGGCACTCCGTCGACGTGGTATCTTTTTAGTGCTATTTGGCGTAGGTATGCCACTGGTTTCGGGAGCGTTTGGTGCTTTGCTCGGCGTTGGGTTGGAGCTTTCTGTTGGCGGCACCGCCGTGCTGGCTACGCTTGCAGCAAGCGCCTCCTACATCGCTGTACCTGCGGCCATGCGCATCGCTGTACCTGCGGCCAAGCCGACGCTTTCGCTGGCCGCTTCGCTTGGTGTAACCTTCCCGTTTAATGTCGTATTCGGCATTCCGATATACCTGTTCTACGCTGAACAACTACATGCCCTAATGGGAGGAAACGGATGAACTTTTTAGATCAGAAGCTCGTCACCATCGTGACTGAGTCGGCATTAGAGCCGATGCTCAAGCGCGATCTCGAGCGACTTGGAGTCGAAGGCTATACCATTCTCGATGCTCGCGGCAAAGGGCACCGAGGTTCACGCGAAGGCAACTGGGGTAATGCCAGTACGAATATTCGCATCGAGGTAGTTTGCGAGGAAGAAATCGCGCTTGCGATTGCGGCTCACTGCAAGGCAGTTTATTCCGATAATTACGGCATGATTCTTTACTTGCGCGATGTGCGAGTGCTGCTCGAGCACGAAGGCGAGGAATAGGCGGAAATGCCAAGACCGGCCGCAAAATGCGACCGGTCGGGGCTGTGGTGGAGGCGGCGGGAATCGAACCCGCGTCCTGCAGAGGCTCATGAAAGGCGTCTACGTGCGTAGTCCTGGATCTAATCTCACGAGCATCCCAGCACCAGAACAAGCGAGGGCACACGCCAGCCCGTTGAGTTTTACCTCAGGATCCCGGGCCAGGAGCCATCGGCTAGCCCGCGATCAGTCGCCCCCTTGCCCCAGCGGGCGAAGGACAAAGGGACGCGCTGCATTAAGCAGCTAGTGCGTAATTGTTATCGGCAGGTAAATGCCTTGCGGAGGGATTAACGAGGCCATCTCCGCAACCTCGGCACGCAACCAGGCATGAGGAAACTCCCAGTCGAAACCGATCGCCCCCTTGCACAGTATGCAGCCTACATCCTACCACGCGAAAGGCGCTTTCGCTGCTAGCGAGTGAACTTGCGCAGCTCGCGACGGTTGTCCCGATCTTTGATGACTTGCCGCTTGTCGTGGCGCTTGCGCCCTTTACCTAGGCCGATCTCAAGCTTGACCGAGCGGCCGCGGAAGTAGAGCGAGAGGGGTACGATAGTGAGCCCTTTCTCTTTCATGCGCTGTGCCCACCTTTGAATCTCGCGCTTATGGGCCAGCAGGCGTCGCGGGCGCGAAGGGTCGTGGTTATGGCGGTTACCTTCTCGGTACTCGTCAATGCGTGCCTGCTCTAGCCACATTTGGCCGTTGCGGATGCGCACAAATGCCTCGCCCAGACTGACTTCTCCGGCCCGAAGCGTCTTGACTTCCGTGCCTTGTAGGGCCACCCCCACCTCAAGGGTTTCGAGGATTTCGAAGTCGTATTTGGCCCGGCGATTACGGGTGACCTCGCGAATCGGGCGTTCGGAATCGCTCATGAACAGGCTTGCTTCCCTCAGCGGGAGCGGTATCTTATTCGACCCGGGTGGGCCGATGAAGCCGAGGTGGCGGAATTGGTAGACGCGCAGGCTTCAGGTGCCTGTGTCCGCAAGGATGTGGGGGTTCGAGTCCCCCCCTCGGCACCATTCGAACGGAATTGTGTAGGGCAGTAGCTCCAATTGGTAGAGCGGCTGATTCCAAATCAGCATGTTGTGGGTTCGAGTCCTACCTGCCCTGCCACCGATTCCAGACGGCCCTCATTAGCGTTCGTTAGCGCCTACATGTCCTTCCCTGGCATTCCCGACGATGCGCTCGCTGCACTCGACGAGCCTAATCCCCTGGATGTCGGGCTGCTGCGTAAGCATCTCCAGCCTCTGGCCTCGCCGCCCGATGCACCCTTGGCTTCAGTCCTCGCCTATGGCCGTTTGCTGCTCGCGGCTAACACCGTTGTCAATTTGACCGGAGCTCGCGACTGGGGCACGTTAATCGAGGCGCACCTAATAGATTGTCTGGAGGTGGCCCGCTTTGTGCCGGAAGACGCCCGCGTTATTGCTGACTGGGGATCGGGCGGTGGTTTGCCAGGCCTCGTCTGGGCAGCGGTCTTTCCAGACAAGCGCATGCTGCTCTGTGAGCGGCGCGGTAAGCGC
>JAKVCF010000117.1 GCA_022447335.1 Planctomycetota bacterium | reverse complement strand
GACCCGACCACTTCATTTGGGGCAGTTGAGGTCTCGGCGAAGAAGAGCTGGCGACCAGCAATGCCCAGCTGTGGCAGCACAACCACGAACAGAGCGATGACTCCTAAGCCACCGAACCACTGGGTCATCGATCGCCACAGGAAAAAGCCACGGCCATATGCGCCGAAGTCCTGCAGGATGGTCGCACCAGTCGCCGTGAGTCCGGACATGGCCTCGAATAGCGCGTCGTCCCAGTGCAGGCCTGCAAGCATGTATGGAATTGACGCAAAGGCCGAAATCACCAGCCAGGACCCTGCGACTACTCCCAATGCTTCGGCGCGTCGCACATCTGGTCGAGGCGCGAAACCTTGCGCGAAAACGGTGCCCGCCAGCCAAGTGATTACCAACGCAATCCCGAAGTGCCCTGCTGAGGCGTACTGTCCTTCGACGCCCTGATAGCCGTCCCAAAGGGCCAGCAGGGCAGGTGGGAGAAAGCCGAGGCACACTACCCGAAGCAGGCGGCCAATCACTCCCAGCACGCGCGACAAACGCATGATTTTAACTCTCTTCGGCTCCTGCGAAGTTTGAGAAGAAGTCACGGGCTTCGTCTTCTGCCTCGGCGGTGCACAGGGTAAGTAGTACGTCGTCAGCCTGAATAATCGTGTCACCCTGCGGAATCAGAACATTTCCTCCACGCGCGATCGCGCCGACGATGGCGAAGACGGGTGCGCGCATCTGGGCTAGCGCCGTGGGAGGGAAGTTCTCGCGTACCGGTAACCGCAGGACCTTGAGATCGCCATGTTCGAGTTCGGCAATAGGCTCATCGCGGCTTCGCGAAATCTTGCGTAGGACCGACCCGATCGCTGCACCCTGTGCCGATCGCACTACATCGATGCCGACTTTCTCGAAGAGTCTTTCATTCGACATGCGGTCTGCGCGTGTGATGATGCGTGGCACGCCCTCCTGCTTGGCAAGTAGAGAGACGAGAAGGTTGATTTCGTCGCGGCTTGTGACTGCGATCAGCACGGGGTCTTCGCCAATGTGCTCATCGGCTAATAGTCCGAGGTCGGTGCCATCACCGTGGAGCACCATCGAATTGATTTGCTGTGCGATTTCGTTGGCGCGTCGCTCGTCACTCTCTACGACCTTGACCGACCAACCGGCGCTTTCCAGCCCTTTGGCCACTGTCAATCCCACTACGCCGCCGCCAACAACTGTCGCACGACGCGGATCGCGTCGGTTTCTGTCACCCAAATAGCGCGCCATAAAGTTATTGGTTCCCTTCAAGTCGCCCATCGCGGTGATTTGGTCGCCGGGACGAAAGCGTGTATCCCCTTTTGGGATGAATAGCTCATCGTCGCGTCGGCAGGTGACGAGTACGATGCCCTTCGGTACACCGATCTCGCGCAAAGTTCCAGTAGTCAGGTGCGATCCTTCCGGGATCTCTTTGCGTACCAAGCGCACGCGTCCACCTTCAAAGGCGACCACGTCAAGTGCGCCCGGAACCATCACGATGCGCAGGATCTCGCGCGCTAGTCTTTCTGCTGGCAGGATGACCTGATCAATACCGAGTGACAAGGCGAGGCGCTCGGCTTCGCGTTCGCTGGCCTGTACTTCATGGCGGCGCAGGAAGCAGATAGTCTGCTTGGCTCCCAGTCGTTTGGCTGCTGCCGCAGCTACAAGGTTACGTTCATCGGCTGGTGTGCAGGCAATGAAGAACTCTGACTGCTCGACGTTGGCGCTCTGTAGTGCAGATGAGGATGAGCAAGAGCCCCAACGCACTTCGACATCGAGTCGATCCAGGCTGCTGCCACGCAGTGTGGTGGGGGCGAGCACGGTTACGTCGTGCTCTTTCATCAGAGCCTCGGCAAGCGAGACTGCTAACTCGTCTTCCCCGCCTATGAGGACGCGCATGGCCGAATTCTAGGGTTTTGGGGAGTCAAAAAGAAAGCGCCCCGTTGCCGTGGGCGCTTCAGATTTGATTAGATTGACGATTTTAACCATTACGGCGGTTTCCTGCCTCGAGCTTGCGCAGGTTGTTGCGTGCGTCGCGTAGGCCGATTTGGATGCGCTCCTTGTCGGCCGTCGACAGGCCGGTATCGTCGGCCAAGATCTCCTCGGCCAGTTTGATTGCCTTGAGATAGAGATTCTTGGCTTTCTCGTCCTCAGTTTTCAGGTAGTAGTGGTAAATAACCGCCCAGTCGTTGAGCACCTGCGGGTCGTCTGGGGCCAATTCGGCCGACTGTGCGTAGGCTGCTAGAGATTTTTCTGCCTGACCAGAGTCCCGGTAACCGAAGGCCAGATTGTTCCAGGCCTCAACATCATTGGGCGTGGTTTCGGTGATCCACTTACTGATCTGAATGGCCGGCTCGAAGCGGCGGGCCTGAAAGGCCTGACCTGCGATCCACTTAAGATTGGCAATAGTTGATGCACCACCATCGGCAGTCACGAGAATCGCATTGCGGTGGACTTGACCCTGCATTTCAAGGTACTTCCCCCACTGAATCGCCGAGTAGAGATACGCGTTTCGCGACTCTGTTGACATTTCGTTGTTGTTCTCTGCCAGTAGTTGACCGCCACGATCAAAGGCGCCTTGCGCGAGGAAGAAGTGGCAGTTGTACATCGCAGGCTCGAGCTCAAGCGCTTTCTCGAAGTGCTTGCGCACGTTTCCCCAATTGCGTGGTTGACCGCTGTACTCAGCAAATCCCATATACCAAGTCATAGTCGCGTCATTACCTTTCGACTTATCGATCTTTTGCAGTAGTGGCACCGCTTCGCCGTGCAACCATTGGCACATGGCAGATAGATCGACCGAGGCCTGATCCCTTTTGAGTGCTTCGGACCAAGCTTCAGCGGCCTCCTTACGCGCTTCTTCTGGCTTTGCTATCGGGTCGGCGTAGCTGGCGAGAATTAAGGTCTCGCCTAGCTTCAGGCAAGCAGCTGTCGCCTGGGCGTCCAACTTCATTGCCTGGCGGTAGTCTTCGATTGCGGACTTGAAATACTCCTTCTTCTTGCTGACATCCGTAGTGTCGTTCGCCATCGCCACCAGTACGCGACCGCGCTGCATGACAGCGCGCGGATCTTTGCCAAAGGCTTGTACACCCTTTTCTGCAGCTTTGAGCGCGTTGCGCTTGTCGCCACCATTGAGCAAAGCTTCCGCCCAGTTTTCAAAGGCTTCGATCGGAGCGCCTGACAGCTTCGCCGCATCTTCCAGTACATAGCCGGCTTGCAGGAATCCATCGTTAATAGCTAGGCCACGTAATGTGCCTGCAGCGATTTGCGCTTCCGTGTCGCGCAGCATGTAAGTGCCGAGAGCCGTTAGCGCTTCCACGTTGTCAGAATCCAGGGTCCCCGCCTTTTCGAGGATGGCTACGGCAGCGCCGAATTGGCCACGCAACGCTTGCGTATTCGCTTCTTCAAGGGAGGCTTTAAGGTCGCCCGACTGGGGCAAGAGCAGGAGCAAGGTCGAAAGGATCATCGGTCGGAGGTGGGGTTCTCGGAGCGGAGTCGGTCGAGTTCTGTGCGGATACGGACAACGCCCAAGCGGCTTTCGAAGGGGTAGTGTTTAACAGCTTCGGCCAGGTAGCTTTCAGCGCGATCCAGACGTTGGCGTCTTACCACGTCCAAATAGGCTAAATTCTCCCAAGCGTCACCGACGGCTTCGTCCAGAAGGCGGCGTTCCCGTTCGGGAACATCCTCGGCCAGTTGAGCTAATTGTTTCTTGCCTAGACGTGTAGCGCGATGCAACTCTTGTTCCGAGAGCTCGTGGTGCTGGTCGCCTTCTAGGTAGTGCACGGCTATCAGGGCTCGGTCGTTGACGAAACGAACGTCATTCGGGGCTAGTTCGACGGTGCGGGAATAGGCTCGCCAGGATTCCTGCCAGACCAACTGGGCGTTTTCGGCCTTGCTCTGCTGAGCCAGAGTGCTGGCTACTTCGCGGCAAGCAAAGGCGTAGTTGTTTGTCCAGTCCGGGTTGTCCTGGTAAGTGTCAAACAGACGGCGGTGAAAGGTGCGCGCCTTGTCGAGTCGGTTTTGGGAAAAGTAGTGCCCATCGACTGAGTAAATCCCAAGGCGTAGCGATTCGGAAACAGGTTCCGGCTCGAGGCGCTCGGGGTCGGCTTCGATCGCAGCCAAGAATGCGTCCGCTGCGTCATCAACTAGCGACTGGCTCCAATAGACCCAACCATGGGCGGTGCGTACTAAGTGCAGCCAATCTGTGCAACTGCTTGCGAAAGAGGGCTCGCTGGCTTTCGCGGCCAAGAAGAGGCTTTCGGCCCGGTCGAGTGCATTGTGTGCGCCGAACCAATTGCGGTTCTGGCGGTGCAGCCAGTGCAGATTCCAGAGTGCTTCACCTAGGCGCCACTGTACGAGCGGCGTATCCGGATTGGCGGCAGCGATGCGTTCCCAGGCCACGACTTGCGCATCGCCTTGCGTGAGGTTTTGCAGGCGGCCTACGGCATCGGCCTGATTTGGATTGCGAATTAGCGCTTCGATTAGGATCTCACGGCCTTCGGCGCCGCGACCTTGCCAAGCTAAAAGATCTGCTAAGGCAATTGAGGCGGCGGGGCTACCTTGGTCAATCGCGCGGCCTAGCGCGTTCTCTGCCGGTACGGCCGCGGCTGGCAGCGGCGCGGCAGCTTGCACTGCCTCAATGACGAGGGCCAGTCCCACGCGACCGAGTTCTTCATCCCAAATAGGTAGCGTTTCGCTTGCGCCGCGACCGATTGCTGGTTGGCAAGCTTCCCAGGCTCCCGTGAAATTGCCCAGCATCCTTCGTGCGTAGACTACGCCTCTGCGTGCCTCGATATCCTCGGTGTCGAGCTCCAGGGCTTTGCCGTAAGCCCACTCGGCGTCATTCAACATCATGTCGAGCGCTTGGGTCTCGCCGCGCATTTCCTGTTCTTGAGCGAAGGCCAGACTGACGCCACCGAAGGTTTTCCAGTAGATGGCCTGATTGCCAAAGCGTTCCTGTTCCTTTTCCAGGTCGACGAGCAACGCGTTGCGGTCGATTCCCGGGTCGATGGCCTGGGCCATGTAGTCCTCGAGCGACGGGCCCTCGGCCAGCCGTTCTTGCCCTGGAATTGGGCCGAACGGCTCGCTGGAAACCGGCTCAGGGTAGTTCTGTACGCAGCCCGCGGCTGCTCCGAGCAGACCCAGGAGGAGCAGTGGACGTCCCTGTGAACCCGGGTTGACCAAACTGGTGGGGAAACTGACCAGCATCGGCGGCATTATAGGGGGGGTTCATGTCGCAAGGTCGCTCTGAGGCTCTCGTTCGCTGGCTGCTCGCCGTTGCGCTGATTCTCTCGTTCAGCTTGTTCGGGGGGACGTGTACCTCCAATGCTGGCCAGGTTTTCGGTGGCAACAACGGTGGCGGCGACAATGGAGATGGTGGAAGTGGCGGCGGAGACCCTCCTCCGAATCCACCAGCGCCGCCACAGGCCCTATTTGATGGTTCCCTGATCCTTTCGGGCCCCCCCGACGCCCTTGCCTTTGGCCCGCGCACCTCTACGACTGGGGTTGATGTACATTCGCCGATCGTGGTCTGGTTTTCCGAGACCATTGCGCGCAACTCTGTCAATATCGGGAGCTTGGGTGTCCGTCGCGTTGACGGTGGTGGGGGCGTAAGCCGTTCAGTGGCTTTTTACAACGCTGACCGTTGCGTGATTATCACCCCGATTGCGCCGCTGGTGGCAGAGGCGGAATACGAGATCTTCGCGACCGATGACGTGCACGACTTGAGCGGAGTGCGTCTCGTCCCATCTGCCGATGGCGTACTTGCGCGCTTCACCACGTCACCTGAAAGCAGCGGGCTTGACCCGCAAGTCGTGGGCAGCTTTCCGCCAGCTGGCGCGACCGATGAGCCGCATGATGGTGATGTGACAGTCGTGTTCTCGAAGCCGGTTAGCTATGCGACGGCGATTGCGAATACGCGCGTTGAGCAGGTTGACGGCAGTGGTGCCGCCATCGGTGCGGCTGCGGTAGATGCGCCGACTACGTCTGAACAGGGCGGCCGTGTCTTTCCGTACACCCGTACCGAAGATGCCGGTGCATTGGATCTCGGCGCACGGCTGGCCGTGTCGATTGATCCGGGCGTAGAAGACACCGAGTTCAACGTCAACACTTTGCAGACGGCTTACCAGGGTGCATGGAATACGCTCGACTTCGGACCGCCGAATACGTTGTCGACGGCGGCCATATTTGGTGAGGGTGATCAGGACCTAAACTTATTTTTGTTGCCCGCGTATCCACTGCGCATTGAGATGACGAGTTCAGGTGTGGTCGCTGGTGATCAGATTTTTGCGCGCATTGGTGAGACTGTAGCGGCCATTGCCGCCCTCGGGACTGCTTCAGTGCAACGCGACACGGTGCTAACCACGTCCCAAGCTGCAGGTGCTCCGGTGCTTTTCAGTTTTGACTTTCAGGCCGATCCGATGTTCCCAGCGCTTTCGTTGCTACGAGAGGGTCCGTTGGCTATCCACGCCTGGTCGCAGCGCGGAACGGTGCGCAGCGCTGTGCGCGGTCTCGACGGGTTGGTGCAAGACACCATCCCACCGACGCTGACACGTTTTGGTCCGCCCTTTGCAAGTAGCGCGGGCACATTCCTGACTGATCTTCCGGAGCTACGTCCTTACGGGAATGCTAATGAGCAGATCGGCTTTGTCGAAGCCAGCGTAAATGGTGGGGCCTTTGCTTCACAAGTCGCGGCTTTCCCAAGCGCCAACAATTGGTTCATTGGTGGGGACACTGTTGGAGTGACGGATATCGATCGTTATTCATTGGGTACGACTCCCTTTGAACTGACGTTAGCTGATGCCGCTGGTAACCCTATGTTGGAGTCGGTGACCGGGCGCTTTGGCTTCCGTGGATTCATCGGTAGTACAGGGCTTGTCGATGAGATGACAGTGCAGGCGGTCGATGCAAGATCGCTCACACCGATTTTTGGTTGCACCATGCAAATTGAAGCAGCCAATGGCACGGATTTTCGGGCCGAACTAGCTTCGCTTACGGGCCAGGAGACATTCACTGGCCTGGCTGGCCGCGCCTATCACATTACGATTCAAGCGCCGGGCTACCACAGTGCGACTTTCTACTCACTGGAGGCCGATGTGGTTTCGCTTCCTCTGCGGCCGACGATTGGCGGAACTCAGGTTGTTTCGCCGCTGGTCACTCTAAACAATGCTAATGGTGGCGAGTTACGCATGGCTAGCCCCTTATTGGCTGATCTAAATGGTCGCAATCTGGCTGCCGCGGTCGATGACGCGACGTTGCCGTATGGTTT
>JAKVCF010000116.1 GCA_022447335.1 Planctomycetota bacterium | reverse complement strand
CCTGCACGCGATAGTTCTCTTGGCCGCGGTCAAAGGAGTGTAGTTCCACGCCGCTACTGCCGTAAAAGGCGCCCGCTTCGATCGCTTCTACGACCGCTTCGGGCTGCAGTTCGAGAGCGGCAACCTGAATCCACCCGCGGCCTGGGTTGGACTTGCCCAATCGAATGTCGTGGTAGTGGTGGGCGTCATCGGTGGCGATGCCAAGCAACAGTTTTTGCCCTTCGCGGGCTGCGGCGTGGTTTACGAAATCCCACATAGCCTCTGTGGAGGGGTGGTTTGAGTCGCCGCGGTTGTTTACGGAAGGATGTCCGTTATAGACCTCGAACGAACGTAATGTGGATACGCCGGCGAGATCTTCAGGGGTCATGCTCCAAGTGAAGTTTGGGTGGTTCAAGTGGGCGAAGACCTGCTGGTCATGTTCGATACCATGAATTGCAATCGCCTCGAGATTGCGCTTGATAGTCTCGCCGAGGGTTGTGCCATGTTGTGGGTCAATCACTGAATAAGTGTTCAGCGCATTGATGTGTACATTTTTTCCTTCGAATCCGTCTGTCACTTCTTCGCCGGTGATCATCAGGAATTCGCCTGGCGTTTCAAAGCGCGCGCGCAACTCTTGAAGCGTTGGCAAACGCATTTCCTGCCCACCTTCTGCTGTTTCTCGTACTTCGACGGCATCGGCTCCGAATTTGACTTGTAGGTCTGCGAGGCGTTCGCGGGTTAATCGTCCATCGCCGATGGCGAACCAGCGTTCATGATCGGCGACGATGTTGTGCTCGGAGAGTACGAGAAAGTTGAAGTCTTGTTCGCGGTACCAGGCGGTCACCCAATCGGGCGAGGCGTCACCATCACTCCAGAGCGTATGCGTGTGAGTATTCCCGCGAAAGAAATGCATCGCTTCGGGCTCATTGACTCGCATGCCGCATGCGGCCCAGACGCCGACGCCAAGGGCGCTTGCGGGAAGTAGAAGGGGGGTGGGGGATAATCGGGGGGGCATCGCGTGAGCGACCTAGCGGTCGAGCTGCACAAAACGATAGCCGATATCTTCGTATTCGCCGCCACCGAGATCGGCGGTTCGCTGCCATTCTGGCCCAAATGGGGCGAGGAAGGTATCGCAGCCGAAACTGCCGGCGACCTCAGTTAGGTAGATCCGGCGACAATCTGGGTGTTGAAGGGCCTTGGCGTAGAGCGTGCCCCCTCCGATAACAAAGCGTGGGCCGCTACAGCTGGCAAGCGCCTTGTCCAGCGAGGCGGCAGAATGCACGCCTTCCGGAAGTTTCAGCGAAGGATTGCGTGAAAGCACCCAGTTGCTGCGATTTGGAAGCGGCCTGAAGCGCTCTGGGATGGACTCCCAAGTGACGCGGCCCATGATCACGCTCTGTCTGCCGTTGCCGACAGTGACGGAGCGAAACCACTTCAGGTCTTCGGGTAGCCGCCAGACAAGATCGCCGTCTTTGCCGATGCCGCGCTCTTCATCCATTGCGACCACAAGAGCAAAACTTGGGGCAGCTAGTGCGGGAGGTGGCGTGGGAAGCAAGTCCACGGATTTCCCTAAACCGCGACTTCGAAGCGAATGAAGGGGTGGTGTTCGTAGCCGAGTAACTCGATGTCCTCGAAATTTAGTTCATCGAAAGTCTTCTTTGCCACGCGCAGTTGGGGAAGTGGTAGAGGTTCGCGTGTGAGCTGTTCCTGCACGCCACCAATATGATTCTCGTAGATGTGTGCGTCGCCGATGGTATGTACGAAGACGCCTGGCGTTAAATCACACTCTTGAGCGACCATGGTCAGGAGCAGCGCATAGCTTGCGATGTTAAAGGGCACGCCGAGAGCGAGGTCAGCAGAGCGCTGGTAGAGCTGGAGGTCGAGTCGACCGTTTACGACGAAGAACTGGAAGAAAGCGTGGCAGGGTGGCAGCTTCATCTCAGGGATGTCGGCGACATTCCAGGCGGAGACGATGATGCGGCGGCTATCTGGGTTTGTTTTGATCGTGTCGATCGCTTGCTGAATTTGATCAATCCCAGTGCCGCCCCAGTTGCGCCATTGGTAGCCGTAGATCGGGCCGAGGTTGCCTTCTTCATCAGCCCACGCATCCCAGATGGGAGTGTGCTGGGTGAGTTCGTCGTGAATATTAGTGGAGCCGCGCAGGAACCAAAGCAACTCACGCACCACTGCAGGAAACAGAACTTTTTTGGTTGTCACCAGGGGGAAGCCATCACGCAGGTCGTAGCGACACTGGGCGCCGAAAATAGCGCGTGTGCCGGTGCCGGTGCGATCGGTCTTGGTTTCGCCATGGTCGAGGACGTCGCGGAGGAGATCGTGGAACTGCTTCATGAGGGGATGGCTTGCAGCCACCCAGATTCTACGAAGCAGCCCCGCTGATTTCGATGACTCAGCAGCGATCCACGAACTCGGTTCGAGCGTGCCGTTTTCCAACAGTCTGGATGGCGCCGCGTTCTTCGTCATGCCAATCGCCGAGGCAGAATGTGTAGCCGAGAGCTCGACCCAAGGCTGCCGACAGAGTGTCCAGATCGGGTTCACACTCGAGGGCGCCGATCTCAGGCGTCTCTGTCGGTGCGGTGAGAACTAGGCTGCCGTGGAAGAGCACCCAGCCGTTACGACGACGCGCGGCAGATCCGACCAATTTGCGCGCATTGAGCGCGAGGTCGAGAGGAGAAGAATCTTCAAAGCACCAGGCGCTTCCGACTCGATCACTCTGCATGGTTTGTCTTTCGCGCAGCTGCACTGGAGCTGCCACTTGCTTACTAAGTTCACTGGCGAGAGCGGTATGGACTGCACGCATCGCTGCCGCGGGTCCCCCTGCCAGTGGACCGGTCTCCGGTGCACAGAGCGAATAGGTTAGTTCGCGGTCGTGCAGGATGGCCTTGCCTCCTGTGTCACGGCGCACGATCTGGTATCCGCGTGCACGCAGCTCTTTCAGGGGCAGTTCATGCGCCGCTTGGAAGTAACCCAGCGAGACAGTTGGCTGGGACCATCGGTAGAAGCGCAATGTAGGCTCGCGGCGGGTGGCGAGCAGCGCTTCATCGCGGGCCATGTTTTCGGCCCCGGTTAATGGTGGATCGTCCAACCGCCGCGCCGGGGCCATTTGTGTCAAAGCTAAGTCGATCAACCGCAAGTGAAGCAGAGCTTCGGATCCTTGACTGCGCGCGCTTCATCGACGCGCGAGACGGGAGTATTTTGCGGCGCCTTGTGCAGAGCTTCGTCGCCACGACGAGCTTCCTCGGCGATCTGGATCATTGCTTCGATATAACCATCGAGTGTTTCCTTGCACTCGGTCTCAGTGGGCTCAGCCATGATGGCCTCGGCCACGACTAGCGGGAAATAGACCGTTGGAGGGTGATAGCCCAGCTCGATCAGTCGCTTTGCGATGTCGAGCGTATGCACGCCGTTTTCTTTCATCTCCTTGGTCGGACGTGCGACAAACTCGTGCATGCAGATGCCGTCGAAAGGCACACGCCAATGCTGGTTGAGTTTCACGCGCAGGTAGTTGGCATTCAAGACGGCGTTCTCGGCGACGCGGCGCAGACCTTCTGCTCCCAGGCGCTTGATATACGAATACGCGCGCAGCAACACCATGAAGTTGCCGTGATAGCCGCGCACGCGGCCAATCGATAAGCTCGGCGTTGCAAGCAGGTAGCCACTTTCGTTTTCGATCACCTGCGGCGCTGGCAGGTACTTGCGCAGGTCTTCGGTGACACAGATTGGGCCCGATCCTGGTCCTCCTCCTCCGTGAGGAGTGCTGAAGGTCTTGTGTAGGTTGAGGTGCATCATGTCAATCCCAAAGTCACCGGGCTTGGCTACGCCAACGATGGCATTGAAGTTCGCGCCGTCCATATAAACCCGACCGCCAGCTTCGTGCACAAGTTCGCAGATTTCAGCAATGTTCTCCTCGAACAGGCCAATGGTATTTGGGTTGGTGATCATCAAGCCGGCAATGTGTGGACCGAGCTTGGACTTGAGATCATCCATATCGGTCAAGCCATCGGGGCCGGTTTTGAGTGATTGCACTTTGAATCCGGCTAGCGTGCACGACGCCGGGTTGGTGCCGTGTGCGCTATCCGGAATAAGCACCGTGCGACGGTCTGGCTGATCTTGGTCATTGAGCCAGGCTCGCAGACACATCAGTGCAGTCAGTTCACCCTGAGCGCCTGCGGCGGGGTGCAGGGTGACGGCTGGTAGACCCGTGGCCTCAGCTAGGTCGGCCTGCAATTGATGCATAAGCTTCAATGCGCCTTGCACTTCGCCAGATTCTTGGAGTGGGTGCAAGTGAGCCCAGGCTGGTTGCGAAGCGATGGCTTCATTGACTTGCGGGTTGTATTTCATCGTGCACGAGCCCAGCGGGTAGAACTGTGTCGAGATCGCGTAGTTCTTTTGGCTGAGGATCGTGAAATGACGCAGTAGGTCTTGCTCGGCAATTTCGGGTAGCGCAGGCGGAGCATCTCGCAGTTCTCCCGCAGGCAGGCCGGCGGCAGCCTTGGTGCGGTTGGCGCCTTGGTAACGGGTGCAGCGACGGCCTGGGCGAGAGGCTTCGAAAAGAAGGGGGACAGGGGTGTGGTTCACAGGGCCACCTCCATCTGGAAGGTTTCTGATGCGACTTGGACTAGCCTTTCAATGTGCTCGGGTCGGGTCTTTTCGGTGCAAGCTAGGGTGAAGACGCCGTCTAGATCCGCGTACCACTGTGAGGCAGCAATCACGCCGGCAATGTTGGCGGCTGCGAGCGCATTCTTGAGACGAGTGACTGCGACGTCGCCGCCGGTCGCACGGAAGGCTACTTCGTTGAAGAAGGGGCGGTCCGGGAAAGCTAATTGGATCGCGTCGGTTGCACCAGGGAGGGCGTCGGCCAAGTCAAGCGCACGCTGACGGCTGAGGCAAGCCACTTCTTCGATGCCCCGTGGACCTAGCGCCGCCATGTGAACGCAGCCACGTAGCGCGATCAGCGCGTTGTTCGTACATATGTTCGAGGTCGCCTTCTCGCGACGGATGTGCTGTTCTCGCGTGGCGAAGGTCAGGGTGTAGGCGCGACGGCCTTCGGTGTCGACCGACTCGCCGACCAGGCGGCCGGGTAGCTGGCGCACAAACTTCTGGCGCGTGGCAAAGAATCCGAAGTGTGGTCCGCCGTAGCCCATGGGCACGCCGAGAGACTGGCCATCGCCGACCACGATGTCGAAGCCTGCTTTGCCGGGCGAGCGGAGTAGCCCGGTTGCGATTGGATAGAGAGAGCAGATCGACAAGGCATCGTGCTCTCCGGCCTTGGCGGTCACCGCATCAAGGTCTTCGACCGTGCCGAGGAAGTTCGGCTGCTGCACTAGCACTGCCGCCGTATCACTGTTCACGGTGTCTCCCCAGGCGGTCACGCCATCAACTAGCGGCGCCTCGACTACTTCGATATTGAGGTGTTTGACGTAGGTGTTAATGGTGGCACGTGCATCGGGATGCAAGCCAGCTGAAACCACCACGCGTTTCCGACGCTTGATGTTTGAAGCCATCATCAGTGCTTCGGCGGCGGCGGAAGCGCCGTCGTACATCGAGGCGTTGGCAATCTCACAGCCGCAAAGTTCTGCGATCATCGACTGGAACTCGTAGATCCACTGCAGGGTGCCTTGCGAGCATTCCGGTTGATACGGGGTGTATGCAGTAAGGAACTCGGTGCGGCTCTGTAGATGATCGACTAGGGCCGGCCAGTCGTGGTTGTAGGTGCCGCCGCCCAGGAAGCAAGGGCGAGTCCCCGCTGGGCGATTCCACGAGCCGAGTTCGGCAACGTGCTCCCGGAGGTCGAGCTCGGTGAGGCCGGGATCAATCGCAAGAGGTCCGTCGGTCCGGATGTCCTTCGGAATCGGTGCGAACAACTCGTCGACTGAGTTGACGCCGATCTCCGTAAGCATCGCGGCGCGATCCGCGTCGGAGTTTGGAATGTAGGGCATCTGCCTGGTGTTTAGCTTTCAGCGGCGACAATCTCTTCGTAGGTGCTGGCGTCTTTCAGGCCGTCGAGGGCGTCGGCGCCCACAACTTTGACCTTGATTAGCCAACCAGCATCGAAAGGATCGTTCTGGAGGTTCTCGAGGTTGTCCGCAAGTTCGGCGTTGACCTCGACGATCTCGCCATCGACAGGCGAGTTGATGTCTGAGACGGCTTTTACCGACTCGACTTCACCGAAGCTGTCGCCGCGGCTGACCGAGTCACCGGTCGAAGGTAGGTCCAGATAGACCAGCTCACCCAGCTGTTCGATGGCGAAGTCGGTGATGCCCACGGTGATTACATCGTCGTCGAGTAGGGCCCATTCGTGGGAATCTAGATAGGAGCGGTCGGAGGGGCGCATGGATTCGTTGGGGGTATTGGGATGGGCGAAACTAGTCGCGTGAACGGTGCGGGACGAACGGGAGGTCAACGCGTTGGACGGCGAACTCTTTGCCGCGCGCGCTGACCGTGAAGGGGCCTTCGACGCCCTTGCGCACGTAGGCCGTGGCAATAGGCTCGTTGAGGGTCGCGGAGTAGACACCACTGCAGATGATGCCGACCTTCTCACCGTCGGCAAGGACCGGGTAGCCTTCGCGGGGCACGCGCTTTTCTGCGGTAAAGCCAATCAGCTCGTGCTCAGCGTCATTCATGGCTCGCAGCGCCTCGCTGCCGATGAAATCGCGTGTTTTCCAGCCCCTGATTGCAAAGCGCAAGCCGGCATCGAAGGGGGTGACATTTTCGTGGATCTCGTGTCCGTATAGTGGGAGAGCGGCTTCGAGGCGTAGCACATCGCGCGCACCGAGGCCGACCGGGGCGGCTCCCAGTTCAAGCAGGCGATTCCAGACCGGAACGGCTTGCTCGGCGGTGACGAAAATCTCATAGCCATGTTCGCCGGTATAGCCGGTGCGTGCGATGAAGAGTTCACCAAAAGGCGAACTCGGCCAGGCGAGGTCGAGGAAGCTGGGCGCTAACTCGGGGCTACCGCTCAGCTCGCGCAGGATGCGGAGTGACTCAGGGCCTTGTAGTGCCAAAATGCCACCACCATCCTCGGTGATGTCTTCGAACGAGCTCTGATTGATACGGGCTGTTAGTGCTTTGCGGTCGCGCACGCGGTTGGATGCGTTGACCACCATGAAATAGGCGTCTTCACCGGTGCGGTAGGTGATCAAGTCATCTAGGATCCCGCCGTTTTCTTGCAGGATCATGGTATAGCGCGCCTTGCCGATCGGTTGATCGGTCATGCAGCCACCTAGTGCATGATCCAGTTCGGCTGCCACGCTAGGTCCACGGAACCAGAAGCGAGCCATATGCGAGACGTCGAATATGCCGGCGCCGGTACGCACAGCTCTCGACTCGTTCAGGATCG
>JAKVCF010000115.1 GCA_022447335.1 Planctomycetota bacterium | reverse complement strand
CAGTAAGGCCTCCCAGGTAGCAGCCTCGGCCTGCTGGTGATTTAGAACTTGCGCGCGTAATCGTAAGGCTAAATCAAGGTCCTCGGGCAAGCTGCCAGTCCGGTCCACTTCGAGTAAGCTCGGAGCTGTTCGCGCGCTCCAGCCCTCCGGGAGTTCAACCTCCTGCACGCGTTTTGCGCGGCGTTTCCAGGCCCGAGCGGCACTCTGACTGAGATCTCGGCGAACAAAAAAGCCGCGGAAAACAGCTCCGCCGCTCACCCAGCGAGATTCGCCATTGGCAGTCTCGGCCAGCAAGATTTCGACCTCTCCGGGTAAGTCAGGCCAGGGCAAGGTCAGCCGCTGCACGCCTCGCAAGTCGACTGCTTGCGTGCCCTGGAGCCAGCTACTGCCAAGCAGAACTACGCGTTGGTGGCGTTCGAGTAGGGTGCTGAGTGCGCCGGCATTACTTTCCGGGCGCAGCAACAAACCTGCTCCGAAAGGAAGTCGATAACGTGGGCTCGCTTGCCATGTTGACGGTAGGCCCAAATGCTCAGCCCAGCGATCGAGCCTCTTCAGTGTGTCCGAAAGGGCAAGCCCTGGCTGCAGTGCGAGCTCCGCGTGGAGGCGGCGCAGCAGTATTTCTAGTGCATCACCTTCGCGAGGAGATCCAATGGGAAGGGTTTTCACTGCAGGGGCTTGGGCTCGCAGAGCTTGGTCCGCGGAGGCGGCCTCTTCGGCGACACGATCCCCGCTCGTCCGCGCCATCCTTTCCATTTCAGTGAGAGCGGTTGGGGATCCTTGCGCCAATGCAGACTTTTGTAAACCGCGCCATGGACGCGGCTCCCCGCGTTGTTCGCGCAGTCGTGCTTCAATCAGTACACGAAACTCCTCCGCGTCAGGCCAATCTGGCGCCGCTCGAAAGTGCTCCTCTGCACGCGTCAAATCGCCCAGCTGTATCAGTGAGCCTGCTGCGCCAAGGCGAATCCAGGCATGACGTGGATGCCGATTCGCCAGCTCTTCGAAACGGGCGGCTAGCCGAACCGGATCCTGGAAAAGCCTTGCGTGGAGATAGGCGAGATCCGGGTCGAAGGGAGATTCAGCGAGCCGCCGCTCGGCCTCGAAAAGTAATTCAGAGCGTCGCCCCGCGGCTAGTAACTCGGCTTGTCGATAGCGCTCGCCTTCGATTGATCCTGTAGCTTGCCAGCCTGCAGCGAGAGCTAGATCACGCCGAGCGTCGTGGTCCCCTTGCCAAATGGCGGCCCATAGCTCGGCCGGTTGGTAGTCCGCAGGCGGATTGGGGGCCAGTAGATTGGCCTGGCAAGCTCCCAGTGCTATTACTGCGAAACAGAATGGGACCGTACGCACCCAGGGACGTCCGGTCATTGCGGGATTCACTTCGCCTCCTCCGGTCCAATCACTTGAAGAGCTCGGCGCAGATCAGCTCCATGCCGCGCTTCTTCCAGATGACCCAATTGGCACGCCTGCCGCGGATGTTCGAATGAAGGTGCATCGCAGGCAAAACGCTTTCCTCCCAAGAGAATTGGGGCCTCATAGCGCACGATCGCATCGACCAAGTCGGCAGCGAGCAGCGAACCGTGTAGACGCGCACCTCCTTCCACCAGCAGGCGTCGAATGTCGAACTCCTCGCGCAAAGCTCTCTATGTCCAGGCCAGATCAAGTCGGGATAATTTCGTAGGTGCCCGCAGTACGGCATCGCCCTGTGCGGAGACCGCGAAGCTCACGGGGACCCCCTCAGGTAAGACCCATACGCGAGGAGAATCACTTGCAAAAATCCGCGCGTTCTCGACAACGTCTTGGCCCCCACCAATCAGTATTCGCCTAGGTTGCCGCTTAGCCGGAGTCCCGCGCAAAGCTGGCGGCCCCTCTTCGGGCCGCGCGTCGAGGCTAGGGTTGTCGCTGCGCAGAGTGCCGGCTCCTGCGGCAACTGCGTCGGAGCAGCTGCGAAGGACATGGACTTCGGCGCGCGACTCGGGGCCGGTGATCCACTGACTATTGCCATTGTCGACTGCAAGCTTCCCATCCAGGCTCGATGCCCACTTGAGCAGCACCCAAGGGCGCTCGGGATGCGCCAAGCCGCGCAGGAAAGCCTGGTTCTGTTCGGCGAAGCGTTGTGCGGCCTCACTCTCGTCCAATCGCTCGACAACAATGCCCGCCCCTTCAAGCAGCCGCAGGCCGATCCCACGGTGCCGTGGGTCTGGGTCGCTAGCGCCACACAAGACGTGGCTGACCTTGGCGTCGATCAGGGCCTGCGTGCACGGAGGCCGCTTCTTGCCGGATGTCGAGCAAGGTTCGAGAGTAACGACCATTGCGTCGACAATCCCGGGCACCGCACGGTCATGTTTTTCATCCCATGCACCAGCATCCTTAAGTGCAGCTTCTTCGGCGTGCGGGCCACCATAGAACGAATGGTGCCCATAGCCAACGATATGTCCACCCGATAAGGCGAGCGCTCCCACGCGGGGATTGGGCGCAGTGAACAGCCAGTCCGCTTTCGCGGCCTCAAACCAGGCTTTATCGAGCAAGTGCTGAGATCGGTCGCTCACACCGTGAACCCCGTCGGGGCTTCGGGCACGACTGTCTCAGGAGGCGCAATGCGGGTATGTGGTTGGCCTCGACGCGGCTCGCCCAGCGCCTTACCAATCAGGCTACGGCCATCGTGCTCAACCAGTTCAATCGCGAGCTGCATCCCCGCATCGTAGCCGGGCTGATCCGGCACCACGACGGGGTGACCGGTAGTGGTGCGGCCGGACCAGTGCCCCCCGTGACGCTTGGCCCCTTGCTCAAGCATCGTGGACGTGGTCTGCCCGACGAGGCCCGGAGATTTTGCGTAGGCAACTTTCCGCTGCAGGGCCAGCAGTCGGTTGTTGCGCTCTTTCTTAATTTCGGCCGGCAC
This sequence comes from Planctomycetota bacterium, assembly GCA_022447335.1. Classification (GTDB taxonomy): domain Bacteria; phylum Planctomycetota; class UBA1135; order UBA1135; family UBA1135. The sequence continues at coordinate 4,509 of JAKVCF010000115.1, read as the reverse complement.
ATTGTCTTGAATCTCGTAGGCACGCGTTCCCGGACGTGGCGAGTACTGAAAGACATAACTTTGGAGAAAACCTATCTCGCACAGCATGCGCTCGCTCTCGAGATAGTCTTCAGAGGTCTCCCCGGGGAATCCCACAATCCAGTCAGATATCAGCTCGAGGTCTGGCATGCGGTCTCGCAGTAGATCTATGCGCTTGCGGTAGAGCGAAGTGTTGTAGCCACGCTTCATCAATTTCAGCACCCGATCGCTTCCGGCTTGCAAGGGGACTGGGAGAAAGCGCATAAACTGTGGCGATCGCGCCATTGCATTGGCCAGATCGGCGTCGATATAGCTTGGATGCAGTGTGATCATGCGGAGTCGCATTAGATCATCGATAGCGGCCAACTCATCGAGAAGGCGAGCGAGACTCGGGCGCTCACCTGAGGGAAGGTCGCGGCCGTAGCTGTCAACCGTTTGGCCGAGCAGGTGTACCTCGGTGACACCTTGATCGACTAAGCGCTTGACCTCGTCAACGATTTCGACCAGAGGACGGCTTTCGACACGACCACGTACGCTTGGCACAATGCAATACGTACAGTTCAAATCGCATCCGCGCATTACAGCCACGTGCGCCGACCAGTGCGCGGGTCGCCCGGATAGGTCACGTACCGGTAAATCAACAGCCGAATGAGCCTCACCAAGCTCGCAGACCCGCTCTTCACCACCCATGACCCGGTCGATGAAGCTGTCGAGCTGAGGAAAATGGCGGGAGCCGCAGACAATGTCCACATGCGGTTCACGGTCGAAGAGCTCGCGACCTTCGCGGTCGGCCATGCAGCCAATGACACCGATGACCAGATCGGGGCGCTCGCGCTTGGCGCGCCGCAGCTCACCGAGCAGGCCGTGCACCCTCTCTTCAGCTCCTTCTCGAACCGAGCAGGTGTGGAAGAGCACTACATCAGCTTGATCTGAGCTCGCTACCTCGGTGTAGCCTCGCGCCATCAACGATGCGCGCATCAGCTCGCCGTCGTAGAAGTTCATCTGGCAGCCGAAGACGCGCAGTTGGAAACTGCGCGCATCACTGCGAATTTGCGGAATGGTAGTGCTCATCTCCGGTCGATCATGATACCCGACGATGGTCCAAACGAAGACCGGCCGCCCCGAGGGACGGCCGGCAAAGCGAATGGATTGAGATTAGTCGTTGGTGACTGTCTGCAGTTCGGGAATGGGTGATCCCGCCCCGACGGGAACATAGCCCATGTCAATGTCCTCCTGCGTAATAACCCCTTCATCCAGCAGATTCTGGATGTTTAGTTCGTGCACCTCACCATCCGCAGTCATGTACACAATTGAGTTACGGTGAGCAAAGGTGGCGTTAGCCACAATTGTCACAGTTGATGGGGCGTTGTTCAATTTGCGGCGTAACGAGCGATCTCCCTGTGGGTCGAATGCCGCGTAGTTGATGTGCCCGGGCTGAACGGCGTCCCAGTCGCTGAGATATTCGAGAACATTAGTCTCATTGGGATCCATCCCTAATGTGGCAAGGTACTCCGTCGAGTTCTCGCCCGCCGAGAAGAAGCGCTTCGAGTTCTTTTCGGACCGCTCGACTGTGCCGTCCTTCCAGAGCTGCAGAATGAACTTCTGCCCTGTGCCCGTAGGCCAACTCTGCTTGTTGCTGTTTTTGTACATCTGTAGCCAAGTGGCGAGCTCGCGCATGTTGGCCTTTTCCGCTGTCACACTCGCTTGCCCCATCGCATCCATGATGTTCGGTACAAGGAATGCGGCCAACAAGCCAATGATGCCGATCACGACCATCATTTCCAGAAGTGTGAAGCCCGCTCGCAGCGCGTGCGTTGCGGGGTGAAGAGCGTGACGAGTGGAGACCTTCATCGGGGTTTAGGTGCCTTGGCTGTAATCAGTAGCGTACGAGATCTGTTCAGCGGTGAGCTCGTCGATTTGGATGCCCATTGACTCGAGCTTGATGCCCGCGATTTGCTGGTCAAGCTCTTCCGGGAGCTCATGGACACCTTTCCCGAGCTCGACCCCCTTCTCGGCGAGCATCATCATTGCCTGGAACTGATTAGCAAAGCTCATGTCCATAACCTCCGAAGGATGACCTTCGGCGGCTGCGAGGTTGACTAGCCGACCGTCCGCTAGAACGTAGATCCGGCGACCATCATTCAGGGTGTACTCAACGCAGTTATCACGCATCTCACGGGTGGATACCGTGAGGCTTTTGAGATCTTCGATGTTGATCTCGCAGTCGTAGTGCCCTGTGTTACAGACCACAGCGCCATCTTTCATTGAATCGAAGTGACGCTTGACAAGGACATCTTTCATTCCGGTCGCAGTAATGAAGACGTCGCCTTCCTTGGCAGCTTCGTCCATGGCAAGCACTCGGACGCCCTCGAGAGTGGCTTTCAGGGCCGCAGTTGGCTTGACTTCAGTGGCAATCACATTTGCTCCCATGCCCTTTGCGCGCATGGCGCACCCTTTGCCGCAATGCCCGTACCCGGCGACGACTAAGTTCTTGCCAGCAAGCAATACCGAGGTGGCGCGCAAGATCCCGTCCAGAGTTGATTGGCCGGTGCCGTAGACGTTGTCAAAGTCCCACTTGGTTTCGGCGTCGTTCACAGCGATGACCGGGTACTCAAGCTTGCCGTCGTCGGCCATGGCGCGCAGTCGGTGGACACCAGTAGTAGTCTCTTCCGAGCCGCCGATGATGCCCTCGAAGAGCTCCGGGTGAGTGTTGTGTACCCTAAATATTAAGTCAGCACCGTCGTCGAGAGTCAAAGTTGGCTTCTGATCCAGGGTTCGGTCGATCGACCAATAAAACTCCTCAGTATTCTGGCCGTACCAAGCGTAGATCCCGATGCCCTCTTCGGCTAGCGCTGCCGCTACGGCGTCGTGTGTAGAGAGTGGGTTGCAGCCACTCCAGGCGACCTCAGCCCCCGCAGCCTTCAACGTGCGGATCAGAACGGCGGTCTCTTTGGTGACGTGCAGGCAGCCAGTGATGCGCTGGCCAGCGAGCGGTTTTGTCTTCTCGAACTTCTTGCGCAGCTTCATAAGCACTGGCATGCGGCTTTCCGCCCAATCAATGAGCAGGCGGCCCTCAGCGGCCAAAGAGAGGTCAGCGACTTTGTAGTTCGTTTCGGTTGCGGTAGTCATCGTGCGTGAGAATCAGGCGTGTGCGCCGACCGAGCGCAGACTCTGCAGCTCTTCGACGAGGTCGAGGCCTTCCCAAGGAAAGGCGGAGCGGCCGAAATGGCCATGGCAAGCAGTCTGGCGATAGGTCCACCCATCGTCATTCTTGAAGCCTGTAGGAATGGATAGGCCCAGGCGGCCGATAATCCAGTCAGGAGTCAGTGGATTATGGCCTTTGAAAGTCTGCAAGTTGCGCAGGTGTGCCACGATTTGCTCGTCGCTAAGCGCCCTGCCGGTGCCGAAAGTGTCAACCCGGATCGAAACTGGATGAGCCACGCCAATGGCATAGGCTAGCTGCACTTCGCATCGATCTGCCCACCCTGCAGCGACCACGTTTTTTGCGAGCCAGCGCGAAGCATAGGCCGCCGAGCGATCAACTTTAGTGGCATCTTTGCCAGAGAAGGCGCCGCCACCGTGCCGAGCGTATCCGCCGTAAGTGTCGACAATGATCTTGCGGCCGGTGAGGCCGGCATCGCCGTGCGGGCCGCCGATAACAAATTTTCCTGTCGGGTTTATGTGGATCTGAGTTTCTTTATTCAGATACTCAGCTGGGAGCACTGAACGGATGATCTTCTCTTCGACTTCATTACGAATGACATCGATCGACATGTCTTCGGTCTGAGTTGAAAGTACGACAGTCGAGATTGCAATCGGCTTTTCCCCGTCGTACTGGAAAGTAACCTGAGACTTGGCATCGGGGCGTAGCCAATCCAGTTCATTACTCTGGCGCAACTCGGCTTGACGCTCGACGAGGCGGTGCGCCCAGTGAATCGGAGCTGGCATCAGTTCATCCGTTTCGCGGCAAGCGTATCCAAACATCATGCCCTGGTCCCCTGCGCCGGTCCCCTGCGCTCCACCACCATCAGAGGCTGCGTCGACGCCTTGCGCAATGTCGCTCGACTGCTCGTGAATCAGCACATGGACACCGCAACCATCCGCCTCGAAACCCATTCCAGCTCGGGTGTAGCCGATTTCACGCAGAACTTGACGCACTTCTCGTTGCACGTCAACGTAAGTTTCGGTGCGAATTTCTCCGCCGACGACTACCGTGCCGGTAGTAAGAAAGGTTTCGCAGGCAACGCGGGAGTTGGGAGCTTCGCGCAGGCAGGCATCGAGAATCGCGTCGCTGACCTGGTCAGCCACCTTATCGGGGTGACCCATCGAGACGGACTCGGAGGTGAATAGTTTGTGTTCCATAAGGGGGGCTAGAACAAGCCGGCTTGAGCGAGGGCGTTGAAAGTTGTGTCGGTGGCACCGCGCTGCGCGTCAAGAGCAGAGCGCCCCGCGCTCCCAGCTTTTTTTGCAGGACCGGGATTTTGGAGCCAA
>JAKVCF010000114.1 GCA_022447335.1 Planctomycetota bacterium | reverse complement strand
CCGAAAACCCTAACGAGTACGCGCTCCAAGTCATTGGGCTGAACAAGTTCTATGACCGCACACAAGCGCTGAAGGACGTTACGCTTGCCTTCTTCGCCGGGGCCAAGATTGGCGTCATCGGCGCCAATGGATCGGGGAAGTCAACGTTGCTGCGCATCCTGGCCGGTGCTGACCAGGAGTTCGAAGGCCGTCGCATTCAGCTGGGTGGCATGAGCCTTGGCTACGTCTCACAAGAGCCAGAGCTCAACCCGAGCCAGACCGTCAAGGAAGCTCTCGACGATTCGGTCGCACATGTACATAAGATCCTTGATCGCTACAACGAGGTCTGCGGGCTGATGGGCGAAACCGAAGGGGAAGAACTCGAAAAGCTCAGCGCCGAGTTCGAACATCTACAGACAGAAATCGACACTCACAACATGTGGGAAGTCGATCGCCTGCTTGAAGTAGCTGCGGGCGCGCTCGATCTTCCCCCGATGGATCGCGAATGTGGCGTACTGTCGGGCGGCGAAGCCCGCCGCGTCGCACTGTGCAAGACACTGATTGAATCGCCGGACGTCCTACTCCTAGACGAACCAACCAACCACCTCGACGCCAACACCACAGCTTGGCTCGAACACCATTTGGCGAATTACGCCGGACTGGTCATCGTCATCACTCACGACCGTTACTTTCTAGACAATGTGGTCGAGTGGATGCTTGAAGTCGACAAGGGTGTCTGCACTCCGTACAAAGGCCATTACTCCGATTACCTAGCTGCCAAGGAAAAGGAACTGGAGTCAAGCGAACGTCAACAGGAAAAGCGTCGCAAACGGCTGAAGTCCGAACTCGAGTGGGTTCGCTCTAACCCGGCCGCACGAGGCCGCAAGAACAAGGCGCGTATGGCGCGCTACGATCAACTAGTCGACGAACAGGCCGAACTTCGCCCAGAGAAAATTGACTTGGTCATTCCTGCTGGCCCGCGCCTGGGCAACAAGGTGGTAGTCTTCGAGAAGATAGATAAAGCCTATGGCGAACAGGAGCTGATGCAAGATCTCACCTTTGAGATTCAGCCTGGTGCAATCGTCGGCGTGATCGGCCCCAATGGAGCCGGCAAGACCACGCTAATGAAGATGGTCGCCGGACTGGAGGGCGCCGACTCTGGAAACATCGATATCGGCACCACCGTTGAAGTCTGCTTTGTCGACCAGCGGCGCGCTGAACTATCGGATGACAATTCGGTCTTCGAAGAGATCACTGGGGGCGTCGAGTTCCTCCCCTTCGCTGGCGGAGAAATTCAATCACGCGCTTACGTCTCGCGCTTCAACTTCAAGGGGTCCGATCAGGAAAAACTGGTCGGCAATCTCTCCGGAGGCCAGCGCAACCGCGTGCAGCTTGCCAAGATGCTACGCGTCGGCGGCAACTTGATCATTTTGGACGAACCAACCAACGACTTGGACCTGCCAACCACACGCGTACTAGAAGAAGCCATTGAACACTATGCGGGCTGCATGTTCATCGTCAGTCACGACCGCTACTTCCTCGACCGAATCTGTACGCACATCCTCGCATTCGAGGGTGACGCTAACATCGAGTTCTTCTACGGCAACTACACCGACTACACCTCGTGGCTGGAAGATCGCCGTGCGGCCGGAGAAGTCGCCTACGAGTCAAAGGCGTCGAAGTACCGGAAGTTGACTATTTAGCCCGCTGCCAAAAGGACCAAGCCTTAAGCCATGAGTCCCGACTTCGCCGAAATCCGTTCCCTCGCTGAGCAAGGCGATGCTGCTTCTCAGTTCAACCTTGGCATTTGCTATCTCGTTGGCGATGGCGTCGAAAAAAACGTCGCTTTGGCTATGGACTGGTTCCGCGCTGCGGCCGAGCAAGGTTTGCCCGAAGCAGCCTACAACTTGTCGCTTGGCTGCCATCATGGTGATGGCGTGCCACAGAATCGATCGGAATCACTGCGTTGGCTTCGCGTTTCGGCTGCCGCCGGCCACCCGGACGCGTTGGTCAACTTAGGCATTCTGCTCCAGGAAGGCGACGGGTTGCCCCAAGATCTCGAACGCGCCCGCGAGTGCTACTTGGCCGCTGCCGAAGCGAGTCATCCGAATGCTCAATACAACCTCGCCGTAATCTATGCCGACGCGATCGGAGTCGAGCAAGATCACGCGAAAGCTTACCTCTGGTTCCACGCCGCCGCCGAGCAGGGTCATGCGGCAGCGCAAGAAGCGCTCGGCTTGGCATTCCTGCACGGACAGGGCACTCCGGTAGACGAAGCCGAAGCTGCGCACTGGGTACGCAAGGCGGCCGAACAGGGTCTAACTTCGGCGCAGCACAACCTCGCAGCGCTCTTTGCCACCGGGCGTGGCGTTCGCCAGGACATGAGTCAGGCGAACCATTGGAAAGCACTCTCCCAGGGCGGCGGAAACCTCTAAGCGTCAGCGCAAGCTCTGCTGACAATACCGACATTCCGCCGGCGCCCCCCAGGGCAAAGCCGAAGGCGGAATTCCACATTTCGGGCAACGCCAGATCGCACGCTGCACCAGAAGGCAGAGCACAACGAAAACCGTCAACCCAATCTGGACGGCCTGACTCTCGATTAGCAAGAGCGCAATCAACCCGACCGCCAAGCCGCCGACCACGATGCGGGCCAACTGCCGTTTACGCGCGAAATCGCTCATCAATCACCGCGCAAAGGCACTGGTATCGTGACCGGTTCCCGTTCGGCTCCGATCTTGTAGCGATACGGAATTTCAGTCGGACCATGCCCCCCGCCAGGGTTATCGAGCACGCGCAGACGATACTTACCGAGGCCTGGCAGCATCAGTAGCACCTCCCCCGTATTGTCTGTACGCATCTGCGCGCTCATGCCATCGAGAGCTTCCCACTCGACCATTGCACCGGGCACTGCTCGGCCAGTGCCCTCATGCGCAATGCGAACAGTCAACGGAAAATGCAGTTCGCCGACCTCGGTGGGCTGGGTGCGTCGATGGATCAGATCCATAGCCGCCCTCTTGTTCGGCGACCAAAAGAAAAACCAAACCCACGCCGCAAAAGAGAGGAAAAGCAGCGAGGTGAAGACTCGCCCGTCGAGGTACTTCTTCTGAGCCATGTCACGCGACCTAGCGGCCAGCGAAATCCGGAGCCCTTTTTTCGGCGAAAGCAGCGAGCGCTTCCAGCCGATCTTCGGTCGGAATAATACGCTGATAGCAGGCTGCCTCGTATTCGAGAGCCTGCTCGACCGTGCGATCCAAACCCCCATCGATAGCATCCTTGGCTGCACGCAGGGCGAGAGGGCCATTCTTCTGCAAAGCCGCCAGCATGGCCGAAGCCTGCTCACGAGCCCGACCAGCAGGCGCAACCTCATGTACCAAGCCAATACTTTGCGCTTCGGCAGCACCGAGACGACGCGCTAGCAAGATGAGCTCCTTTGCCTTCGCCGCTCCGACCAGATATGGCAAGCGGACACAGCCGCCAGCACCTGGAATGATCGCCAAGCTGGTTTCAGTTAGCCCGATCATGGCTCCCTCATCGAGAATGCGCAGGTCGCATGCCAACGCCATTTCACAGCCTCCACCGAAAGCGTGGCCGTTCATCGCAGCGATAGTCGGCTGCGGCAGCGACGCAATGTCGTCCATCGTGGCCCTAATCTGACGCACGAACTGCGGCACCATATCTTCTGGCATGACACGGCGCTCCTTCAGGTCAGCCCCTGCGCAAAAAGCCTTGTCACCTGCACCGGTCAAGACCACCGCCCAGATCGAGTCATCGGCACGAATCTCCGCAAGCAGATCGCGCAATAAATTCAGGGTCGGAAGGGAAAGCGCGTTGCGCGCTTCCGGGCGGTTCAGCGTCAGCCAGGCAGCGTGGCCGTCACGTTCGAGAGTCACGGGAGAGGCATCACTCATCGCGGGCCCCAGATTCTACGTGCGAGACGCCTAGACTGCCCGCATGCACTTGCTACTCGCTACCTCGGCCCTAATCGCACTCCTGGGGGGCTGTCAGGCCCCCGGTGATTCCGCCGTGGAGACATCCGGCTCGACTCTACCCCAGCTAACCGCCGAACTGGCTGATCGCTTCGCGGGCTTGGCCGTCGAAGGAATTGTACGCGAGTACCCCAATAAGCCTGGCAATGTGATCTTCGATGCTGCCGGCGTGCGCGGCCCACGTGAAATGCACCCAGCTTTCTACGGCAGCTTTGACTGGCATTCTTCGGTGCACGGACATTGGATGCTGATTCGCTTACTGCGCGTTGGCCCGCAGACCTCACAACGGAATCAGGCCGTTCATGCTGCGCTCGACACCCATTTGACGCGTGCCAACATCGAAGCCGAAGTCGCCTATTTTGAAGAGCCAGGGCAAAAGTCATTTGAACGCATGTACGGTTGGGCCTGGGCTCTGCGCTTAGCGGCCGAGCTACATGCTTGGAACAAAGAGGTTCCAGATCATGAGGCCGTGCATCGCTGGCGCGAAGCCATCCGCCCACTCGAAGACTACTTGGTCGCCAAGATACCGCCATATTTGGAACGACTGCAATGGCCAATCCGCATTGGCGAGCACCGCGACACCGGTTTCGCGTTGGGCCAGATCCTCGACTACGCCAACGTAGTCGGCAATCAAACGTTGAGTGCAGTCGTGACGCAGCGAGCGCGTGATTACTACCTCGCTGATCGCAATTACCCTGCACACATGGAGCCCTCAGGTGAGGACTTCTTTTCCTCCTGCCTCAACGAAGCTGACCTCATGCGACGCGTGTTACCGGCCCCAGAGTATTCCGTCTGGTTAGATAGTTTCCTGCCCGGCCTAGCCAAGGCTGAGGTACCGCGCCTACTCGAACCGGTTGGCGTGACCGACGTCACCGATGGCAAGCTGGTCCACCTAGCAGGGCTCAATCTGCACCGCGCCTGGTGCTGGCTCGGCGTGGCTTCAGCGCTACCACAGGGCGATGCACGAATTCCCGTCTGCAAAGCTGCTGCCGCAGCGCACTATGAATCTGGGCTCGGCTACGTCTTCTCGGGCGACTACGCCGGCGAACACTGGCTCGCCTCCTTCGCAGTCTACTTGGTCACCGGCTCAGGTCGCGACTAAGCGCGATTCGGCACCGGGTCCCCTTGCAAGAGCTCTGCGCCCAACCACGCGGCGGTCGCGCGGATCTGTTGTAAATCGGTCGCGCAACTCGCACCCCAGCTCGGGAGCACGTCGAGTAACTCTTCGGTTGCCAAGTTCCCCTTGGCCCCTGGAGCAAAGGGGCACCCCCCAGTTCCACCCGTGGCGGCATCGAAGTCAGCAATACCCATCTCCCAAGCTGCGTGACAGTTTTCCACGGCGTGGCCGTAGGTGTCGTGCATATGCAGACCAATACGGTAAGGATCGGCAAAGTTGAGCACGCCTGCCACTAACTGCTCCACGTCGCCACGCTCGGCCACCCCAAGCGTATCCGAAAGCAAAATTCGATCCGCGCCGGCTTCGTAAACCGCACGCACGATGTCTAGTACCTGAGCTGGATCAGTCTGCCCTTCGATCGGGCAGCGAAAAGCCATCGAAATGTACAAGCGTGAAAAGCGCCCTGCCTCACGCGCCTCGTGAATCAGCGCACTCGACTCTTCAAGCGCCTCCGCCACAGTCTTGTTGACGTTGGCCTTACTGTGACCATCGGTCGCCGAAACCAGCAAGGTGATTTCATCGAGATTAGTCTTCAGGATACGTTCGAAACCACGCCGGTTCGGCACTAGACCAGCAAATCTCACCCCCGCAGTACGTGCTTCCAATGCCCATTCCGCATCGGCCAACCGTGCGCAGACCTCCGGTGTATCAGCCATTTGTGGTAGCAAGTCGGGACGCACAAAGGAGCCAACTTCGATGCTTGCGGGGCGAGAAGACGCGAGGCGCTCAAGCAGCTGCATCTTTACATCGACGCTGAGCATCACCCCCTCGTTCTGTAGACCGTCGCGGGGGGCGACCTCGTGAAGGCGAATCGTTTGCAGCTTCTCCATGATCTTGCTGACCCCTCAGGATACCCGTAAAGGCTTTTCGAGAACCAGCATGCCGAAGGCGAAAGGCGCCTCGGGGTAACGACGATCGAGCACCTCTCGATGCCCAGCATCTTCGAAGTCGGTCGGCTCGACCAACTGTAAGCCTGCCTCCATCATCAGCTCAACCATACGATCAAGGCGCTCTCGATCGCGCCAAGGCGCTTCTCCCGGCGCCTGCTCGCCATACTCAAAGGTCAGCACCATGCGCCCGCCCGGCCCGAGTGCATGCGCCAGCCTCTTCAGTAATCGCTCCTGTCCGGCATAGGGAATATGCTCGACTACGCAGTAACTGTGAATCGCATCAAAGGCCCCTACCGGCCAACCCACGGGCCAGGCTTCCTGCTCGGCAGCGAGGTCAGCAGCGGAGGTGGTAATCGCCCATCCGCGCGCATGTGCCAAACGATCGGTCGCCTGATTCAATTGCGTGTCCGGGTCGAGCACGAAAACCTCGGCTCCTTGCGTCGCCGCAAAGCAAGGTGGCAAAGTGCCTCCCCCGCCAACGTCCAATAACTTCTGGCCAGCAGTCACCGGTGCCGCCACCCAGCCTCGCGCATATTCCCAGAGCTTGAGTGGACGAATCCGCCAGCGAAAGCGAAGCACTCCATTAATTGCAACTGGCGTCGCACGAAACGTAAAGCCACACAGAAGGAATCTCGTCAAAGAACGCCTCGCTTGCACAACCGCTGGCTCCTCGAGGTCACGCCAATCGTGCGTCTTGTTCGGCGTTCGCAAGTCAACGCGCGCCATCGCGTGCAAGGGAGATCGGATCACGGATACTTCGGCTGGTGTTGTGCCATGCGCACCTGTTTGTTCACCACTTCACGCGCCCAGCGCTTGACGGATGGATCAACACGGGTTTTGCCAAGATAGAACTTTAGAAACCGCAGACGATCGGTGCGACTCACATTAGAAGGTAATGAATGCAGCAGAGCGGCGAGATCTTTGATCAGCCAGCGACGACGCGGTGGAAATCGTTGCTCGACGCGCTGCAAATCGACCAGGTAGGGCCGACCCCAACGAGAGTCATCGGCCACGATGAGATGCACACAGTAGAGATCACGGTGAATAAAACCACTGCTGTGTAGGCGGCGGATCAGGCCGGCTAGATCGCGCATCATGGCCTGCGACACACTGGCCTCTCGACTGCCTGAGTCGCCAATTACCCCATCCCGCAACACGTCATGCAGATTCGGCCCTTTAACTTCACGCGTAATCAGAAAAGACTCAGCCGGCACCGCAAAGGTCGAGCGACTTTCCCCCACGGCAACCGGACTGGGCACATCAAAGCCACTGCGCCTCATGATCACGTGATTGTCCCACTCCATGCGAGCCGGGCTGGTGGAACAGAGTCGGAAGGGAAAAAAACGCTCGGTCACCGCCAAGCCACGGTGACGCTTGAGGAAGAA
>JAKVCF010000113.1 GCA_022447335.1 Planctomycetota bacterium | reverse complement strand
AAGATACGCTCATCCGCTTTTTCCGGGCGCTAATTCAACGACCAATCGCGGTCTTCATGCTTGTGCTTGCACTGCTTGGCGCAGCAGCAATTGCGGCTCTTCGAATTCCGATTGAGATGCTCCCGTCGAACTTAGCGTCGACAACTATTTTTGTGCAGGTTCCATGGGCAGGAGCAAATCCGAATGAAGTAGAAACACGCGTGGTGCGGCCGCTCGAAGGCGAGTTGCGCACACTCTCCGGTGTCAAAGAAACCCTTGCGGTGGCCTCCTCCGGCTCCGGTTACGTGGTGCTGTCCTACCCGGGCGACACCGACATGGATCAAGCGCAGGCTGAGGTGGCCGATCGAGTAGAGCGCGTTCGTCCGCTGCTACCGAGTGACGCTGACCGCGTCACCGTACGCCGATTCCAATCCTCCGACTTACCGATCATGTGGATCGGAGTCGCCTACGAAGAGGACACATTCGAGCGCTCGCAAAACCTCATCGGTAATGTGCTAGCACCACGCCTGGAAGCAGTCGAAGGCGTAGCAGCGGTGAATGCAAGTGGCGTGCTACCGCAATCGGTCCGAATCTTTCTCGATGAAGACAAGATTGTCGCCAACCGCGTCGACATCAGCAGCCTAGTCGCGCGCCTACAAGCAGATAACCAATCCGCACCAGTCGGCGATTTAGATGACGCTGGTTCGCGATACATCGTACGAGTGGACTCACGCTTCCAAAGCCTGCAAGACATCGAAGAATTTCCGGTGCAACCAGGACTAACGTTAGCCGATGTCGGTCGTGTCGCACTAGTGCGCTCGGCACCCGAAAGCTACTTCAAAGTAAACGGTGAGTTCGCAGTTGGCATGAGCGTACAAAAGGAAACCTCGGCTAACACCTTTGAGGTATGCCGGGAACTCGCGACTGTCATTAAAGAGAAAGTTCCACTTGACCCCGCTTACGGCGGCATGGAGTTCTCGATCTTCTGGAACCAGGGTGAGAACGTGCAAAGCGCACTCGAAAGCCTAGTGCGCGACGCCATCCTCGGTGGCCTGATCGCCAGCATGGTGCTGATGCTCTTCCTGCGCCGACTGCGCTACACACTACTGATCGCTGCATCGATCCCCTTCTCTGTACTGATCACGCTCGCCTTTTTGTACTTCGCAGGCGAAACCTTCAACATTTTGACTATGACTGGGATCACTGTGTCAATTGGCATGCTGGTTGACAACTCAGTCGTGATCGTAGAGAGCATCTTTGCTAGGCGAGAACGCGGCGAATCTTTGCGCGAAGCGTGCGCAAATGGGCCGTCCGAAGTCATGTTAGCGGTCATTACCGCCACGCTCACCACAGTCGTAGTCTTTGTGCCACTTATCTTCATGGGCGAAGATCAGAATGCACGCGTGCTCACCGGAGCGGTGGGCGTTCCGCTCTGCGTGTCATTGGTTGCGGCACTACTTCTGGCGATCGTAATTGTGCCAGTGGTCTGCTATCGCCTTGGCGGCCATGCGGAGGAGGGCCAACCCACGCCCCCCTTCCGCCGCGTATTCACCCCAGTGCGCAACACCCTCGACCTAACCTTGCGACCCTTCGTAAGATTAGTACGCATCTTCGATCGCGCTTCGCCGCTTGCCTTTGTACGCAAGTTTCTGCCGAAGCTGGTCAATTGGAGCCTGGATCACCCGCTACGCGCCAGCTCTCTGGCCATCCTTGTCTTCTTCTCAGGCCAGGTCGCTGACTACGGCGGTCAAGTCAGCAACGATCTTTCCATGGGGAATCAGCTCGAGGCGCGATTCCGCATTCGCGGTGCAGCCAACTTAGGTGAGGCGCACGATCAGATTCTCAAGATGGAAGAGGCGCTGACCGACCCGCAGCTGCTCGAAGACATCGGATCGCCAGACCTGGGCGTTCAGTTCGACCGCGACGGCGGCAAGATCAACATCTGGCACGAAAAGCGCCCCACTCCGAACGAAGAAAGGCAGGTCCTCGAAACGCTCCAGGGTCGCCTACCTGAACTGGCCACAATCGAATACCGCTTCGGCGAGGAATTTAATGAGCGCGCCACCGAAGACCAGAAGGGCTGGACACGCATTCAACTTGAAGGTCCAGATAGCCGCACCCTAATGGAAGTACTTGAGGAGGTGCGCAAGAAGGCTGAAAGTTCTGGCCTCTTCGAATCAGTTTCAGAAGCCGCGGAAACTTCTCGCGAAATCCTGGTACGACTCGACCGCGACCGCATGTCACAAGTCGGCCTCAATAGTCAAACGATGGTTGGCAACATCGAATGGAACTTGCGCGGATTCATGGTCTCGCGCTTCCAGATGCCGAACGAGGATGTACCTATCATTCTCGAATACGACCGGCAAGATAACCCAGACCGTCGTGACTTGACCGACATGTCGATCTGGACAGGCCTCGCATCCGTACCACTGTCGACCTTTGCCAGTTTTGAACCCGGCCGTGGCCCTGCTGCCATCTCTCGCCGTGATGGTCGAACTGTCGCATCGCTCGGCCTCAAGACCAATACAGAGGACCTAAAGGAAGCGGCGCGCCAAGCGCGCCAGTTCATGTCCGAGATCGAACTACCAGAGGGTTACCACTGGACGCCAGTCGGCGGCCTAGCCGACTTCAACGAAGGGTTGCAAGATATTCAACGCGCACTAATGCTGTCGATCGCATTGGTCTTCCTGCTCATGGGCCTGCTATTCAACTCGCTAATTCTGCCCTTCTCTGTCTTGGTTTCCGTACCCTTTGCGTGGGTCGGATTTCAGTGGGCATTCCGCCTCTCCGGCGTACCCATCGACTTGCTCGCTTGGGTTGGCATGATCGTGCTAGCCGGCGTGGTAGTGAACAACGGGATCGTTCTAGTTGACCGCATCCTACAATTGGAGACGCGTGGCCACGGCCGACGCGAAGCCATTCTCGGTGGCGTACGCGACCGACTCCGCCCGGTACTGATGACAGCTTTCACTACGATTTGCGGGCTGCTTCCGATCGCAATGTCCGAAGGTGGATCAGGAGGTTTTAGCTTCCGAGGCTTAGCCATAGGCGTTTCGGGTGGCCTGGCAATCAGCACTCTGTGCACCCTGTGGACAGTACCACTGGTCTATGCGCAAATGCGCCGCGCTGCGGACTGGTCGCGCGCCTGGTTCCAGATGCGCAAACCGGCGGCAGAGGCCTCAGCAGAAGTCTGAGTGATTCTCGGCGATTTCAGCCAAGCACAGCTTGCCACCTTAGAAGGGATGCGAGAAAATATGTGCTTCCTGACCGATGGTCCAGCTCATTCAACCCTCCGCAAAGCCAGCCGCCGAGCGTCGATTCGGCATCGTCGCGGCGCGTTTCAACGCCGAAATCACCGACGCCATGCTCGACGGCGCGGTGCAAGTTCTGGAAAACGCCGGTGTGCCCACCTCTTCCATCGACGTCGTACGAGTTCCGGGCGCCTTCGAAATTCCGATCGCCTGCCGCGCCTTTATCCGCTCCGAACGCTTCGATGCCGTCATCGCCTTGGGCTGCATCATCCGCGGTGAAACCCCACACTTTGACTTCGTCGCCGGAGAAACTGCGCGCGGCTGTATGCAACTTGGCCTCGAGTCAGGCATTCCTGTGGTATTCGGAGTACTGACCGCTGACACCCTTGCACAAGCACGCCATCGCTCGGCGACCGACCTGCTCTCCGGTAGTGATAGTGGTACCGAAGACTCTGAAGAGAAGGTCACCCCTCGCTCTAACAAAGGAGCCGAGTCTGCTCAGGTTGCCCTTGAGATGACCGCTCTGCTAGAGCAGATTCAATGATGGCCACACCCGTCCGCCGCCGCACCCGAGCTCGCGAGCTCGCCCTCCAATTTCTCTACGCATGTGACATGCGCGGCGAGGAAGCGATGACCGAGCTCGACGCTTTCATTGAACACCATACAAAGACAGGGGAAGCCGCCACTAATGATCCACCCACCAAAGATCGCATTGAGATTGCCGGCTACGCGCACCAGCTAGTGCGCGGAGTCTATGACCACCTCGACGAAGTCAATCGATGGATCGAGCACATCGCTCGCAACTGGCGCCTCGATCGTATGGCCTATCTCGATCGAAATATCCTACGCATCGCGCTCTACGAGTTACTACATCATCCAGAGGTGCCCTTCAAGGTAGTCATCAATGAGGCCATTGACATTGCAAAGCAGTTCTCTACCGCCCAGTCCGGCTCCTTTGTTAACGGCATCTTGGATCGTGCGCGCATCCTAATCGAAAAGGCTCGTGAAGAGGGTGGAGACACCGTGCCGCGGGCACCGGACGCGGGCATGGAAGGCCAGGGCGCAGCGGAAAATTCGACCAACTACCCCCCCGAAAAGCTCTCCGACAACAGCTCTGTACCACTTCCAGCGCACAGTGGTTCCGGATCAAGCGAGAACGATGCCCCGCATACCACCTCCACCGCCGACGCGGAGGAAAGCGGAGACTCCTCCCAAACGGAAGAGTTTCCGACCAGTGAAGACCTCGCCGAACCAGCCGCGCTGCCACGCCCGCGCCCGCGCCCGCGCCGGCATCGGCGCCCAAGCGACTCGTCTGACTCCGAAAGGGAATAGTCCTCGCAATGGTCTTCGCTCGCCTCCGCACCGGCCTGAGCCGAACTCGCAATAAGATCCGCCAAGCTATGCGCACGTTGGGCGGCGACCAATCGACCGCCGAGATTCTCGAAACTCTCGAAGAGATCCTCTACACCGCCGATGTAGGTCCGCTAACAGCCGAGCTTCTCGATGCAGCCGAGATAGAACTGAAGTCGGGACGCCTTGCCGACCCTGGCGACATTGAGACCTGGTTGCGAGAGCAGCTGTTGAGTGCGCTACAGGGGCCCGACCATAAAAATCCGCTGCCACTGGTTGAATCAGGTCCGACGGTCGTACTAGTTGTCGGCGTCAATGGCGCGGGAAAAACCACTTCGATCGCCAAGCTCGTGCATTGGCTGCAGCAACGCAATCGAAAAGTTCTAGTGGCTGCTGGTGACACTTTCCGAGCAGCGGCTGTGGAACAACTAACAATTTGGTGCGATCGCTTAGGCGCAGATCTGATCAAAAGCCAACAAGGCACAGATCCTGCTGCTGTTGCACACGATGGCGCGGAAGCTGCGCTTGCCCGCAATGCCGATGTGCTCATCGTCGACACCGCTGGCCGTCTGCACACACAAAAAAACCTGATGTCAGAACTCGAAAAGATCTCGCGCGTGATCGGGCGCAAGATCGAGGGCGCACCCCACCATACTTTGCTGGTACTCGATGCCACGACTGGTCAAAACGCGGTACAGCAAGCAAAGTTGTTTGGTGAGCGCGTGCCTTTGAGCGGTGTGACTCTCTCCAAACTCGACGGCACAGCCAAGGGAGGTGCCGCTGTCTCTATTGGTCGACAGCTCGGCTTACCTGTTTGCTACGTCGGATTAGGTGAGCAAATAGAAGACTTCGATGTTTTCAATCCGGATGAATTCCTCGAAGCGCTATTCGCGCTGAGCGATTGATCGCTACCCTCCTTGTAGCCTGGGTCCTTGCTCCGCTGTTAGCTTATGGCTCGCAGGTGCTGGATGACACGCGCCTCGATAGCGGGGTACTCGGCCTACTGGCCTTAGTCTTGGTCGCGGCTTCCTGGCATGAACGCATGCGCTTGCGCAGCCTGCCCGGCCTCGGCGCCTGGCTGGGAGCTGCCATCATCGCGCTACTTGCTCTAACCTTCCAGGACCGCGCGTGGTCCGAGGTAGTTGGAGGCCTAGCAGATCGCGCAGTATGGTTCAGCGCGGGTGTAACACTCCTCATTGCCACGCACTTCCGCAAGGATCTGGCGGGAGCTTGGACCGGCATCTTTACCGGCTTGTCCATCGCCGCCTGGATCGCTGTACTGCAACTGCTCGGCCTGGATCTCTTGGGACTGAAGCCCGCGGAAGACGCCCCGCCCACCGGATTCGCCTCTAACCGACCGCAGGCGAGCGAAATCGGAACTGTTTTTGTGCTGGCCTTCCTAGGCTGGAAACGCCCATCCACACTCGGATTGTGGTTGGCATGGATCGCACCTGCTGCACTGATGTCAGGCTACCTGGATTCCACTGCTGCTCGCTTGGCATTGGCAACTGGTTTAGGATTCCTACTACTTCGCGAGCGCACGACTTTCCTAGTGCCTGCCGCCTTGGTTGCCGCACTCTTCGTGGTCGGCGAAACAGTACGAGTCGTCGTCCCGCCGCCCTTCGCCACGCAGGAAGAAGGTGAAGCTGGCCTACAGGACTGGGCATCAGTTGAAGGTCGTATCCACATGTACAGCGCTGGCCTTAATAAAGCGGCCCGTTCGCCACTGGGCTTAGGCTATGGCCGCTTTGAAATCGACTACCCCGAGTGGCGACCTCTCGCCGAGCAACGACTGTCCGCATCGAACTACGAAAACGTTGCAACGCGACGACCGAAAACTCCCCACTCGGAACCGCTCTTAGTGCTACTGGAGTTCGGCTGGTTGGGCACCACGCTAATCGGCTTCGGCTTGCTGCGCATGCTGCGCGACCCCAACCGCGCGCGCTGGACTGATGCTGCTTTACTGGCTCTTGGCGCACACACCCTGGTGCGCTCGCCCTTGAGCGACCACGGTGTACTACTGGCTCTGGCCGTGCTACTGCTGGCCGCACGTCGTGACAATCAGGCCATGACACCTGCCCCTGCCACCGAACGCACCTTCGTTTGGCCATTGGCCCTTCTCGTCGCCGCGCTCGGCATGCTCCCGGCACCCTCCCAGATTGGCGGCGAACTTGCTGTGGCACGACGCCTGCCACTCGACGAGAAAAAGCCCATTGAAATCATAGAATCCGCCGTAGCTTGGCGCCCTTGGGACACGCGTGCACTCGGCATCCTGAGCGTGGACCGGAGCCAAGCGACCGAGCCCACTCTTCAAGGGGTGCGCAATCCACTTCTCGAAGCACTGCGTCACGATCCAAGCGACCTTTTCGCGCTTAACCAGCTCTTTATCCTGGACACCAAGCGCGGTCAAAGCGACCTCGGTCTGATCTGGCTAATGCGCTCCGAACAGATTGCACCAGAACATCCCGCGGTACGCACCAACCGCACCCTGCTACAGCGTGAAGTAGCCGAATTTCATCGCATTGCCGGCACACGCATGCTCGCAGAGCATGCACCAGGAGCACATCAGCACCTCTTACTCTCACAGCTCTGGACGGCAATGGCCGAGACGCGCAATAGCGAGATAAGAAAGGCACAGCAGGCACTCCGTGCCGCGGCAGTGTACTCGCAAACCGATCGCGCACTAATAGAACGCATCGCACGCGAAGAGAAACTCAGCGAGTCCATGGTTCGCGCACTCGTCGAGCGGCTCGCCCCCCCCGATCAACACCGCTACCTCGGCCGCTTGGCGACAGAGGCAGGAGAAATCATTTCGACCGATTAAGGTTCAATCGCAACGCGCTGCAGACTGTAGTTCTTAGCCATGGCCTCGAAGGACAGTTGATCTGCACGGAAAGTTTGCGAACCCTGAAAAGCCAGGGTTGTGCGCACCGAAGCAAGCTCCTGCGGCCAAAT
>JAKVCF010000112.1 GCA_022447335.1 Planctomycetota bacterium | reverse complement strand
GATTGCGGCTGTCTTCGTACTCGGGGCAGGCATCCAGGAAAGTGGAGTCGCCGCAGCGCTGGCTCGACAGGTTGAGCGCGCTGCAGGCAAGAGCGAAGTTCGCATTCTGACTTTGGTCTGTACGACCGTCATCATGCTTTCTGCTTTCATGAGTAACGCCGCTACGGTCGCTGTGCTATTGCCAGTGGTGGTTGCATTGGCGCGCCGGGCTCGTATTGCAGCCTCACGCTTGTTGATGCCGCTAGGTTTTGCTGCCATCCTAGGTGGCAATCTGACCTTGATTGGATCTTCGTCAAACTTGCTCGTCAGCGATTTTCTGCGCCGTACGACGGGCGCTGGGTTGGGGATGTTTGAGTTTGCTGTGATTGGCCTCCCGATTTGCGTAGCGGGCGTGCTTTACCTACTTCTCGTTGGGAGGCGTTTCCTGCCTGTTCGCAATGACAGCCGTGGCCCTGGATCAGGACCAGTGCACTCTGAGCAATTAGTCGATGATTATGGTTTGGCGAGTTCGATTACACATGTGCGAGTCGGAAAGGTTTCCAATCTGCGAGGAAGCACGTTAGCGGAAACTGGCGTTGGGCGTGACTATGCGGTGTCGGTGCTGGCTGTTAAGCGGAGAGGACCCTTTGGTGAGCGCTGGGTTCACCCAGGCCCAGACTTCCGTTTTGAACGAGGTGATGATGTCTACCTTGAGGGGCCAGATGCAGAAATCTTGCGACTTGCTGAAGAAACGCATTCTTGGAAGGGGCGACCGGGTGAACACGCAGCCGAGCGCGTACTTGATCATGGAGTCGGGATCGCTGAGGCTAGCGTTCCACCGCGCTCCGATTTCGCGGGCTGCACGTTGCAGGAAGTCGAGTTTCGTTCCCGCTATGGGTTAAACGTGCTATCGCTTTGGCGTGAAGGCGGGCCTGTACAGCAAGATTTTGCGCGCACACCGCTTATCGCGGGTGACGTTTTGCTCTTAGCAGGCCCAGCCGATGACTTGCGCCGCTTTCGTGGTTCGCGGGATTTGGTGCTGTTGTCGGCGCCCGAAGATGCGCGCGACTTCCGTAAGGCTCCACTTGCTTTACTTTGTTTGGCGGTGGCGTTGTTGCCACCGCTGTTCGGATGGGCGCCGCTCGCTATGAGTGCACTAGCTGGCGCATTGTTGATGGTGCTGACCGGTTGCTTGCCTGCAGATCAGGCGGGGCGTTTCGTTGAGTGGCGTGTACTTGCGCTCATCATTGGCACTATCCCGCTTGGAATAGCGCTCGAATCTCACGGCGTTGCTGATCTTGTGGCCGACACAATGGTGGGTGCGTCTTCTTGGGTGGGTGCGCCCGCGGTTCTTGCAGGCCTCTTTTTGCTTGCTGCTTTGATCAGCGTGACCAGTAGTAACGCTGCGGCAGCTGTGATCCTGTGGCCGGTTGCTGTCAAGGCTGCTGAGCCGCTCGGGCTCACTCCTTCGGCGGCTCTGCTGACCGTCGCCTATGGTTGCAGTTGTGCTTACGTTGTGCCCTTTGCGCACCAGTGCAATCTCATGGTGGCAAAGCCTGGCGGCTACACGACGCGGGACTTCGTGGTGGTGGGATCAGGGCTTAGCGTCGTTGTGGCGGTTGTCGCAGTCACAATGTCGACGCTGCTTGGCTAATCTGACCTACTCAAGCTCTTCTTCGTCTTTGCCGCTTACCCAGGCCACCCAAGCCTCTTCGAGCTGCATTGGCGACCAGCCCCAGAGTTTGCGCATTTGCTCCCGCTGAAGGGCGGGCAACTTGCTGCCAGTTGGATAGCCTTGATCATCGAGCTGCGCCTTAACTGCGCCGATTAGCTGGGCGTACTTGTCCGGATGTTTCTCGATTAGGAAGACAGTTATAGACCAGGCAGTCACATTTGCCGTGCGATCCAGGTCGGCCGGCCCACGCGCGGCTAAAAGCTTAGCGATCGAGGTGTGGTCCTTTTTTTTGACCAACTTGCGCGCATCCTCGCTCCAGTCTTTCGAGCGGTCGGGCTCGAAAAAGACCCCTTCTCCACCATCACGCGTGAACGACTCAGGTTCAATGTGTTTCTCAAACCACAGCGCTAACCCTTCCGACAGCCAGAGCGGTGGATCGTATGCAAAGAATTTGTATCCATCGAAGAGCATGTGCGCCATGTTGTGCGCGAGGTGTGGCCAAAGCCAACGATCCTGTCGCAGGTCTCCATCTACGCATGGCATTGACACGATCAGTTTACTTGGAGTGCGATTATGCCAACGCACAGTGTCATTAGCGCGGATGCCACGCTGCCACTCTGTGAATTCCATGTGGTCCAATCGATCGGCGTGCAGTACAACTTCATACTTCTCGCGCTCACCTAGGTAAGGCCCATCACCCATATAGGCACCCTGCCCTTTTTGCGCAGCTCGCGATTCGGGGAAGTCGGCATCATTGACCTGCGCGATTTTCTGGAAGCTGGCATATAATTTCTCAAGGCGCATGCCAGTTAGTGCTAAGTAAACCTCGGGTGGCAAGGCGCTTGGTTTCATGCCGAGCGAAGGAAAATAAGGTGCAAGCGCCTCCAGATCAGGTGCGAGCCGCTTTTTGTCCTTGCCCGATAGCTTCATTTTTTCAATCGAGCTGGCGATGCGAAAGTGCGCCGTCTCTAAGTAGAGCCATTCTTGGTCCGGGAAGCGTTCAGCGAATTTTCCTAGTGCGGGATCTCCGATCGGCTGTGGATCCTGGTTCAGGATTCCCATTTCGCTAAGTGGACGAGGCTCTTCCTTCTTCTTGCGCTGCGCGCCGGGGGCGGCAGTGGAAAGAAGCAGAAGTGCACACAGAACGGGCAAGGGGAGGCCGAACGGGGAGCGTGCCATGCGCCCAGCCTAGCGACAGGGATTCACTTGCGGTATTCCCGCAGTATCAGTCAGAGTAGAGGGATGGTGTGCTTGCTTGTTCTCACCTGCGCTACAGCTTGGCAGCAGCCTGCCGCCGCGCCGCCGCCGGACCTCTTTGCCATGACCCGATCGGGTGTTCAGGTCGAGGTCTCTGAGCGCCCCATGCGCGGCGCGCTCGATCTTGTGACTCCCTTCGGTATCTATCACACGCCGACTGACCCGGTTGCAGTGGTGCTGGAGCGCAAACGCGATCGTGCATGGATGGCGACACTACGTGCGGCTCCTGACGCTAGTCTCGTGCCTGCCATCGAGACCTTTGCCGAGAATGGGCAAGTGAGCGCGCTCATTGAGATTGCCGAGGTGGCGATCCGGCGGAGCCGAGCGGACGAGGTTCGGGCAGCATTGACGGCGATCGAAGTGTGGGGAGCCCACTTTGACCCAGTGGAGGATGGAATTGAGGGCGCGAGCCGCATCGACTGGTTATGGGAACGCGTGCAGTCCGAGAAAGGATTGTCCAAGTTATTGATCGGAGCACGCTTGGCTTCCGAGGTAACGTTTGGGCAAAACGGCGTGGGCGATCGCCAGCTCACATTGACAACTCTGTCTCGAGCACTGGAGAGTTCTGACCCGTTGGTGCAGCGCGTGACTTTGCTTGTGACGCGTGCCCAACTGATGGACGATCCCCGCTTTGGTGCGCGCGTTCAGCAGATGAGCCTATTTGGAAATCGGATCAACTTTGATTTAGCTGGTGCGACCGCAGTGCAATTACGGCCGACTGCCGCGCGAGAGTACTGGGTCAAGGCCCTAATGCGAGCTGAGGATAAGACACGTATAAATGCAGCGATTCAGTTGGCAAATCACTTGCCAAAGTATGCGCCCAAGCCATTTGTGATGCTGATGGCGATTGGCGATCGCAAGGCTCCCGCGAAGTTCCGTTTCCTAGGTGGCTCAATTCAAGTTGTAGTAGATCGATCAGACCCGATTCCACTGCGCCAAATTCAGTTTTCCTTTTCGAACGGTGGATCCGAGCGCAATGAGTATCTCGAAAATGCTTCGACTATCAAGGCTGTGCGGGCCGATACAAATTTGCGCGACTTGTTGCTACGCCTGCTGATGGGGGTCTCCGGTGAAGACGTCGATCGTTCGCCTGAGCAATGGGTTGAGTGGTATGAGAATCGTCAGGTGAATCCTTAGCGGACGACTTATTTGATTTGGCGAGATGAGTTCGCAGGACCACTATTGCTGAGGGTGAGGCCGGGACTATTTTCTACTTTCCTTTCCCCATCACGCGGTCCATGCGCGCGGCGATATCTGCGAGCCGTCCACGGTCACCGCCGCCGACCTCAGCTGTGAACCAGCCTTCAAAGTTATGTTCAGTGAGGGATTCAGTGCCCGCAGGCCAATCGCAATCATCGTCGCCGATTTCGACCTGGAATCCTTTCCAAAGCCCTTCCTCACTCTGTTTTTTTCGACTGTATCCCTTTACATCGATTTTCATAATTCGTGGTCCGAGAACTTCTACCCAGTGCTGCGGCCAGGCGTAACGTACTAGGTTGCCGACGTCGAGGTATGCTCCGATATTTGGACTGCCGAAACTGTCGATGTACTGCGCCATCTCCAGTGGTGATAAAAGGAAGTTATTCCAAACATTCTCGAAAGAAATATTTAGACCCATCTCCTCCGCTTTGGGTACCACGCGCATGATCTCTGCACGCGATCGCACCCAGGCATCGCGATAGCTGATATTTTTTTTCACAACGGCAGGGACCACAAGTACGGTGTCACCGCCGTAGGCTTTACAGTCGTCGAGCGCGATCTCGAGTGCTCGGACTCCTTCGGCGCGAACTTTTGGATCGGGGTGTGAGAAAGGTTTACTCCAATGCGCGCTGTCGACCACGCCGTGAATGGGAAGTTCGGTCTGATCACGTGCATCTAGTACTTCCTGGCGATCTAAGCCATTGGGCGAATCCAACTCGATGCCATCAAAGCCGAGATCTTTTACCAGCTGGAATTTGGTAAGCACGCTATCGCCCTCACCGACCATCCCGTACTTCACAGCTTTCCGCCAGTTGCTCATGTTGGGCACCGCTTTGGCTGCCCCGAGCGCAGGGAGAGAAGCCGCTGTTGCGGCGGCGGCGCCGGCGGTTAGGAATCCACGTCGCGTCATGCTCATCGTCATGCGCGGATCCTAGCGAAAATCGACCTATCTAACGAGGCATGGAGCCCCAATAGGCAGTGGTTACGAGCTATTTAGGGCACTTGCAGCGCCACAATCAAGCCGGGGCCAAGCTAGATTTCGGTTAAGGTGATGGTGATGCAGAAGTTGTCATCGACTCTCCTGGTCATGGGATTGCTCAGCTTGCTGGGCGCGGCCTGTTCATCAGATCCAGTAAGACAAGGGCCGCAGCCTAGGTACGTGCCGGTTCCGATGGGCGTGGCCAACGGCTATTGGGTGGCCGTTGATGAGAATGGCAACGGAGTCTATGACGAAGGCGATCAAGACATTGAGGCCTCGGTTCCACTCTATCTCGACGAGTATGTTGGCGATTACTACGGCGACACATACACGGACGGCTATATCACCTACTACTATTCCACTTGGGATCCGTGGTGGAGCCCGTGGTGGGACCCGTACTGGCACCCTGGTTTTCGATGGTATAGCCCGTGGCCTTGGTGGTACTGGCACCTGCACTGCGATGACCACCATCACGACGACCATGGTTCAGATGGCTCCGGTAATTCGGGGGGTGGTTCTAGCGGTGGCGGCGATAACGGTGGGGGGCCCCCGAGTCCCTTAATAGCCGATGCCTTCGTGATTGATGGTGACGACGACACAGGTGGATCAACCGGCAACGGGAATATTGGTGAGGAAGACGACGACGCGCCGATCATTGTGGTCTTTGTTGATAGCGGCAGCGATTCCGATTTGGTCGATGGCGATTCTCTAGGTGGTGGCGGATCGACTGGCGGTGGCGCCATGAGTCGCGATCAGAATGGCGGTGTTCCAGCTCCGGGTGGTGGTCTGGGTGGGCGCACGTTCAACGCTTATCATCCGACTGCTTCGGCGCGACTTGGCAGTCCCGAATCAGGTTATGGCTTGAACGGTACTTCGCAGAAGAACCCTGCGCCGCTTCGCCCTAGCATCAAGAACTCTTCGCGCTGGAGCTCCGGTTCAGGCGATAGTGGGGGCGGAAATGGCGGCATTTTGCCACTCCCGCGTACAAGCCAAGGCGACTCGGCGAGCTCACGTGCCAACGGTGGATTTCGTTCGAGCCTTTCGCCGAGTCTCCGGCCCGGAACTGTTTTGCCCCCGCGTTCGAGCGGTTCAGCCAGCAATCGTCTGGGTAATGGTGCGACGGGCTTTGGCTTGAATGGCACTTCGCAGAAAAACCCTGCGCCACCTCGCCCGAGCGTCAAGAACTCTTCGCGTTGGAACTCTTCGCAGAATGGCTCGCTGCCACAGCCGCGTAGTCAGCCCTCGCGCACACAGCCTCGCTCTGCTGCGCCGAAGCCGAGCTCTTCACGTCCAAGGGCCAGCGCTAGCCGGCCGAAGCCGAGCTCTTCGCGTCCGAGTCAGTCTCGCCCAAAGTCGAGTGGTGCACGATCATCGAATAAGTCGTCTGGTAAGCGCAAGCCGCGCGGGTGATCGCACAACTTCGTCATTTTTCGCTGATATCTTGCAGTGCATGCCATCGTACGATGGATGAGTCAGCTTCATTCTGCGCGAGTTCGCCACAACGTTCTAGTTGCCTACGAGTTGTAATCCGCAGCTTGGGCAGCGGCCACCGTTTTCAGAGAGCGCGTTTGTTTCAAACTCTGATTTACATGCAGGGCATGTCGTTTTCTCCGCATCGAGACGGACCGCGTCTGAGTGATCTTGGGTGGCTATGGCTTCAGCCTGAATCATCTGCAGGAATCGGGCAGCCCAGGGTGCATTCTGGCTCGCGACCACGAGCCTCATCTTGCCACCGCCTCAGTGGTTGGGGTTCGCGCCGGGCGCGAGTACGATCCGCGCATCGATACCCTTGGCGTGGAGCGCGTCAGCCAGTGGGGCTAGCGCCTGAGCGCGACCCTCCGCGAGCACGGCTTCTTGTGGCAGATTCTTTTCCACGTTCCCATCCTACTCGAAGACGATCCTTCCCTTCTGATGACAGCTCTCTCAGTTGAGGTTTTTGCCGATGTGCGTGCAGCGTCACGGGCGCTTGCGTCCGAGCTGGTCGCGCGCGTGCGTGATGAGCCAGAGGTCGTGCTGGGATTCCCGACTGGACGTACTCCATGTGAGCTGTACGTGGCGATGGTGCGAGCGTATGAGGCTGGTGATGTGGACTGGTCTCGGGTACGCACGTTTAATCTCGATGAGTACTGGCCGATAGCGCCGAGCCACGCGCAGTCTTTCGCGCGCTTCATGCGCGAACAACTATTTGAGCCGGCAAACTTCGATCCAACGCGCACTCACATTCCGTCAGGCGAGGTCGCACCCGATTCTATTGCGCTGCATTGTGCGGCCTATGAAACTGCGATTCGCGCGGCCGGAGGGATTGCAGTCCAGATTCTTGGAATTGGGCTAAATGGCCATCTTGGCTTCAACGAGCCGGGCACTGCTCGCGACAGTCGCACGGATTTAGTCGAGTTAGAGGTAGTCACGCGCGAGCGTGCGGCATCCGCTTTTGCGCCGGAGGTCGTGCCGACGCGTGGGATTACGATGGGTCTTCGCACGATTCTTGAATCTAAACAGATCGTGATTATGGCTTTTGGTGCCGAAAAATCCGAAGCCGTTGCTGCGTCGATTGAAGGTCCAATCGACGAGAGCTGCCCCGGAAGTTTGCTTCAAGAGCATCCACAGGTGCGG
>JAKVCF010000111.1 GCA_022447335.1 Planctomycetota bacterium | reverse complement strand
CATAAAGCTGCGCAAGTTCTCCCACGGTGTTCGAAACAGTAGGTAAGCCGCAACCGTCGCGCGCAACGCGCAACGGTCGCCAATCAGCCCCCAAAAATCGCCGCACCTCGTCAAGGTAAGCCTGGAAGAAAGGGTGGTGCGGAAGCATGTACCCAACCTGCTCCCAACCTTTCTGCGCACAACCCGCGAGCAGGGCTGCATGCTCGCCCGAGCAGGTATGAAACCAACGACGCGGGCGACGCACCTGCCGCCCAAACTGCATCAACGGAACATCCAGCGGAGTCTGCATGAAGCCCCACTCTGACTCGGACAGAATCGACTGCGCAGCAGCAACGTGTTGCGCATCACCGTTATGGCTCGCAACCGAAATCGCGCGCTGCTTCCAGTCCAACTGATGCTCGAGCTCTTCAGCAAAGACCTTCATCATCAGCGGCTTCATCATGCTCCGCCCATAACACAGCACATTGCCTCCGAAGGAGTGAACCACGCGGCCCCGATCCAGCTGACCCTGTGACCCACCAACTGCCCAAGCCACGGCTCCGTGAATAGTGGTCTCACTGACGCCTGCTCGGCGGTAATCCACCAGCGGCTCCCACTCGACATCACGTCCGGTCGGAATGCCTTCTTCCTGTTCACCCAGCGGGCTTCTTGGATAGAGAGCGTCGCGCGGGGAACTCATACCCCACCCCCCGTCGCACCGATCTGCGGCGCCACTTTCTCCATGAATGCCCGCATATTGCGGATGACACGCTTCGAGTCGTGGTTAAAAAAATCAAACCAGAGCATAAGTCGATCCTCAGCATGAAAGCGATCACGAATCTGCTCTGCGACTTCGTCCGGGTTACCAATCAGTGCATTGTTCGCCGCGCCCGAAACCTTGTTCGGATCAATGGTTCCCTCCAAAGCTCTCCAGTATTCACCAAGCGCCGAATCCGCCTCGGCACGCGCGGCGGAACTCTGCTGATCTGCACTCAACCCTTCTTCGTCATTAAGGAAGACGAAGACCGTACGTGGCATGTAGCTGCGCTTCCAAGACCCCCCAACGGGATGGAAGGCCTCCGCCATACGCTGGTGCGTCGCCTCAATGACCTCGGGCTTGGTAATCGAAAGATTAAAAACCTGCACCGGAAGGATTTTGTTTAGCTCTTCCTGCAGAACCGGATCATGCGAGCCAACAATAGGCACGCACAACTCACGCCGCCAGTCTTCTGGTATGACTTTGAGCTCTTCGAAATTCCAGCGTGGCGCAATCGAAATGGATGCCGGAGCTGGCTCACCGTGCATCTGCTCATAAGCTGCGCGGACGGCGTGCCAATCTTCGTCACTGCGAAAATCCTTACGCGACATCGTCGTCTCCACGCTGTCGTCGCTGCTCAGCGCATCACCCCGCAGCAGGCGCAAGAAGATTGTCGCCGCCTCACGAAAGATCTTGCCCTTAAGCGCTGGCCAGGCCGCCACTTCGACCGGATCACGCGCATCAATGCCATAAGCACGATTCATGAACTCGAAACGACCGGCGGAAAATCCGACGTGCAGGCGGCGGCGCTCTTCCGGGTCCCAGCCATGGAGAGCGCAGCAAGCAGCAATGCGCTCGGCCGCAGCAACCGGACCGCCATTGCAAACGATGTTCATCACCGCGGCCCCCACCTCAATGCGCTCGGTTATGGACCACACGCGCTGCGCAAGCTGAGGGAGATCAACGTTCAATCCGACCTCGCCTTGCCAATGCGGCACGACAGGACGGCGATTGCGCTTCTGCACCTCCGTCGAGAGGTGCGACTCTGCCACCCAAGCAACCCCAAAACCGAGCACATCCGCCGCCACCACCTGCTCGAAGAAGTTGCGGAACATCTGAGCCTCGCTCGGCAGCGCCCCTGCCACGGGGGTGCGGCTGATCGAGAAAAAGATGTCGAACTCCATGCTTCCTCAGAATACCGAGATCAGATGCTGTTCAGCCGACCTCCATCGGCCGCAATCGACTGGCCGCGCACGTAGGCGGCGGCTGGAGTGCATAGGAAGGCCGCGAGCGCCGCAACCTCTTCGGGCCGAGCCAATCGACCCTCCGGGACAGTGGATAACCACTCCTCCTCGACCTGATCGGGCCGAATTGAACGCCGCTCTGCAATTTGCTCCTTCAGCGAGCTCAGTCGATCCGTTGCGGTGAATCCCGGTAGCACGTTGTTAATCGTGACGCCAGATGGCAACTCCTTGCTGACTGTCTTCGCCCAAGCTGCCATCGCCGCACGGATGGTATTCGACACACCCAGCCCTGCGATCGGCTCCTTCACCGAGGTCGAAATGATATTGACGATGCGACCAAAGCCAGACTCGGTCATACCCGGCAGTAACGAGCGTGTCAGCAGATGCGCAGTCAGCACATGCAGGTGAAAGGCGTGCGTGAACTCTTCAGCCGAAGCGTTGAGGATCGGGCCACCCCGTGGCCCGCCTGCATTGTTAATCAAAATGTGCACAGGACCGACGTCTAGCACCAATCGATCCAGGGCATCCTGCACTGAATCATGCAATGACAGATCGCATTTCAGCGCGCGCGCGCCAGATGCGCCCGCCGCCTCTAATTCAGGAATCAGCTCTCCGAGCTTATCGCCAGATCGAGCAAGCGCTGTGATTTGAGCACCATGACTAGCCAACGCGAGCGCGGTCGCGCGACCGATTCCAGAACTGGCACCACACACCAGAGCATGACGACCAGTAAGCAGGTAGGTTTCGTTCATCGAATGGGTCGCAAAGGGATCAATGGGAATCCGGAGGCTGGAAGAAACTGTTGCGCACTTCCCAGAGTTCAGGAAAGAAGCGGTGATGTACACGCTGCTCGAGGAAGGCCTTGCCCGTCGAGCCTCCGGTGCCCTTACGACCGCCAATCGTGCGCGAAACCATCAGAATGTGCACCTGCCTCCACTTACTAACTAGCATATCGAGATCTAGCAATGCTTCGCAGACCAGGATCCAGTGGTAGTTATCTTCTGGCTCCTTATAAAGTGCATGCAAGACTTTGACCAGATCTGCATCAAGCTCGCGCGCGGCCGCACCCTGCCCAGTCAGCAGGTGATCCGGCACCGGATACCCCGCCGTATGCAGCGCCTGCAGGAACTCGTCGTAAACGCTTGGCGCTTCGGCTCGCGCCGTTAATCGCGCATGAGCCGCTGGATCGTTCTCGAAAAATTGAAGAAAAAAGCTCTCGCGAATCCCATAGGCGAACTCAATCTCGCGGAATTGGATGGACTGAAAACCACTCCCAGTTCCCAAGCGCTCACGAAAGCCCGCAAACTCCGCCGGCGTCAGCGTATGCAGGAGCTGGATTTGATCGCATAGGCAAGACAAGATCGCATTAATGCGCTCGATAACCTTCAGAACTCGGGCCATCGAACCCTTGCGGAAGCCACGCACCATAAGATCCGTCTCATGCAATATCTGCTTGAACCAGAGCTCAAAGCTCTGGTGGATGATGATAAAAAACATCTCATCATGATGCGGGGGCTCGCTCTGGAGCTGCTGGAGCTGCAGCAGCTCAGGGACCTTCAAATAACTGTTGTAATTGAGGTCCTCAAATGCGATCCGCTCGTACTGCGAGGTGCGATCCGACACGCGCGACAGGATACAATCGCCGCATGGCTTACTGGCAGGCCTAACCGTGGAGCCCCTCTTCCCCCCGCCAAGCCCCGACGCCTGGGCTCAGCTTTATGACCGCCTACGCGGGCCACGCGTCTTTCAAAAAGACGTGCGCCGCGTCGGCGACGATGCGCAAGCCGGCGGCCTGGTTTCCGTACGCGACGGCGAGGGCGAGCACCTCGGCTGGGCACTCTTCCATCCACGTTCGCAGATTTCACTGCGCCTGCTCAGCCGCTCGACAGACCCCCTCACGCTCGAGGATTTGCGCGTTCGTGCGAAGCGTGCCGCACAGCGCCGCCTGGACGACCCCTCGATTCCAAACGAAGTCTGCCGTGTACTACACGGGGAGGCTGACGGCTTTCCTGGCCTGCTCGTCGATCGCTACGGACCCATCTTGGCGGCAGAAGCACACAGCCTAGGGAGCGTCCTCCTATTCCGCGCGATCCTACCTACACTGCATGAAGCGCTCGGAACCGAGCACTTTCAAATCGCCTTCGACGAGCGGTCCGCTCGCGCAGAAGGCGAACGTCCAGGTACCAAGCGTTCCGATGGTGCTCCTCCATTCCTGCGCATCGATGAAGGCGGTGTGCGCTACGAACTCGACTTCGCGCGCGGCCACAAAACCGGATTCTTCTGCGATCAACGCGAGAACCGAGCAAGCTTCGCCGCACTCGCAAAAGACAAGCGCGTACTGGATGTGTGCAGCTATACAGGGGGCTTCTCACTTTCCGCAGCGATGGGCGGTGCAGACGATGTGCTCGCCATCGATTTGGATGAAGACGCCATCTCACAGGCCAAACGCAATGCCAACCTCAACGGCGCCGCAGTGGCGCGGCGTACTAAATTCGTGCATGCCGATGCTTTCAGTTATCTACGTCAACTACAGCGCAATGAGCGACAATTCGACCTGATCGCAGTCGACCCGCCTAAGTTCATCCCTAATCGTCGCAGCTGGGAAGAGGGCGTCGCGCGCTATCACGACATCAACAAACTGGCAATCGGGGGGCTGGCCCCGGGCGGTGACTACCTCACCTGCTCATGCAGCGGCCTACTGACTTCGCTCGAGCTGCAGGAAACAGTGCGCCGATCCGCGCGCCTCGCCCCGCTGCAAGTTCTACGCAAGAGTGGCGCTGGCCCAGACCACCCTGTCGGACTCGACTTCCCGGAAGGCGAGTACCTGAAGGCTCTCTGGATGCGTGATACGCGCTAGATTCCGCCCGGCGGATCAAGCAACCAACCATCCAACTCGGGACCGGAAGATTCTGCGCCTTCTTCGGTCGGAGGTGTCCATCGCCTCAGCACCAAGACCTCGTCCCGGCCATCACCGTCAAAATCGCGCGCCACCAACCCGTGCGGCGTCTTCCAGCCTTCAGGCATGTGCACACTCCAATCCGGCGGCGCGTCACGCGTCTGCGCAATAAGCGCTGAGGTACGACCCAACACCCATTCTGTGAGCGTGCCAACATCGACTTCGAGCTGCCCGCGTTCTCCAAAGGCACGCCGCAAGAAGCCCTCTGCCAAATCGCCAAAGGGCGTATCCGAAGGCGATGCGTTGTACCACACACCGAGCTTGCCAGTAGAGTCAAGCAAGACTAGGTCGTCGACCTTACCGCTGCCGTCAATATCAGCGATACGCACGATCGACTCGCGCATCGCAGCGAGCTGATCGCGATTGTCTTCAATCAGACTGAGCAAGCGCCCACCTTCTACCACGACAGCCTTCTCCTTGTAGACGCGCGGATGAAAGCTCCCGTCTCCCTTACCACGGAAAACGTAAAAGTAGAACCGCATCTTAAAGCTGGTGATGAAAGAGATCGCGAGATCCGCAAGACCCAAGTCCTCGATTCCAACCAGCACCAAGTCTGGAATACCATCGCCGCTAATTTCGGCCGCCTTGGCATAGAAAATATTACCGTCTAGCTTCACCGGACGCTTATTACGCTCGAGACTTACTCCCAGTTTATCGCCCAGGAAGATGCGGACTTTACCAGCCGAAAGTACCAGTAGATCCAAGGCGCCATCGTCATTGAGATCGGCCCATTCATCAACCACAATGAACTTCAGCAGCTTGGTTAGATTGCCCAAGTCGATCGTGGCCTCGTCGAACTCCTCGCGAAACTGGTCTAGTTCGATCTGAACTGAAGGCACTCCCGGAAAACCATCAGCACTCGCGATGTACTGCCGCACCTGATCTTCGTAACGTACCAGCAGATCCGGCGTACCGTCGCCGCTTACATCAGCCGTATCGGGCTCGGGCAAAATCATCGTGCGCGAGTACTTGCTGAGCAAGCCCTCGTTTCTGTCGCCGACTTCCAAGGCTAGACGCACAAGACCACCTACTTCTGGTCCGCGCACCAAACCCTCTCTCGTACCATGCCAAATCAAAACCTTGTCGGCGCGCGGAACGATCAGGTCGGGATATCCGTTCTCATCCAGATCACGCAAAAAAGAGGCCGGACGAATGCCGAGTGGCGGCGTGCCATCTAGCCCCTCTGCCAACGCGGCGCCAAGCTGCATCGAACCGTCCACAAGCTCGACTTTCTGCAAAGTCTTGCCATCTACCAGTACGAGCATCTCGTTTCGACCATCACGATTCCAATCAGCAGCCGTCCACAGTGTGGCGCGGCCCGGAATCGGCAACGGATCACATACCCCACCAACCAGCAAGCAAACCTGTCCATCCTGTACCGAAACCAGCTCGACCCTTCGGTCACCATCAAGATCGACGGCTGCCAAATTTTCAGGCACTGGAGCGATACGGATCGGCGCACCCGGCAGCAGATCCTGCTGAGCGAACGCGCTCGTGGCCCCCCCGCTGACAACGAAACTCAAGGCAAGAAAAGCGTGCGCACTCATCGTCGACTGAGATAAACCTCCCAGTGATCTAGATGGGTGACGAGGAGGTCTCCGACACCATCTTGATTCATATCACGCACGCGCACGTATGCGGCAAGCGCATCAACAGGTACACGCCAGCGTGGATCGCCGACCTCGGGGCGTTCGCCCAAGTAAATAGGGCGCAGTTCCAGCTCGCCCTCGCCCGTACTTTGCAGCGTATCCGCGGTTCCGTTGCCAGTCAGATCCCCGGGGAAAGTCGGCACCACCGCAAAGGATTCTAGGTCATCCACGCCATAGTCACGATTACTAGCAAGCGCGGCACGTGTTTCCCATCCCAAACCTTCAGCTTTCGGACGGAAAATGAAAATACTGTGCGCAACTTCCGGGTCACGCAGCGTCAACCCTAGGCTAAGCCGCCAAACCGATACGCCGAGCTCTGATCGCCCATCGCCATCCATATCGAGAATGTCGATACGCATCCACGAACCCTCGACTTTGCGGAAGTGATCCGGTTCGCCAAGCTCTTCCTTCCTCGTAACGTCAAACCAGACACGAATCTGCCAGTCGTAGCTAACCCCCAGATCGCCATTGCTGCGCACGAGTAGTAAGTCAGCCTCTGGGCCGCCACCAAAATGCCCCCAACGTAGATCTTCGTTGTCCTGCGACTTGGCATCCGGTAGATCAATACGCTGCGAAAGACTTCGCGAAAACTGACCATCTTCCATCTGCAGGTGCACGCGAATGTGATCACGCGAAAAGAAGCTGAAGTCCAGTAGGCCGTCTCCGTTCAAATCCTCTAATGTTGGGCGTGGAAGCACGGAAGAGGTGAACAGTAGAGGCGGGCGACTGACAACCCCCGGACTTTCTTCGGGCACAAAGAGGTCCGAGAGCCCTCGATTCGACATCGTCGCGGTAGCTGCGCCCCCAAAAAGTGCTCGCTGTGCCGCCGGACGGCGCCCCTCCCGTGGCTGCCAGGGAATTTCGGCAACGACGACGCCATCACCGCCGAGGATTGCGTAGCCCTCGCGCGTCGGAAGTACAATTTCATCCAGACCATCGCCGTCAAAGTCGGCCACTTCGCGCAGCACGGGCAGCGCGGTCTCACTCGGCAAGTCCAGCAACATCGGCGCGTCGTAAACTTTCTTCGGACGCCCACCTATCGGTTGAATGTACGCAGCTTCACGCGTGGTTAGCAACAGCTCGGCCCCCTCGTCCGCCAAGAAATTCCCAACCGACCAGG
>JAKVCF010000110.1 GCA_022447335.1 Planctomycetota bacterium | reverse complement strand
CTCGCGTGAGATCATTGCGTGCCGGCGATGGTTATCTGTCACAGAGCACGCGATTCATGCACTTTGGACTTGGTGATTCAGATGAGGTTTGCGTAGTCGAAGTCGTGTGGCCAGACGGTCAAGTGGAGCGCTATGAAGATTTGACGGTCGACCGTATTTGGCGTTTGGTGCAGGGGGCTGGACATGCAGTCGAAGTGAAGCGTGAGCAGGCTGTTTCGATGGCTGGCGCACCGACTTCGGCGATAGGAATGTCCGAAAGTGAGGCGCGCCGCATTGTGCTAATTGACAGGCTGCCGATGTCGGCCTTTCCCTTGCCTTCGTATGATCGGCCGGAGCGCTCCGTCGCCGACTTCGAGGGTGGCCCGACGTTGATCAATCTTTGGGGCCTATCTTGCGCAAATTGCTTCAAGGAGCTCGCGGAATTCCGCGATGCTTCGGATCGGTTGCAGGCCGCAGGGCTGCGTGTGGTGCCGCTCTCTACAGATCCGGTTGAGCAGCAAGATCGTGCACGAGAGGTCATCGGAAAGCTCGGTCACGGAGTGCTGGCGGGTCCGACTGACCCGAAGCAATACGAGGCGCTGCAGTTACTCTTCAGTGAAATACTGGGCGCAAGTGCTCCGAGTTATCTGCCGAGCAGTTTGCTACTAGATGCACAGGGTCGTGTTTGCGTGGTCTATCAGGGTCCGGTATCGGTCGAAACCTTGCTAAACGATGTGGCGAGCATTGGGCGCATGCGCGCTGACAACCGATTCACGGGTCAGCTTGAGAGCGGCCGTTGGTTGGCAACTCGTACGCGTGGCTTTCGCGGGTTGGCCCAAGGCCTGCGCGCCGCCGGACACGGGGCCCTAGCCGATTTTTATGACAAGCTCGCTACGCGTGACGCAGCCATGCGTCGCTGATCAGCAATCGATGGTGTATTGGTCGGTAGGTCTCCCGCGACCTCAAGAATCTCGTCTAGCAAGCGGTCGAGCTGTGCCGGTGTAACTTCGGGGTTCATGGTCACCATGCGAATTGCTTCGGGTTAGTCGGACCCGCTAGCACTCCGTGACCGAGATTTCCGATGACCTCTCGTGCACGATCTTGCTGCTCAACCGGATCTGTGGAGAGTGGCACCACACGCAGCCCCGCGGCCTGCAACTGACCCGAAGCATCGCGGAACTCCGCAAGCTCCTTGAAGCAATTTGCACAAGATAAGCCCCAGAGATTGATCAACATCGGGCCACCCTCGAAGTCGGCGACGGAGCGCTCCGGCCGATCATACGAGGGCAAGGGAAAGGCCGACATCGGCAGCCTGTCAATTAGCACAATACGGCGCGCCTCACTTTCGGACATTCCTATCGCCGAAGTCGGTGCGCCAGCTATCGAAACAGCCCGCTCACGCTTCACTTCGACTGCATGTCCAGCCCCCTGCACCAAACGCCAAATGCGGTCGACCGCCAAACCTTCATAACGCTCCACTTGACCGTCTGGCCACACGACTTCGACTACGCAAACCTCATCCGAATCACCAAGTCCAAAGTGCATGAATCGCGTGCTCTGTGACAGATAACCATCACCAGCACGCAATGATCTCACGCGAGGACTCTCTTCGCCTCGGATTACGCGCACGCGTGATCCGATCGCATCGCGGTTACTACTACCGGTACCGCGCAATTTGAATTGAATCCAATGTGAGTCGGTAGCAGCCTGATTGCGCAACATACGCAGCCGCGGCGCTGATCGATTCTTCAGCACTAGGTCGAGAGCTCCATCGTGATCCCAGTCAATCAACGCAACAGCACGCGCGTCATCAGCGTAATCCGCATGCGATGCCGCTGAAATATTGGAAAAACGCCCATCTGTCAGATTGAGGAAAACACAGTTCTTCTCACGCCCACTCCATGATGCACCTTCCTCCATCACGAGGTGAGTCATCGCCGACCACGACTCCAAATATGGATCAGCTGCCGCATTCGTATCTTCTTTGTCAGGACTTTGCGACGCCACGCGCCGCCAGAAAAAACTTCACAAGTCCCCTGTGTCGGGACCAGTAATAAAGCCATTCGGCACATAAATATCGTCGAAGCCGTCATTGTCGAAATCGACAAATCGT
Source organism: Planctomycetota bacterium (assembly GCA_022447335.1). Lineage (GTDB taxonomy): Bacteria > Planctomycetota > UBA1135 > UBA1135 > UBA1135. The sequence goes on along the minus strand of JAKVCF010000110.1, from coordinate 5,669 downwards.
GCGCCCCAGGCCCAGCGACCAAGCTCGACTCCCGCCACGTCAGTTCGGTCGACAAATGTGCCATCACCCTGATTGGCGAGCAGGAAGTTTCCGCGCGCATGACTGAGGTACTCATCGGCAGATTCACGCTCGCCGGGACGCCAATGGTCTTCCTGCGTCACGATGCGCAATCCAGCTGAGCTGAACATATTCGAAAGATAGATATCCATATCGCCATCGCGATCAAAATCGGCCGCACTCGCCCCCATACTAGCCGCGAGTTCGCCAAGCCCTGATTCATTGACGGCGTCGGAAAATCGACCACCACCATTGCGGTAGTAGTTGTTACGACCGAAGTCATTGGTAACGTAAAGATCCAGGTCTCCGTCTTCGTCAAAGTCCTCGAAAATCGCGCCCAGTGAAAACTTAGTGTTGTTCTGATCCAGGCCCCATGCTGACGTGACATCGGTGAACATCCCACGCCCGTCGTTTCTCCACATCACATTCTCACCGCCATTGTCCGCATCGTGATATGGAACCGGCAATCCCCCACCTAGTGCGCCCGCTTCGCCAACAAGGTTGTAACGACAGGCATACAAGTCAAGGTCTCCATCTCGATCGATATCGGCCGCTGTCAGGCTATGCACAAAGGCTGAACCTTCGCAGACCAGCGGTGTCAGATGGGGAAAACGACCGCGCCCATCGTTGTAACCAATCACGAGGTTCGGCCCCATCGAAACGATAAGATCCTGATCCGCGTCGTTATCCAAGTCGAGCAACAGGGCGCCACGGGTGTTGTCCATGAAGGCTACGCCTGCTTGTCCTGCGACTTCCTGCACACTGCCGTCAGGCTGCCGCAGGAAGAGGCGGTTCGCCAAACCACCTGGCTGACAAACATAAATATCCTCGTAACCGTCGTTGTTGACGTCGCCAATCGCCAGCCCCTGCCATCCCATGTACGAGTTACCAGCCAATCGATCCTTGCGTCGGTAAAGTTCGCCAGCACCGAGCCGAAATTCTGAGTCGAACCACTCAAAATCTCCAAATAGGTGCTCCGTCAGGTCGCCCAACAATGGACGCGGCCCCTCAACCTCCTCATAGGACAACGTCTCGATGCGCACCAACTTCGGACGATCGGTCTCTGGCGTGCCTTCCCAATAGAGATTCCATTCATGGTTGAACTGGAGTGGTGCGCCACCAGATCGCGTCACCAAGGTCTGCACATAAGCCTCGGTAGAAAATTGCTCGGCATCGATCACTTCAACACCGATGATTTTGATATCCGCGTATGCCCGATCTGACCCCGCGACACGTGCGCGATAAGCCGTATTCAAGTCTGCAAAGCCAAAGAGTTCTTCGCTCGGATTTTCAGCGCGGCGAACAATCCAACCTCGGGCATCCCTCAGCTCTGGCAATCCTCCGCGCACCAGGGAAGCGCTGGATTCGAAGCCACTGGATGCATACGCGGCTAGCTTCTCGGCACTAACCTCTAAATTGAGCAGGTCGTGCATCCACCCCTTCAGAGCATGCTTGGCATGATCGTGAAGTACCTCGGTATCCCAGCCATCCACTTCGGCATCGCGCCGCGCCAACTCATCCTGCAACTCAGCCGGTCGACCCGGCCCATCAGAAACGAAAAGCAACTGGTTGCCATTCTGAGCCTCGCTCGGCATACCGACACTGAACGCTTCTTCCCCGCCACAAGCGACCAAAGTCGCCGAGGCAAAAATCAGCAGGGGGGCCTGCTTACTAGGGAAGGAAAAACTCATTTTCCAAGTCTACCTCGGCACAGTCGACCCGAAATTAGTCATCGCTATGCCGCGGGTGAGGTGGGGACCACCCCCTCGCTCGGAGACAAGGTATGCTGAGACCTAAGCGGTTCCCACCACTTTCCGACCTCTCGGCCTCTATGCTGTCCGGACTTCTAAAGCCGCTGGACACCATGCGTCGCACCCTGCTCTTCGCTCTCCCCCTGCTGACTTTGGCCGTTGGAACGGTTTACGGCGGCTGGGCCTACCACAATCTGCGCTTCCCCTTTGATGGTAGCTTCGATTCGCTTCGCAGCGCGGCAATGCGGCAAACCGAGGCGCGCTTCCGCCGACCGGGGCAACCCAAGTCCAACGCAACACAGGTGCAGAACTTGGCCGAAATGGGTTATGCCGACGGCAGCGAGCTCGCAGAAGCTGACAGCGGCGTAGTGCGCCACGACGCCAAACGATCCTGGCAAGGCCTCAACCTTTACACCAGCGGTCACGCCGAATTAGCGGTGTTGATGGATATGGACGGCAAGGAGATTCACCGCTGGGAGTACAACTTGGCTGCCGAGCTCCCGGAGGAAGCTGCACGCCAGTTACGCGCGCGTTTTCGTCGCGCACAATTGGCGCCAAATGGTGAGCTGACTGTGGTCTACGGTGGCCACAGCTGGCTAGCGCGCTTCGACAAAGACTCGAACCTGATCTGGAAGCACGAAAACGGATTCCACCACGATTTTGAAATCCAGGAAGACGGCAAGATTTACGCCATCGCATCTGAGCGCCAGGTACTGGAGCGTATTCACCCCGAGCGCCCGATCATCGAAGACTTCATTGTGGTGCTATCGGAAACAGGTGAAGAACTGGCCCGTCAGTCAGTACTTGAGGCTTTTGAAAACAGTGACTACGCGCCAATGCTCAGCCTAATGCCAGCATTCGGCGACATCCTGCATACCAATACCATCGAAGTGCTAAGTGAGCCCAGCACACTGGCACCCAAGAGCTGGAAAGCCGGCCAGGTAATGGTGTCGATGCGCGAGATGGACACCATCGCAGTGATTGACCTCTCTGAACAACGTGTGGTCTGGGCAAAGACTGGCCTGTGGGATGCTCAGCACCAGCCGACCGTGCTCGAGAATGGCCATCTACTAATTTTCGACAACTACGGCACTGGAATGTCCCGGATTATGGAGTTTGTGCCCGCCGGCATGGACCTAGTCTGGGATTTCAGCAGTTCAGAAAACAATGGCTTCTACTCTGAGACCTGCGGCTCCCAGCACCGCCTTCCAAATGGCAATACTTTGATTACCGAGTCTGATTCGGGCCGCGCTTTCGAGGTCACGCCAGGAGGCAATGAGGTCTGGCGCTTCCTTTCTCCACACCGCGCACCGAGCAACGCTGATCTAGTAGCTACGCTATTCGAGGTAGTGCGCTACCCGCTCGATTATCTAAACACCGACGCATTCACCTCTGCTGACTAACGTTATTCATCCAAAAATCATGAACTTTGTCTACAACCAAGTAAATCACCTATCTCTATTCGTAAAACTAGAAGAGATCGAAAACTCTGCGTCGATCGACTGCAGCGGATACTCCGCCGAGGGGGTATGCGCCTCCTCCATCCAGACCTCCATCTGAGCCAAAACTTCTGATTGGCTTAAGGATAAGTCACGCGATTCTCCTGGATCCTCCCGGATATCGAAGAGCTGGGTGCGAATCTCGCCACTGACCAGATTACGTCGTACAGCTTTCCACCTACCCCATCGCATTGCCTGCTGGCCGCGATAACCAGGGAACTCCCAATAAAGATAACGGTGCTGTTGCTGCTTCCCCTTCCCAAGCAAGGTTGGCAAAAAGGATATACCGTCATTGCGGGGGGCTTCGATGCCAGCCAACTCAGCGCAGGTTTCCATTAAATCCCAAAAAGCCGAGAGGTGGTCGCTGACCTTTCCCGCTTCAATCTTCCCGGGCCAGTTAGCGATCAACGGCACGCGAATACCACCTTCCCACACACTTCCCTTGCGACCACGAAAGGGGCCACAACTATCAAAGAAAGGGGAGTCGGCCCCACCGATGTCAAAGGTCGCACCATTGTCACTGGCAAACATCACAATGGTGTTCTCGCGCACGCCAAGTTCATTAAGTAAGTCAACCACGCGACCAATGTCACGGTCCATGCGCGTGACCATGGCTGCGTAAGCCGCGCGCGGCTCCGGATGCGGCAAATAGCCCTTACCCCCCTTGTATGGAGGATCCTCCCAAAGACCACTGTACTCAGCAAGCGAGTCGTCAGGAACCTGCAGCGCAAGATGGGGAATGGTGTACGGCAAGTAAAGAAAGAACGGTTGATCGTGGTTTATACGTACCCATTCAAGCGCATCTTCGGTCATCAGATCATGCGCGTAGTGATCGCCAACCAGGTTCCCCCATTCATTGCCTTTGAGTGAGATTTTCTCTCCATCCTTCCATAAGTGGGTTGGATAGAAGTTGTGGGCGCGACGCTGACAAAGATAGCCAAAGAAGTGGTCAAATCCCTGGCGCTCGGGTGCGCCGGTCGAATCGGGCCCGCCAAGCCCCCACTTGCCGATGCAGGCCGTTGCATAGCCGGCGCCCTGTAGCACGGTTCCAATCGTCGCAGTGTCGGGAAGCAGCGGACGCTGCCCCTCGACACTGTCCGGCCCCCAACCACCGCCTTCGGTGTTGTCGCGCACATAGGCATGCCCGGGATGCATGCCAGTCATCAGGACACAGCGCGAAGGAGCACAGACTGGCGCCCCAGCGTAATGCTGGGTGAAGCGCATACCCCCTTCGGCCAACTCGTCGAGACACGGGGTGCGAATCTTGGTCTGGCCGTAGCTACCCAGCTCAGCCCAACCGAGATCATCAGCCAGCACGAAGACAATATTCGGCCGCGCAGGCGGGTCACCAGCGGCAAGCTTTCCGCCAAGTAGGAGGGAAATAAGGAGGGAAGTGAGCATGCGCAAGCAGAGAATGCGAACGCTAACAGCGATTACGCGTATACCGCAAGGACGATGCGATCATTCCTGCTCCTCACGCTCTCTACTTTCACCCAGTTGCCCGCCTGCGCTTCGGGTCCCTCTGTCGACGAGCTCGCAGAACTCGAAAAATCGCAGATGTCCGCGGCACTGGGAGTTTCTGTCGCCTCGATTGATCCAATCAAACTCAATCTGAAAACCCGCGTGCGCGACAACATCGCCGGACACGCAGCCCTTCGTAAGCGCGACCTTTGGAGCATACAGTTCGATGCAGTCACCCTGCGCGGGTCGGCCGGAGAGCTGATGCCGACGCATGTGCTACGTATTCCGTTGCAGGATCCATTCGGACTAGGCACGGCCTACTTCGCCTTTGATCGTGAGGCTCGCCTATATGCACTGGGACTGGCGAGCGAGGCTTTCGTAAATGACGCAAATGGTTTATGGGATGGATTCTTAGCACAGTTCCGCGGTCGTTCCGCCGCCCCCACCAGCGAACTAGTGACGCCGATAGCAGCGCACCGCATATTCAACGAAGCTAACGATCTAGCGCGAGCGCTCTACGACCTGCAGCGCCAGTGCGCAGAGAACGAAGTGCGCAGCGTGCAAGTCATAACTCTGACCGGTCGCGGCGAAATCCCGTCATCTCATCTCTTCCGCGACTGGAGTGCGCGCATCCCTGAAATGCAGAATCTAGCGAGTCAGGCCATGCCAGCGCTCGGTATACAAGCAACACGCGACTTCCAGCGCGCACTTGCCACGGCCGAGCCCATTCTGGCTCAAGCGGCCTTCGCAGCTTCCGCCGGTCAGGCTGGGGAAGTGCGGCGCCTAATCGGCGGCGAGCTACCCGCACTTCACCCCGTCACACTCAATGCAACTGCCCCATCCGCCGGCGCACCCCCGCTCTACCGCGTCGATCAGGACATCTGGGCCCCAGCCCTCCACA
>JAKVCF010000011.1 GCA_022447335.1 Planctomycetota bacterium | reverse complement strand
CCGATGCCGTAACGCAGCTTGACAATTTCGCGCTCGCGGAAGGTCAGCGATTCGAGTACATCAGAAATACGCTCCTTCAGCTTGCCTTGCCCTGCGCGCTCAACAGGGTTCTCCGAGGACTCATCCTCGATAAAATCACCAAAGTAGCTATCCTCGCTGTCGCCGATCGGGCGATCTAGCGAGATCGGATGCTTAGCAATCTTCATGACACGCTGCGCCTCGTCGACCGAGATCTCAGCCGCTTCTGACATCTCCTCGATCGAAGGTTCGCGGCCCATGGTCTGCAAAAGGCGCTTCTGCACCGCACGCAGCTTGGACATAGTCTCGATCATGTGCACAGGGATTCGAATTGTGCGCGCCTGATCAGCGATCGAACGTGTGATCGCCTGGCGAATCCACCAGGTGGCATAGGTCGAAAACTTATAGCCACGACGGTACTCGTACTTCTCGACCGCCTTCATAAGACCGGTGTTGCCTTCTTGAATCAGGTCGAGGAAGCTAAGGCCACGGTTGCGATACTTCTTGGCAATCGAAACCACCAGGCGCAGGTTGCCCGATGACAGGTCCCGCTTGGCTTGCTCATAAGCATCGATCGAACGGTTGATGCGATCCATGCGCACTTCAAAGGAACTCAGTGGCTCAAGCGCCATCATCTCGATACGAACGAGCTTGACCTTCAGGCCACCAAACTCTTCCTTACCAGCTTTCGTACGCTTCTTATTGGCATCAAAGGCATCGGCCTGAGCCTGCAACCCCCGCCACTCGTACAGACGAGCTTGCAGAATGCCGATGATGTCGACCACATGGTTGACTTGCAGGTGCAACTCTTCAAGCAGCACCGCCACACAGCGCTGACGTGCACGCATCCCACGCTGAAAGACCGAACGCTCTGCCCTACTGAGACGGGTATCAAGATGCACCTCGTAGCCAACACGTGCAACATCACGGAGCTCTTCGAGTGATTGGATGTGTCCGCCCAGGCGCTGCTCGAGATCCTGCTTGGTGAGCTCATAACCGGCACCACCGTCAATGTTCGATGAGGCGCCTTCGGTACCATCTTCGCCCGCCTGCTTCTTAAGGCGGCGGTTGAAGTGAATGACACCGAAGCTCGAATTGGCCTGCGCTGAAGGATTGACCTTCAGCGTGCGGTCAAAGGCAGCCTCACCGTTTTTGACCTGATGCAACAGATCCAGCACGGGCTCCAGTGCCAATCCGGATTCCAGAACGAGGCGACGGAAGATCTTCCGCGAAACTTCAGTCTTCTTGGCCAACGAAATTTCTTCGTCACGAGTGAGCAGTGGGATCTCACCCATCTGCGTCAAGTACATGCGCACCGGGACGTCAATCTTTTCAAGAACCGGTGTAGCCGCACGACCTGCAGCACCACGCACTGAAGCCACCGCCAGCGGCTTAACCGCGACTGGCATCGGAGCAGTGAGCTGCGGGGCTTCTTGCGGATCCCCTGCGTCACCGACACGAACGCCTGCCACTTCGAGGCGGTCGAGCACCTCGGTCAAGGTTTCCAGAGCATTCTTGCCCTGAGCAGCCACCGTAAGAGCCGCGTTGATCTCATCGAAGCCCAGACTGCCGCCAAGTTCACGCCCCTTTTCAATGAGCGCTTCGATGGCTTGTTCTGTCTTCTTATTAAGGGTCGATTTGGACATTCGGAAAGTCTGCTCAGTCGATCTCGTCGAGCGGCGACCATCGGGACGGTCGCTGAAAACGGCGCAAGTCGTCATCAGATGCTCCAGTGGGCTTACGCACTTTTTCCCGATTAAGCGGGAGGGCGTCGAGTGCAGCTTCAAGTGCGTGACGCGGATTCGAGTGCTTGCGGTACCGGAGTTCGTCGAGCCAGGGTTGCGCAGGATGCGCAGAGAAAGCGACCAGAGCGAGGGCGAGACTGCAGTCTTCCCCTTCGTTTCGCTGGGAGAAGCACCATGCAAGTAACTCACGGGCACACTCGTCTTCGAGCTTCTCGGCCTCGAGCTGTACTCGATAAGCCGGAAACAGAGACGGGTCAATCAGTAGAGGTTCGACGACTTGGCGTTCGTTTTGGCGCAGATTATGCTCGGCAGGATCGGGATTCGAGTTCTGGTTCGGGGTGGACGGTTGGGGAGCAACTACTGCAGCCGGTGAAGCAGAGCCTCCTGGAAGCAGTCGACGCAGCGCTTGCTCAGATACTCCCAACCGATCACAGATGGTCCGCAGCCATGCCTCCGCAAGCACAGGGTTCGTCGTGGCTTGTACCCACGGAGCGAGATCCTGAGCGGCGCGAGATTTGGTCTGCGGATCCCCGAGATCTTCATTCTGGGACCATGCGGACAAACGCCAATCGATTATATCCCACGCTTTCTGGACGCGTTCACGGAGTTCTTCAACCCTTCCCTCAGAAACAAGGTCGGCCGGGTCAGAACCCTCGGGCAAGTCAACGACTCGCACTTCGATGCCCTCCTGGACCAAAATCCAAGCTGCACGCTTCGCCGCCTCACGGCCAGCCCGGTCACCGTCGAGTAGTAGGGCCGCGGGGCGCTTGAGCCGGCGCAGGCGCTGAGCGTTGTCTGCAGTGAAGGCCGTGCCGAGCGAGGCCACTGCGGTCGGCATCCCTCCCTGATGCAGCAGAATTACGTCCAAATAGCCCTCGGTCAGCAGAATGGGGAGCTGGTCGTCCTCGCGCATGCCCTGGGCGAGCTTGTCCGACCCATAAAGCAGCCGACGCTTCGGAAAAAGCGGGCCCTCGGGCGAGTTGATGTACTTGCCGCGCTTATTCTCTTCGGCCCAGGAACCCGGCAGATAGCGCCCTCCGAAGCCGGCCGTGCGATCCCCGGGCTCGACCACCGGAAACATCAACCGTTCGCGGAATCGGTCTGCCCAGCTTCCATCGCGCTGGGAGCGCAATGCGAGCCCAGCCATCTCGAGGACCTCACCCTCAAAACCTGAACGCATCAAACGCTGGGTCAGCCAACCGTTCTCATTGGGAGCCCAGCCTACTTGGAAGGCCCGAATAGCCTCTTCACCCACCTGACGATCCGCCAGATACTGGCGCGCAGCGGCGGCTTCGGGCAGGGTGAGCGCCTCGTGATAGAGCCTTCGAGCATGCGCCAGAGCCTCTCGAGCCTGTTTCTTGCGATCACGCTCGGCCTGATCCGGGGCACGCCGCCCCTCGCGCTCGGGAATTTCGACCCCTGCCTGGTCAGCAAGCACCCGCAAAGCCTCTATAAACTCGAGACCGTCGATCTCGCGCACGAAGGTAATAATGTCACCTCCCTTTCCGCAACCGAAGCACTTGAAAAACTCACGGTCGGGCAGCACCGAAAAGGAGGGCGACTTTTCCGCATGAAAAGGGCATAGCCCCCACAGTCGATTGCCCTTGCGAGTCAACTGCACACGCGCCCCAACCACCTGCTCAATGGGCAGCGCCTGCTTAACGGCTTCGATGACTTGGGACAGATCGCTCATAGGGATGACGGACCTGCAGTCTTGCAAGCGAGAGCGATTGCGTCTAGACGCAATCGCCGTGCCGGGCCAGTTCCTGCGCTGCCGCACGCCAGAGGTTGGGCTCGACTTGCTCGGCACGCGCATCGGGGAGGACTCCCAGCTCCGTCAGGCAGGCTGCGGCAGCCGGCCAGCTCTTCCCAAGTAGCCCAAGTACGCGTTTGCGGCGTTGAGAAAAAGACTCGCGCAGCAAGCGCCGCAGGGCAGCATCGACCGCAACATTCGGAGCGTCGTCAAGCGGGACCAACTGCAGAAAAGCTGAATCGACTTTGGGCCGGGGCCAGAAAACCTGTGCCGGAACCTTACGCCCGACCGTGGCAGCAAAATGCTGCCCCAACCGAATCGGCAGTGGCCCAGTCTCCGTGCGACTAGCCGCCTTCTCGGCGACCTCCCTCTGCAACAGCAGCGTCGCCCCCATCAGAGGGCGCCCGATCAACCGCGCTAGGAAAGGACCGCTAATCGCATAGGGAAGGTTGGCGACCACACGCGGCGCGGATCCGGCCCGCCACCAACTCTCGACCTCCGCATGCAACTCCTCATCAGCAGCCAGGACATCGGCATGCAAAAGGCGCAAAGCATCTGACTCCAACTCGGCTGCAAAGCGCTCGCGAAGCAGCTTGACCATGCCAGCATCGATTTCGACAGCATAAACCTGCGCGCCAGCGTCAAGCAGCTCGCGAGTCAACGAACCGGCTCCAGGCCCGACCTCCAATACACGGTCGCCGACCAGGACGCCCGCGTCCTGCGGAATCGCAGCTAGCAGCGCGGGGTCGATCAAGAAGTTCTGCCCATAGATTTGGCGTGGACTCAGCCCATGAGCCTCGAGTAGGGCGCGCAATTCGCCGCGTTTCACGAACCACCCTCGCCAGCGAGAAAAAGTGCGAACTCCGATTCGACCGGATAACTCTGACGCCAGCGACGCACCAGTTGCACGCGTAGCTCGGCCCCCCAACCTTCGACCGCACGGCGCATCTGCGCACGCGCCTCGATGTCGGCTTTGCGCCAACGCGGCAGCACATGATCGTGCAGCCAAGGCAACGCTTCGGCAATAGTGCGGAAACCGACGTCCGAGGCCCGGTCCACCGAGTTCGCTTCGCGCAGCGCAGCTTCGCGCGGACCCACGCGATAACTGGCAAAGGAGCCGCCTGCCTGAAGAGCGCGCGTCTCGCTTGCCCCGTCATCGGACTCGGGGGCGACGTCGCTGGACAACCACTCCCAAACATTTCCTTCAAAGTCATAGCCACCTAGTCCGGTAGCACCGCTCGCAATAGCCCCAGCGGGTAATGCGCGACCCAATCCCAACTCAAGCGTATTCGCACGATCCGTTTCGCGCGAAACTGCACCTCCCGCTGTGCGCAAGTGCAGCCACTCCTCGCGCGTCGGCAGGCGCATCCCCTGTGCACGTGCCCAGGCAGCAGCTTCGGGGCGGGTCATGCCAACTGCAGGAAATTCAGCAAGCCAGGGATCGCTCTCCTCACCGAACTCAGCCCGCGTGATTTCAAAGCGCGAAACGAGCAACAATGGACCACGCGTATCCGGCGCAGGTGCCAAAAAAAACTGGGCGAGTGGCTCGGCCTGGATGGGTGCCGCTGACCCTGAATCACAGGCCATTAGCAAGAGCGCAAGAAAGCAGGCGCTCATGACTCGGCCTAAATCCCGAATTCTCATCGCAACCCAGGCTCGAGCTCGCGGTCGGACCCACCGAACTGGCAAGACCCCAATACCACCAGCAACGCTGGTGACCAGAATCGAAGCATAGCTCTCGCCTACTCGCCCGAGACCATGTTGACCACGCCGTCAGTCAGCCCGGTCGAACGCGCCTCGAGGGCAGCGAAGACGAAGGCGACGCCGTAGACCATCAGAGCGGCAGTCAGGATCGAAACAACGAGAAGACCCGTCGACTCTTGCTCAGCTTCAGCTGCCGGTGCGGCAGCGACAGCACGACCACCGCCAGCACGCGATCCACGCGAGCTGCGGGCGGCAGGAGCAGCAGAAGTCGGCTCGTCGTCCATTTTGACTTCTTCAAGATCGAAACCATCGTCGAGCAGAGTGTCTTCTTCTGATAGCTGGGTCGTAACCATGCCATCGTCGCCATCGAAGCCAACTTCTTCGACTTCGAGGACTTCGCCAGCGTCGGATTCACCGACCGCACCCAAGTCGCTGGCGACCCGGTCCACGTCTTCCGCGCGCAGGCGCATTTTCGAGCCATCGCGGAAGGCACGAATCTCGCCGGCGGAAATCAGCCGCTTCAAGTCTTCCTCATCGAGGGAGAGCTTGTCGAGGGCCTTATCGAAAGAGAAGAAGTCGCTGTCGCTCACGGTAATCGTTTGGGTTCGCGCGGGGGGGCCGCGGAGAGGAATGCCAGGATACGGAAAGAGCTCCTGGGGCGCCAGAGGGCGGTTTAGTCCTCGATCGGGACGCCACGGCGCTCGAGCAGCTCCTCGAGCTCCTTGTAACTGTAATCGGATTCGTCGTTGAAACCGTCCAACTGGGTATCGAGCGCCACATTTCGTACCCCTACCAGCGCAAGACGATGCGAATTTGAAGCGCCGCCGCGGGCCTCATAGACCGCTAGCCGCTCAGACCTCTGGTCGAGAACGTAGAGCAGGGAAACCCCGGTCTGATACTCAGCGGCGACCGCCACGTAACGGCGGCCCCCGTCGGCGGACTGGGCCTGGACCAGTGCAGGGGCAAGCAAGCGGGCACCGATTGCACCCAGAAGGGCAGCAAAAACGAGGTTCAGAATGGTCTGTCGATCACGCATGGGTAGGACGAATCTCCGGGCGGAGCAGCAAGGATAACGCGCGCCGCAAGCCCTGCGTACTCAGTGTGGACAACGCTGATTCCGCCCTGAAAAAGGCTTCGGAAGCCATCGAATGGCTTCATCAACAGAAGAAATTCTGTCGTACAAAAATCTACCCTGCAGACAACTCAATGCGCACAGCAAACCCTCCCTGACTTCGGTTGCGCGCGTCCATACTGCCACCAAGCTGTCGAATCGTAGCGTGAGCGAGCGCTAAACCTAGTCCAGTGCCTTGCCCCACATCTTTGGTAGTCAGAAATGGCTCAAAGAGGTGCGGCAACAATTCATCCTTCACCCCAGGGCCACAGTCGCGCACTTCGATGCAAACCCGCCCATCGCTGAGCTTCATAGCTTCGAGCTCGATTTCACCGGACTTTTCCGCGAGGGCGTCGCAGGCGTTCTGCACGAGGTTTAGCAGAACCGCAAAGAGATCACCCGGTGCAGCGGCCACGCGCAGATCTTCCGGCTCGATACGCACTTTGAAACGGTGCCCTTCCAACCTTCCCGAAAGAAAGGTTCCCACGTCCTCAAACACACTTTGGACCAGACAGCTGCCAGACTCGGCGCGCGCAGGCGCAAGGCGAAGCAATCGCTGAACTAACTCACGAATGCGTTCTAGGGATTCCTGAATCAGCTCGCTATATCGTTCCGCCTTGGGGCCAGCCGCCTCGCGCCGCAGCACTTCGAGACTATGCAGTGCACCTGCTAAGGGTGAGTTAATCTCATGCGCAAGCCCCGCGGCAAGCGTACCCATCGCAGCTAACCGCTCCTGCTGTGCCGCGCGACGCTCGGCATTGGAAGCAGCTTCGGTCGCACGCTCGACTTCTATTTCGAGTTCGGTCTGAAAGTTCACGATTCGCTCACGCATGCCACGGAAAGAATCGACCAAACCATCGATTTCTCGCCCAAGCCCCGGGCCCGGTAGCGCCAAATGTGCACGATGATCGCCAAAGCCAGCCGCCGCCGCGGAAAGACGCTCAACGGGACGAATCATGGCCCGGCCAAGGAAAAGATAGACCAAGCTAGCACTCAACAATGTCGCAGCAATGGCCGCGGCTACGACCAATGTAGGCACCGACACCACCTGAAAGCCGTTACGCGGTCGCACATAGACCCCGCCCCAGATCCGCCTTGGCTGAAGCGAAAATTTCTCCTGCACGATCAGCGGCAAACAAATCCCACCGGCGATCAGCTCCGGCTCTAACTCTTCACTCGCACGCACCATGCCCGAAAGCACCGCATCGTACGGAAAGTCCACCGCACGGATGCGTGATCCTTTTGGGCTGAGATAAGCGCCGATCGGCACCAAATCATCAGCTACGCGCAAAACTCGCGTATCCACCAGCAACACATCTTCGAACTCACGCCAACCCTCCCAAGAAACGATATCTGCGATCTCGTTGGCTTCACCTGATTCAAATCGCGCCGCCAGCCGACTGGTAATGCGCTCAGCGAAAATGCGCTTCACACTCTCGGAACGCAGATCCTGCTGCACTTCGTCATTGGCCGTCCACCACGCCAGCGCACCAAGAACTACCGCATTAACCGCAAGCAGAACGAGTGTCAGCCGCAGTCGAAGCCGCATTAGGCGTTCTGCCCGAACTGCTTAAGTAGTTCGAAGAGAGGCAAGAACAATGCCAGCGCAATCACACCGACAACTGCCGCCATGGCGACGAGCATGATCGGCTCGAGCAACTTAAGTGCAATGTCCAGAGCGCGCTTGTAGTTGGTCTCGTAGTTATCACCGACACGCAGGCACATGCGGTCGAGTTCACCGGTTTCTTCGCCAACTTCTACCATCGAGACGATTACATCGTCGAAACAGTTAGTCTGCTCCAACGAGGCCGCAATACCCTCGCCTTCACGCACTTCCTCCCGCACGTCGTCCATTGCCTCACGATAAACCTCGGAGGTTAGAGCACCACGCACGATGTCGAATGCGCGTAAATGCGGCACTCCGGAAGCGACCAGCGTACCGAAGGTCGTCGCGAAACGTGAAACTTGAGACATGCGCACTAGGCCACCGATCACCGGCAATTTAAGGTGCATGCCATGATTCCAGCGTCGGAATCCATAGGAGCGCATGTACGCCATCTGGTAAATGACGACAAAAAGAATTGGGACACCCAGATAGAGGTACCAGTAGGCAACTACATTGGTACTGATGTTGATCAGCGCCTGAGTCAGCCCTGGAAGAGCTAGTCCCATCTCCTTGAACAGCGCATCGAACTTCGGAATAACCACCAACATCAGCGCCGTGACCACCGCAAAGGCGACGATCACGATAACGATCGGATAGGTCAACGCACTGCGGGTACGCTCACGCAGTTCCTGCGAACGCTCCTGGAAGTCGGCCAGGCGATTAAGCACGGTGTCTAACACACCGCCCGCTTCACCGGCTTTGACCATGTTGATATATAGCTCATCGAATACATCGGGGTTATCCCCCATAGCCTCCGAAAGCGGTTGACCCTCTTCGACCATCTCGGCCGAATCGATGATCGCGTCACGGAAACGCCCGGCAGGCCACTGATCGGACAGAATCCGCAGATTACGCAAGATCGGCAAGCCTGCCTCGGTCAGCGTCGCCAGCATGCGCGTGAAACGCACGATGTGTTTGAGCGGAACCTTACGACGAACACGGCGGTCATCCCCCGTGGACTCAGACGCACTTTGACGTGCGGCTGGACGGGAAGCAGGTGCAACGCGGCGCTGAATGCGGGCCATAATTAAGAGGGATCCAACGAGCGAAAAATTAGTAACTTTCGGTCTGCGTCTCGCGCAGGACCTCATCAAGGGTCGTGCGACCGGTTGCGGCCAGCTCCAGGGCTCGCTCACGGAGCGTCTTCATCTTGCGCTCGCGGGCGAGTTCACGCAAAGCGATGGTGCTGGGATTCTGCAGGAACTGATCGCGAAGCTCGTCGTCCATCGGCAAGATCTCATAGATCGCCGTGCGACCGCTGTAACCAGTGAAGTGGCAAGCTTCGCAGCCCTTTCCGCGGTAGAAGGGCTGATCGCCTGTGATTCCAGCCTTCGCCAGCTGATCCGCGTCGGGACGATGCTCGACACCGCACTCCCGGCAGACCGTACGCAGCAGGCGCTGCGCAACAATGCCCTCAATTGTCGCGGCCAATAGGAAGGGCTCAACCCCGAGGTCGATCATGCGAGTAACGGTCGAGGGGGCGTCGTTGGTGTGCAGAGTCGATAGCACCAAGTGGCCAGTTAGCGAGGCCTCGACAGCAATCTGCGCAGTCTCTGGATCACGGATCTCGCCTACCAGGATGATGTCTGGGTCCTGGCGCAGCATGGTACGTAGCACGCGCGAATAATTGACCCCAATCTCGTCATTAACAGGCACTTGCACAATGCCTTCAAGATCGTATTCGACCGGATCCTCGACCGTTAGAATCTTCGTCTGCGGCTCATTGACACTATTGAGAAGTGAATAGAGCGAGGTTGTCTTGCCAGAACCAGTCGGACCGGTAACTAGTACAATTCCGTGCGGCAGGCGCACGAACTCGCCTAGCTGATCAGCCTCTTCCGGCAGCAGGCCAAGCTGCGTCAAATCGAGGCGTAGTGACTTGCGGTCTAGCACACGCAACACCGTGCTCTCTCCACCTTGAATTGGCACGGTAGACACACGGAAGTCGATTGGGCGTCCGTCGACAACCATCTCAATGCGCCCATCCTGAGGAAGACGTGTTTCTGAGATATCAAGATTGGCCAGCACCTTGATCCGCGAAATCAGTGCCGTTGCAAGGTGCGGCGGTGGCGGGTCCACTTCATAGAGGACGCCATCGACACGCATGCGAATACGGAACTCACCTTGATACGGCTCGAAGTGAATGTCCGCTGCGGAGTCGCGAACCGCACGAGTCAATAACGACTCAAGCAAGCGCACAATGGGCGCGGCTTCGCCCACTTCAGCCTCAGCGACGACCTGCTTCTCAGCACGCTTCTGATATGCGCCCTCGACCGCATCAACTAAAGCCGCAGGAGCTGCCAATACGATTTCGAGTGGATAACCTGTCAGCGCTTCAAGGTCGCCCAACAGAGGTAACACCTCTGGGTCGGCCACCGCTATGCGCAAGCGATCGTTCTCGACGCCCAGCGGTAACGCCCCAAATGCGCGCGCCGTGCCGGCATCGACCAAAGCAACCGCTTCTTCAGAAGGCTTAAGCGCTCCGCTGGGAAGCCACTCCAGGCCCCCCTGAATCGCGAGTGAACGCGAAAGATCCTCTTCGGTGATCTCCTCGCGATCGAGCAGGATCTGGCCAATCCGCCCCCCGCTACGCCGCTGCTCCGCCAACGCCGCCTGCAACTGCCCCATGAGCAGTACGCCGAGGTCAACCAGAATGCCACCAAGCTGTCGTGAATCAGGTGTCGGCATCGATTAGCCGCCCATGCGATGAGCGAGATCCGCAGGGTATTGTGCCGAACCAAGGGCCACTTCTCGCGCGATCGTCCCGGCCTGCACCAACTCGTAGAGGTGCTCATCTAGCAGCTGCATGCCGAGACGCCTTTGCGTCTGCATAACCGAGCCGATCTTGAAGGTCTCACCTTTTCGGATGTGGTTTTCGATCGCCGAGTTGCGCACCATGATCTCGAAAGCAGCGACACGTCCCTGACCGTCCGCACGCGGCAAGAGTACTTGCGAAACCTCTGCCTGCAGAGAAACGGAAAGCTGTGCCCGCACCTGCTCCTGCTGGTTCTCGGGGTACTGGTCAATAATTCGGTCGACCGTTCGTGCGGCACCAGTCGTATGCAAGGTACCCAAGACTAAGTGACCCGTTTCCGCAGCCGTGATCGCGGCTGAAGTTGTCTCGAGGTCACGCATCTCACCTAGCATGATGACGTCCGGATCTTGACGCAGTACGCGGCGCAGACCTTCGGAGAAGTCTGCAACGTCATCGCCAATCTCGCGCTGGTTGATCACCGCTTTATGTGAGTCGTGGAAGAACTCGATCGGATCCTCCATGGTCATGATGTGGCACGGATGCGATACGTTGATCTCGTGAATCAGCGCCGCAAGCGTAGTCGTTTTACCCGAACCAGTTGGACCCGTAACCAGAATCATGCCGCGCGGCAAGTGTGCCAAACTCCGCAGCACCGGCGGAGCCCCAATATCCTCAAAGCTCAATCGATTCTGCGGCACACGGCGCAGCACCAAGGCGAAGGATCCCTTCTGCTTGAAGACGCTCGCGCGATAGCGATCTCCCTCAAAGGGAAAACCGAAATCAGCGCTGCCCATACCCATCAGCTCTTGATGGCGATGATCTGGAGTAAGCTCCATGCAGATCGCCTTAGCCTGATCTTCCGAGACATCCTCGGCTGTGATCGGCACCAGCTCGCCCGAAGCGCGCATGGCCGGCGGGCGGTTGGCCCCCATATGGAGGTCCGAAGCGTCATTGGCAGCGACGATGCGCAGCCAATCCTGGAGCATGGTAGGAACGAAACTCATGCGGCGGGTTGGGCTGGGGGTTCGGGATCAGAATCCGGGGTCTCGACGAGGATCTCCTCGCCTTCATCGACGTTCATCGAGGTAACACGCAGCAATTCCTGCACAGTCGTGAACCCCGAACGCACCTTTTCTTCAACGTCCGATGCGAGCGGAGTCCAGCTGTCTCCTCGGCGAGCCTCGGCAACGAAAGCTGCGCCATCGGCGGACTGGAACAGTGACTCACGTAGACGGTCATCCATACCCAACCACTCGAAGGCTCCTAGGCGACCTCGATAGCCGGTACGGGTGCACTCCGCGCAACCGCGCGCATGGAACAACTTGGCGCCCGCCGGCAAGTTCAACAGCTGGCGCTCAAGCGGAGTAGCTTCCTCCTCGACTTTGCAGGCATTGCACAGACGGCGCACGAGGCGCTGTGCCAGCACGCCCTGCAACGAGGTAGCAACTAGAAACGGTGGCACCCCCATGTCGAGTAGGCGCGTAGCGGCCGATGGCGCATCGTTCGTGTGAACCGTACTGAATACTAGGTGACCAGTCAGCGAAGCCTGAATGGCCACCTCGGCAGTCTCCTTGTCACGAATCTCACCAACCAGCACCACATTCGGAGCCTGGCGGAGGAAGGCTTTCAGCACGCGCGAGAACTCTAATCCGATACGCGGCTGCACCTGCACCTGATTGATACCCTTGATTCGATATTCAACCGGATCCTCCACAGTAAGGATCTTGCGGTCAGCACGGTTGAGCGTCTGCAAAGCCGCGTAGAGCGTGGTAGTTTTCCCTGAACCAGTCGGCCCCGTGACTAGGAAGATGCCATTCGGCCGATCGATAACATCACGGAACCAACTCAGAGCGCTGCTCGTCATGCCGAGATCTTCGAGCGAGAGCAAATTGGCCTCGCGGTCGAGCAGACGCATGACAACCGATTCGCCATGGTTAGTCGGCACGACCGAAACACGGACGTCCAGCTCGCGCCCCCCCGCGCGGTGCTCGATGCGACCATCCTGCGGCTTGCGCTTCTCGGCAATGTCCAAGCCAGCATTGACCTTAACGTGGCTGATCAGCGGCGCATGCAAATCGACTGGGTGTTCGGCTGCGATCACCAAGCCTCCGTCAATGCGATAGCGAACCTGCACCTTGGTAGCGAAGGGCTCAATATGGATATCCGAGGCACGCTGTTGCACCGCCTCTTCAAACATTCGGTGCACTAGGCGTACGACCGGCGACTCTTCGAAGTCACCCACATCCTCCCGCTCGCTCTCTACTTCGCCATCGGGCGCACCATACGCACGCTCAAGGGCACTGCGAAGCGCGCTTGGGGCAGCAATCGCCAACGCAATCGGCGCATCGAGCAGAAAGCCGAGCGTGTCGGTAATGACCGCCTTTTCCGGGTCCCCCACCGCGACGATCACGCGACCTTCCTTCTCGGCCACCGGAATAGCCTCAAGCTCCCAGGCTGAGTTGCCAGCTAAACGTTCGGTCAGACGGTCAGGTGGCGTCTTACCCTCGAGATCGACAAAAGGTAGGCGTGCCTGTTTGGCTAGTGCCCGATGCACAGTGACCTCGTCGCAGTGCCCCTGCTCGATCAGGATTAAACCAAGCGGCCTACTCCGAGTCTTTTGCGCAGCGAGAGCCTCGCGTAGCGCCTCTTCGGTGATAGCGCCTTGCGTTTGGAGAATCTCGCCGAGCTTAGGTCGCACGTTAACTAGCGGCGCACCATGGCGCTGACTTTGATCTCACAGGAAGGAAGGTTGGCATCTTTCGGGAAGCTAATCATCAGGCGCCCCCCGTGGCGGCCGATCGGCGCCGTTTCCGAAAGCTGAAAGCGCACGATCCACTCACGGCCAGGCTCTTTTTCGACCAGTTTCCAGGTGAAATGCTCCGGCCCCGCGAACTCAATCTTCGGATCGGGAAGAGTAATGGTCGGATCGCTAGCAAGTATCTTGACCTGCCGCTTAGTCAGCGTTCCTTGGGTGACTGCACCGAACTTGAGGAACTCCTCAGGCGCGTATTGCACTGGGCCAACCACATTCGCATACAGGTGCACTTCGAGATCGCGACCTAACGAGGTCTCGGCCTGGACACTGCGCATGAATACTCCTGCGGGCACAGCTTCCGTCAGCTTCAAGGTCAGGTAACGCACCTGACGGCCATCTTCAAGGTTCTGCACATCGGTATCGACATCCACTTCGACGCCCTGCGGGATCATCTTCCAGGACTTGATCTCAAAGGGCTCGCGCGCAGTGACCTTGATGCGCTGCGTGACCGGATTCTCCTTTAGGTCGCGCGCTAGTTGCTGGCCGAAACGAGCCGTACCCGGGCTAATTTCAAAGTGACGACGCACAAAGGTCTGTAGGTTAAGCGTAAGCGGCAGATTCATCGCGTTGCCCAATACGCGGATGGTCGCGGTCTTCACATTCAGGTAATTCGCGGCATTAAAAGTGCCTACCACAGCGCCTTTTGCCCCCGCCTTGATCGGAGTGTTGATTGGGTAAGACTCACCTTCGACTTCCAGCGACACCTCACTACAGCCACAAGAAGCATCAAGGCCAGTGATCGTGACCGGGTCCGACCCATCAACCTCAAAGGGGTAACGAATCTCAGCCGTGTTCTCCTGATACACCACACCCAGGTCAAGATCGAGGAACTCGAACCTCACGCGGCTGCGCGAGCCCCCTTGCACACTAGCCAGCGACTCACCGATCGGTATCGTCGAAACCTCGGCAGTCGGCCGAGTAGTACTCGCCCCGCCATCATCGGCCACAGGCTGCTGCGGCGAGGCATTGGTCTCGTCAGAGCCACTGCACGCGGGCAGGAGGAAGAGGGGGAGGAGAAGCAGGCGGGCGAGGTTCATCGTTCTTGTGATTCAGAATCTGACGAGCTCTTGGCAAGCCCGAAAAACTGGATCTCCCGTTGCAGTAAGGACTCACGTCCGGCGCCCCGGTGCGCGAGCAGAAGTTGGATTGTGCCGCGAACAGGTCCGGATGCCAAGCCCGGAGGGAGGAGCAGTTCGAGGGTAAAACGCCTCGAATCCTCTTGTGTTTCCACCTTTACGGACGCGCCCTCCAGCCCCAGAACCTCACTTTTCCGAATCTCGAGGCTGCCCTCACGCGCTCCGAGCCCAATCGAAGGGACCCTAATCTGCCCATCGACGACTTCTCCGAGCAAATAACGCCCTGCCGGACGCATCCAAACCACGCTCGAAATCTCGAACTCGACCGGAATCGTAGCCCTGTAGCCCTGTTTATGGCTGGTCCGGAGCTGGACGAAGCCAGTACGAAGACCCTCTTCGGCAGCGTCGGCCTCGCGTACGAGTCTTAGGCGATGTTCGGTAGCCTCGGCTTCGCTAGGCAGCCCCACAACGCTCAAACCAGCAACTCCAGCCAGAATGTCGGTCATCGCAAAGGGCTCCGGACCGCGCACAATGACCTCGGCCACCTGCTCCTGGTCGCGCTCGCCCGGGTCGAAACGCACCACCGGAGGGTCGATCTCGAACCAGGGTTCAAGCGTGCCAGTGAAGCGCAACGTTGTCGGAAGTCCCGGGCCCTCGCCCAGTAGCCGCAGCGTGGACTCGCGCTCGCCCAGATAGCCAGCCGTGCTCCAAACCGCATGCAGCGACCCCTCTGTACCCGCGGGGATCAGCTGCCCCCACGGCACGATCTCGCCCATGGAATTACGCAGTTCGAGCTCAATACAGCCGCAAGAACTCTCAATGCGGTCGACTTTGACCGGCGCACCAATTACCTGAAAATCGAAGTTGACTGGGCGGTCCTCTCCAGAGGTCAGCACGCCGAGCGCCTGAATTGGCTCGTCGAACAGCATGCCCGGGACCGCAGCCTCGGGATCGGCCCCGCACCCGGCCAGCAAGCCAAGTCCGAATACCCACACCGCATATCGCGCTTGTTCCACTCCCATGCTCACGCCAAGATAACGCCATGCTTGCGGTGCGTTTCGCCCTTCCTCGCCGACTCCTTTTTACTTCGGCACTGGGGCTCGGGTCCTTGGCGGGCTGCGCCAGCCCTCCGCCCGGGCTACAGGCGCTGGCCTACCGACCCGATTTCTCCAGCCCTGAGGCAACAAGTCAGAGCTTTCTGATCGCCTGGGCCGAGGAGCAACCGCAGGTGGAGTACCGCGCGCTCTCGGAAGCATGGAAGGCCGAAGTTGGCGGCACGCTCGACGCTTACCTCATCGCACGCCCTCAGCTACAGCGCAAAGTCGGCTGGGTGAGCCGTGAAGCCTGGCGCCTTCAAGCTGTTCGCAGCGAAGAGACCGACCGCGGCATTGTGGTTTGGTGGGGACTCGACCCCGAGGACGACCCGACACTGGGAATTGAATGCGTATCGCAGAACTACCTTGAGTTTGAGGAAGCTGGTGGAAAGGGCCAGCGACCTGGCAGCTACCTCGACGAACCGCTCGAGAACTTCTACGGCTTCGACGGCTCGGTGTTCTGGGCCGAAATCGAAGATAGCGCCGCGCGCATAGCTAGTCGCATACCGCGGCTGAGGCGTATCGAACTGGGCACCGAATGGAAAATCCGCGGACTGCTCACTTGGGAGCCGCCCGCGGATGAAGTGGAAACACCTTAGCGTTACTTGACCTCACGCAAAGCCTGGTAGTCGGCTCCGATCACCGCAGCAATCGGCAAACCTTCTGCTTTTTCACTCAATTTCCTTAGATCCTTGATGGCCTTCTCCATGTCTCCCTTGCGGGCCGCAGCCAGCGCGCTGCGACGCTTTTTGTCGAGGTCATATTGCGCTTTGCCATCCTTGGAACTCATCCATTCCTTGATGACGCCCTTCCACTCTTTTTCAAGTGGAGCGCCCTTGAATACAACGATCTTGCCTTCAAGGTACTCGACCGCTTGGAAATAGCGACCTTCGGCGGTCATCTTTGCCGCCTTATCGATCACGCGCCCACCGCGCTCGACGATATCGGCCTGAAAAACATCGATCGCTGCTGTAGCCACCGCATCTTCCATGGCTCTCTTGCGCGCACTCTCAGCAGCCTTCCAAGCGACGCCAAGCTTGCCTTCCTGCGCTGATTTAACCGCCCTCTTGAGCACTTCATGGCGCTCACCTGGATCCCAGGGGCCGTCCGATTCCGCGCGAGCAATGGCCTCTTCGATTTGAGCGTGGCTCAACCTGGCTGGATGCCCTTGCCAAATCACGACGCCTTCATGATCGATTAGGTAGGCACTCGGACGGCCGCGCACACCCCAAGACCGAAAGCTCCTGGAAGCACCGCCTGCTGCAGTCGGGTAGGTGATGCCCTTACTCGGAATGAACTTCTCAATCTGAGAAGCTGATTCGTCAGTAATAGCCAACAGTTGGAACGGACGATCTTTGAACTTATCCCACTTCTCAACGAGAGCGGGAATACCACTGATACACGGACCTCACCAAGTCGCCCAAAATTCGAGCATTATGGCCTGGCCCTTTAACTCAGAGATAGAGACGGGCTCAGTGTTGAACCACTTCTTGACCTCAACCTCAGGGGCGTCCGCACCTATCCAAACCTGCGCCCCTACAGAAGGGGCAAGTCCAGCCAACAAGAGGGCAGTAGCGAGAATACGCATTAGCCCATGTTAACGAAAAGGGTGCCTAGGCGCGTGACGGATCAACTAGTACACGGCTGAGCAGCTCACGTGCGCTGCCAACTGTGGCATCAGGACTGACCGTAGTGCTGGTCATCCACTCGACCCCTTGGCCTCCAGCATCCTGAATACCAAGCTCGGCTAGGCCTTCGCACACACGCTCCGCAAAGAGGCTCACCCCTTCTGGGCCGGTATGCGGCAGCAGCGCAAGGAAGGTGCGATGATCGAAGCGCGTGACCACGTCAACGTCGCGAGTGTCGAGCAGGATCACGCTGGCCACATCAAGCAAGCAATCCTCCGCAAGCGTTCCTTCGACGCAGAAGGCGGCAATCCCAAGTGGAAAGCGGAAACGGTTAGAACGCTTGAACTCTTCTTCGAGTCGGTGCTCCCAGTAATCAAAGGCGAAGAGCCCTGTTTCCCGGTCGGTAATCGACTGTGCAAATTCTTCCCCACCGACCTCTTCTTCGCCCAAAATCGCGCCCAGCTTGGCGCCCAGATTCTTTTCGAGTGCAGCCTCGTCGATCTCGGGAAGAGCGCGCCCCTGACTCGGCAGACTGACACCAAAAGGTGAAGCCAGGCGATCAGCCAGAGCGGCCTGGTCAACTGGGATGGACAGCGCGCCCTGAGCGCCGACAAAGCGAGCGAGGCCCTCAGCATCATCGGCGTCGCCGTGGGTCAGCAGGAAAACTAGCGCCCGATGCTCACGCAGGAAGCCTAATGACCACTCGTGGATCGAATGCGGAACCAACGCACGCGGATCGACTACCACCAATCCATCTGGGTGAGCCGACTCCAGAGCCTCAGCTGTTTCGAAGATCTGGACCGTCGAGACGGCTTGTGGAACCGCGCCAGCCGCCGCCTCGCAGGCGGTACGGACATCGGCATCGGTAGTCAGGACAGTCAGGCTGCGCTGCGGCATCGTTTAGACAAACTCGGCGTTGTGGTGCACGGATTGGACATCTTCATCGTCCTCGATGGCGTCGATGATGGCCTGGAACTTGTCCACGTCATCGCCGGCAACCTCGACCGTGTTGTCAGGAATGTACCGGATTGAGGCCTCCAATGCCTCCCATCCTTGCTCATCAAAGGCCGCTTTCAGGGTGAGAAATTCGCCCGGCTCGGCCTCGATGCCGTAGATTTCGGGCTCTTCGGTGGTGACGTCCTCGGCGCCATTCTCAAGTGCGACCTCCATCAGCGTGTCCTCGTCGCAGGCCTCCTTAGGGATAGCAAAAACGGCCTTGCGATTGAACATGAAAGAGACTGAGCCAGAATTGGCCATCGAACCACCCCGTTTGGACAGGATATGCCGCAAGTTCGGAGCAGTGCGATTGCGGTTGTCGGTCAGCGTCTCAATCAAGATGGCGATGCCGCCCGGCGCGTAGCCCTCGTACATCACCTCTTCCATGGCCATGCCATCGAGCTCGCCCGCACCCTTTTTGACCGCGCGATCGATCGAATCCTTCGGCATGTTGTCAGCCTTGGCCCTCTCAATCGCATAACGGAGCGCCAGATTCATATCCGGGGCGCTGCCGCCAGTTCGCGCCGCGGTCATGATCAACTTGGCCCACTTGCTGAAGATCTTGCCGCGCTTTGCGTCTACCTTCGCCTTGGTCCGCTGAATGTTGGCCCAATGAGAATGTCCTGCCATTTCTCTTCGCTCGATTGTAACCCACCCGAAGGGCGTTAAAAAGATCAGACCGCCGGCCGGAGCGGCCGACGGTCTGAAAGAGCAGTCTAGATCCAAAAAGGACCGGATGCGATTAGCGCTTGCCCCACTGATGGCCGCGGCGCGCGCCGTGGCGGCCGGGCTTCTTGCGCTCCACCATGCGCGCGTCGCGGCTGAGATGGCCAGCTTCGCGCAGTGCCTGCTGAGCGTCGGGGTAGAGCCCCATTAGCGCACGACCCAGACCCATGCGCACAGCGCCAGCCTGACCCGTAACGCCGCCGCCCTCAGCGTTCACGAAAACGTCGACCTTCTTGAGGACCTTCAGAACCTCGAGTGGGCCGCGAATCGCGCTGCTATCGACCGGACGAGTGAAGTACTCGTTCGACTCCTTCCCGTTGACCTGGAAGACACCGCTACCAGGACGGATGCGCACGCGGGCACGCGCGTTCTTGCGGCGACCGGTACCCCAGTGGTAACCGTTCTTCGCTGGCTCGATGAGGCGACCGGTGGGGTCGACTTCGACGACCACCTCTTCGGAACCCTCTTCGGCAACGAAAGTGGTGCCGTCAACGGTGCCGCCCATGGCGGCCGCAACGGCCTCGGCCAACGCGCCATCACCCTCAGAGGGGTTCGTCGTCTGGTTCTGCTCTTCCATCTTCGGAATCCTTCGGAACTACGAGGTGCTGCCTAGACTTGCGGAAAGGTCTCGGGCTTCTGGGCGCCGTGCGGGTGCTCTTCGCCGGCATAGACGAAAAGTTGCTTTAGCATCTGGCGACCGAGACGGTTCTTGGGCAGCATGCGCTGAACCGCCTTGATGAGAATGCGCTCCGGATGACGATCACGGACGAGCTCGTAGTCCTCTTCAACACGACCACCGGGGTAGCCCGTCACGTGGACATACTTCTTCTGCTCGAACTTCCGACCCGTGGTGGCCACCTTTTCGCAGTTAATCACCACGACTGCGTCCCCACACTGGGTGTGCTCGGAGACGGTCGGCTTGTGCTTGCCCTGAAGCACGACGGCAATGTCGCGAGCCAGTCGGCCCAGAACTTTACCTTCGGCATCAGCCACGAACCACGACCGCTCTATCTCGGCGGGTTTCAGGTGGGAAGTCTTCGGACGCATCGGTTTTGTTGACGGTACCTCCGCCAAATGGGCCGAGCATCATAGACGAAGAACCGAGGGCCGGCAAGGGCCGCAAAGCCCCGAATTATCGTGGTCGCAACACTACCCCATCGAAAGGCAGTTCGCGGTAACTCGCGTCGAAAACAAGGGTTTCGTCATCGTGATAAAGCTCCACGGCCTGCACTCCGGCCAACTGTGGATACTGACGCATGACCGAGCCTAGTCGGCCGGCCTTGTGCTCGGAATCCGGCTCGTCTGCAGCCCGCGAGAGATCGCTCCGCCCCCACCCGATTTCGCGCCCATCATGGAGCAAGAAGCGCAGCCCCGGGGCCTGGCTGCGCACCTCGTGCAGGCGATGATCGATCGGCACGATTCGTCGGACCTGGATGCCGGCGACCTCTTCGATCGCGATAACCTCGAAAAAACAGCGCAGAGCCTCTTGAGCCAAGCGGCTGGAAACCGGGCGGCCCGGGGCGGGCAGCACATCACTCGGCTCGAGCTCCACCTGAATCAGCTGACCACACACCTCAGTCGGCAGGCCCGGCGGAAGCAAACAGCCATCGGCAGAGAGCACACCGACCGGACGGCCGCGCTGCATAAGCAAAAAACGCGCCTGACGCGGCAGATAATCGACCGCGACCCCATCAGGCAGGGTGAGAGTGGCCGAGACCGAGTCGGGATGAATCCAGGAAACCGAACGCAAGACCTCTTCAGCAATACTCGGCGCTGCCGCATCCAGCAGTGAAACCTTAGGAGCTCGCGCAATCGCTGCGCGCAGCTCTTCCTGCCAGGGTTCGGGCACGACCATGCCCAGAGGGTCCTGATCGAATCGCGCACTCGATAACTTGCGCTCGACATCAGATGCCTCGACCGCGCCTTCCCGCATCAGCCAGAAGAGAAAGACGGCGAGGATCGCGATTCCTCCGACCCAGGTCCAACGCTTGTCCATTCCCTTGTTCTACCTTGACCGACCTCCCTCTTCCACTCATGCTTCGACCATGAGTTCGCTGGGACCAGCCACTTTCAAGGGCTTCACCCTCGCGCCGTTCCAGCGCCGGGCTGCTGCGGCCCTTGACACAGATCGCAATGTGTTGGTGGCGGCGCCGACTGGCGCGGGCAAGACCCTGGTCGCCGAGTACGCCATTCATCTAGCGACTCAGCGCGGCATGCGCTCGATTTACACAGCCCCCATCAAAGCTTTGTCCAATCAGAAGTTCCGCGACTTTCGCGAGGACGAAGCAATTGGTGACGCCGGCCTGATGACTGGCGACATCACCCTGAATCCAGGCGGCCGAGTACTGGTGATGACCACCGAGATTCTGCGCAATACGCTGACAGAGGATCCAGACAAGCTGCGCGATGTCGGAGTAGTTGTATTCGACGAAGTTCACTACATGGACGACCCAGATCGCGGCTCGGTTTGGGAGGAAACTCTCATGTTCCTACCGAAAGACGTGATCGTGGTCGCGCTTTCGGCCACTATCGACAACCTTGGGCAGTTTGGCTCTTGGCTGGAACGAGTGCGAGATCGACCCGTCGAAGCAATCACCGAAGCTAAGCGTCCGGTCCCACTGAAGAACTACCTCTACCACCCCAAGGCTGGCACTTTCCCACCATCGCGCTTGAAACAGGTACGAAAGCGATTCCAGGACCAACGCCGCAATCGGGAGTACAAACGACGCGACGACCGCGAGCTGGTCAGCGAACTGGTGGAAAGCAAAACCCTGCCGGTGCTCTACTTCTGCTTTTCACGCCGACTATGCGAAACCAAGGCACGCAAGATGGCGCGTAAGCGACTGCTGGATCCGCAAGAGATCGAGCAGGTAAATGAAGTCTGGGACGAGGCACGTAGCGAGTTCGGCTTTGATGATCGCCATGGCGCAATTTCTGAGTTGCGCAAGCAAACCGAGCGTGGAGTCGCCTGCCACCACGCAGGCATGCTGCCTCTGCATAAAGAGATAGTCGAGCGACTGTTCTCACGTGGACTACTCAAGTTTCTGTTCACAACCGAAACGTTTGCGCTGGGCATCAACATGCCAGCGCGCGCAGTGGTGTTTGATTCGCTGTCCAAGTTCAACGGCATTGATTTCGACTACATGCGCACGCGCGACTTCCTGCAAATGGCAGGACGCGCCGGCCGCCAGGGTATGGACGAGGTCGGATTGGTTTATTCAGTACTCTAATTTGACGATGTGATCGAAGCACCTATACACCGAATCCAGGAGGGCAAGGTCGAACCAGTGGTGTCACGATTCAACCTCGAATACGCGACACTTGTCCACCTGCATGGCATTGCGGGACAAGCGGCGGCGGCAGACGCTTGGGAACGCAGCTTTGCTGCGTTCCAGGCCCGTGAACACAGCAAGCAGCGCGAAGAGGAAAACCGCCGTCAGGTGCGTGCACTGCTTTCCAAGCGCTTTGCCTTCCTCGAAAAGATGGGCTATATCCGGGGTGAACGTGAAGTGATGGCGCGCGGCGTAACCTGCCAGAAGCTTCACGGCTACGAGATCGAGTTGACGGAACTGCTCTATGAAGGAGTACTGCCGCAGTGCAATGCCCCGGAACTATGCGGCCTGGTCGCCGCGGTTATTTATGAGAGCCGGAGGGGCGATGAATACTGGCGCAATGCGCTACGCCCGCTCAAGAAAGTTCTGCGCCAAGCCGCAAATGTCCTCGACTCGACGCAAAGCACGGAAGTCAATCAAGGACTCACAGCCTCGGTCAAGCAGCTCGATGAAGCGATGACCCCGGCAATATTCGAATACGCGTCCGGCCGCCCGTTCCGTGAACTCGGTGACTTCACCAACGCAACACCTGGGGACTTCGTGCGCTGTGCACGCCTCGTGGTTCAATACCTCCGCCACCTCGCACGCGCATCGGAGGAGAGCGACCCCGACTTCCAGAACACCTGCCTCGACGCTGTCGAGTGTCTGTACCGTGGCCCTGTGGACGTCCGCGCCGAGCTCGGCCTGCGCGAAGACGACGAACTCGAACCAGAATGATTACCTCGCTGCTGCTCGTGACATTCGCTGCACAGTCCGCTCAGCCCCCCCCCTTGGAGGACTATCTGCCCGGCGGCCCAGATCGTGTGCAAACGAATGCTTTGGAGTGGCTTCAGCGCTCACAAGAATGGCTAGGTTGCCAAGAAGGCGCGGAAGTTGTCCTTGAAGTCACACGCGACGGCAAGACTGAACGGGAAACCCATTGGCTCTTCCGCGGTCGCATCGCAATCGCTTCCCACGACTTGAAAGGAGGCCTCGGATACGACAGCAAGGACCTCCCCGTCGCCTATGCCGCGGCCGTGCTTCGTAAAAATGCTTGGCAAAGAGGCGTCTACGGTGGCTTTGACCCGCTGATAGCTTGGTTGAATTGTCCGGAGGCACCCCAACTCGCCGCCCTATCACTCGCGGAGCGCTCCGAACGGGGCAAGGATGCACGGCTGCACTGGATACGCGATGGACTGCGAGGGACCCTGGACCTGAGTCCCAATGGCGCCCCGCTCGCATGGACATGGAATGGAGATGGGCAATGGGAACGAATCGGTTCAACCCAAGTCAAAGTCTTGCGCTGGGAGCCGCGCATGTGGGACCAGGCGCCGCCGGAACTAGCCCCAGCGCTGCAAGAGCAAGAGCTCTTTTTTGATCTCGCAGCAGTGAACCATAAGACGCGCAAGCCCCTCCTAGGCAAGCCCGCCTCGGAGGCCACGCGCTTGCTCCTGAATCAGTTCGGGAACTCCCGTAGCATCCACTGGACAGGAACGATGAGTGTGCATCTTGGCAAGGATGCCGATTCCGCAATCAAGCTCGGTGAAGTCCAACTCGACGCTCGCCTTGGATGGCCAGCCATGGGCAGGCTTTCAATGAATGGAACGATTGGCCCTCCCAATCAGCAGCGCAAGGTCCACACGGAAATTGTGGGTAACCGGCACCGCTATTGGCATTGGGATCAGCGGAACAACGATCTACGCCCGATCCCTAGCCTTGCTGACCTGCTTTCGGGAATGCAAGGCTTTCTGCCGCTCTATGCCTGGGCTGCGCGTGAAGTTCCAGACACGGGATGGAAAGCAAGCTGGGTCAGCGAGCCGCTTTCCCTAGACGAATCGACGCGCCGCTGGCTATCCGTCATCGACGGACCCACAACGAGTGAGTTCCTCATTGAAGACTGGAGTGTCTTAGAAGCACGCGTATTCGCCAGCGAATCCGGCAATGATGCGCCTGTGGTCCACTACCGATTTGATTCTCTGATTCCGCAGAACCGTACCGACCTCGTAGCGTATGCGAATGATGCCTCGATCATTGAGGATCGACTTGAGGAAGAACGGGCGCGCGAACGGAAGGCCGACCCACGCAGTGCAGAACTACTTCCCGTGGGCGAGCTCGCGCCGACTGCGGCGAACTGGAGCAGGCAAGACGGGCGGACGGAGTCGCTCGAAAACATGCGTGGTAAGCCAAGCGTACTAACCTTTTGGCACCGCGACCCGACAGGCAGCTCCTCCGCCCTCAAGGCCGTGTCCGAACTGCAGCGCAAACTCGACCGCGCGGGTGATCGCTCGCACTTTCGCGCGATCGCGCTCCATGAGCCTTCGAAAGAGGCCTCGACCTGGTTGGCGGAATACCGACTCTCCCTGCCTTTAGGCATCGGCGACTCCAACCTACAGCGTGCCTTCCGTGCACGCTGGCTGCCAACGACTTACTTGATTGGCGCAGACGGCGCCGTACTTGGGCGCTGGCTCGGCACACCGGGTCCCGAGTTAGAAATCCAGTTGGAACGGCTACTCCGCCGCGACGACCAAACTAGCGACTAGGCTGAGAACATGTCGCTGGGGCTTTTGGCCAAAGGCGCTTGGCTCGATCGCACCAAGTGTCACAAGGCAGTGAAGCTCACTCGGGAAGCGGCCGTTAAGCTGTCCCCATGTTCCTCACTACCGCACTCGCGTTTGCGACTGTGATTTTCCAGGAGCCGCAAGCCCAAGACCAGGGCCCGGCCAAACTGGAGAACCCGGTCCATGCAGCATTCAAGAAATCTCTTACGACCTATCGTGAGGCAGCCGCGCTCCACATGGTCGGCAGCCTTGAGATTCATGTGAATCCCGCAGCCTTCGGGAGCGAAGAAGCGGAGCTGATGAAGATTGGCACCCTGACTTCGACAGTTAAGTGGGCCAAGCCGCATTACGGATCGCTAGGCGTCAAAGGCACCATAGACTTCATGGGCTTTGAACAGAAGATTGACGTCGAATCAATGGGCCTTAAGGACGGGGTCTACATCCTCGATCACGATGCAAAAATCATCGATGGGCCGCACCCTGTCGAAGATGTCAGTGATCCCGCCATTGATCTCGAACCCTTCCGCTCCTTCATGATGGGAAAGACTGAAGTCCCGGAGGGATTAACGCAACTCGACACAAAAGAAGGCATGTCGGGCTGGAGTTGGACAACGATCGAAGGACAAGTGGAGTGCTGGATGAAAGGTGGCATCCCAGTTTCGATGAAGATTGAAATGAAGGATGGTGACACCGTCATGCAGCGCATGCAGTTCTCCTTCGCAAAGGTCGATCTACTGAAGGAAGTTGAAGCGGAGACTTATCTCGGCAAGCTTCCCGAAGGCTATGAATCCTTTACCGAAGAAATGGTCGAATCTGAAGCGGGTGACATTAACGATGGCCTGCTATCAATCGGATCTGAGGCCCCAAACGTGACCTTCACCGACATGAACGATCAGGAGGTCAACCTCGAGTCGCTCGAGGGGAAAACTGTCCTGATGAATTTCTGGTTCTATCACTGAGGCGGTTGCCGAGAGGAGATGCCGCAACTCCAAAACCTCTGGTCAGAGGTGCAAGAAAAGCGGGACGACGTTGTTTTTCTCTGCGTCAATATTGGTGACGAAAAGGAAGTTATTCAGAAGTGGTGGAAGGAGGATGGATTCACCCTGCAAGCCATGCGACAGGACGGCAATGCCATATCGAGTGCTTTCGGCGTGCAGTACTACCCAACCAACTACTTGATTGGGGCCGATGGAACGATTGCCTGGTGTTCGGTCGGATACGACGAGGCTGCGATTCGCGAATACCTCGAGCTGTAAAGAAGCCTCGACACTCAACCCAAGTTGGACTCGCACAAGCGGCGGACTTTATGCAAGTCCGCCGCCTCTTTGTGCTCATTTGAATAACACCACCTGTCGACGGTGAGTATGAGTCCACCGGCTGCCACCAGATTCAGGGCGCCGCTTTACCGCCGTCGTCGAACAGCGCAGCACGTACCGGCGCAGCATCCGCACCCTCGATTTTGAGCGGAAGCGCGATCAGGGTGTACAGCCCAGGCTTCACTGCACCAAGCACTAAGCCTTCAAGAATCGCAAGGTCATGCGCCGCGACACGCTGATGACTAAGCAAAACTGCATCATTCTGTGGATCCACAGAAGGAGTATCGATGCCGATGGTAACCACTCCCTGTTCAGCCAAAAAGTCGACAAGATCCGGAGAAAAGGCCGCAAAATCCTGATTCCACTGTTCGGGATTCGGGAAAGTGCCTGTGCGGAACAAGACACGCGGCGCCTGGATCGGCACCTGAATAGCATTCGGCATAATACGGCCGCCGCGCTCGACCTTTACTTCCACCACCTGACAGCGTCCAAAGTAGTACGCCAGCGAACGCGACTCGACTCCTTCACCCTGCGCGGTGTAGTGAATCGGCGCATCAGCATGAGCACCAAGATGCACCGATCCTCGAATTGAGCTCAGGCCAATGTTGTCCCCGCACGCAATTGACAGTGACTCCTCGCGCGAAAAGGCTACATCGCCTGGCCAGACACCGAGTCGCTCCGAGATCGTCGGACTGATGTCGATCAAGCGGCCACCAAACATACCTAAGCTTGCGCCACCACCTTGAACTCGACTGCGATCGGCGTCGGTAGCGCTCGAATCGCAATCGTAGTCCGCGCCGCCTGAATGTCCTGAAAGTACTCGGCATAGACTTCGTTATAGCCAGAAAAGTCACGCTCCATATCAACAAGAAAGACCGTGATATCGAGCACCTTTTCAAGTGAGCTACCCGCTGCTTCCAGCACGGCCCGAACATTTTCAATCACGGCATGCGTTTGAGATCGGATGTCGTAATCGCGTGGCTGACCGGCATCGTCCACGATCGGACCGCCGGGGATCTCGTTCGTCCCCGCTTGCCGCGGGCCGACCCCGGAAAGAAAGAGAAGCTCGCCAAAGCGGCGCGCGTGTGGGTATGCGCCGACCGGATTCGGTGCGGCATCCGTGCGGATCGGATCACTCATTAGCTTGTGTGGCGAGCACATTGCGATCGCCGTGGAAGAACTCGGCATCATCTTCATCATATTCGAGGTCGCCCGCATCACGCTCGTCCGGTTGCAAGCCCACCATGGCCGCGCCAGTCCCCCACACGGGCTGGTAGTCGAAGACTGTACCCGCGTAGTTGTTGTGCTGCCCCATCGTCGCAGCCAACCACCAGATCGCCTTCATGCGCGAATCTCCATTGGCCTGGCGACTGAATTCGCGCGCCAACTGACTAACATCTTCAAGACGCCCGTCATCCAATAGTTCGAGCAACTTGCGATTCCATTCGTCATCTTTTTGAGAATGGATGCGATCCTCACCCGGATCAATCCAACGGCTGAACATGCGATCGGAAAGCGCAGTCACACCGATCGCAATCGCCTTACGCCCCGTTTTACGCACGGCATCGGCAGCCGCCTTACCCAGCACCAGAGTCTCCGCACGATCGCTATAGGCATTGCAAGAAACCACCGAGGCAGGGATGCGATTATCCGGATTGATCAGCCGCAGCGTTGTGATCGTGCCTATGTCCAATGGAAAGCCGTGATAAGCCACAGTACGCGCATGCAAACCCCGCGCACGAGCCGTGTCGCGATAGCAGGTTGCAAGCTCAGGGTCCATGCGCAGCGAATAATGCAGCGTCCCAAATTCGTGAAAGTCCTCGTCAACTACCCACCACTCTGGGTTCGGATCGGCCTGCATCTGGTGGCCAATGATGGATACCCAACGTGTCGAGAACAGAAGGAGAAGATCGGCACCCGAAGCCTCAATCTCAGCTCGAATAGCCTCTGCACTCTTGGCCAGTGAAGCCCATCCTGGATTGGCTTCGGGCGCCAATACCGGCAAGGGCTGATATGGCATCAGGTAGCCACCAATCACTTCGCCATTCATACGCCAACCTCCTCGCGGGCAGCATCGAGATTCCAGCTAACCACCGCGTTCCCGGTCCCAATCACGGTGCCATACCCATGTAGCTTGGCGGCCATCGTCGGGAAGTCCATCGCAGCCAGTAACCACGATAGGCAACCATCCTTAGTCTCCGCAACGCACTGCTCAGTGTAGTCAGGCATCTCGTCAAAGATACGGCGCGATTCGCCAGCCCGCATCAACGCAAGAATATGCCGATCCCAGGCGGTCTGGTTAGCGTTGTAAGCATGCTCGAAAGCCGGATCCTCAGGGTCTTCCGGCTCTTCCGTGAAGTGCCGATGCGACAGCGAGTTAGATGCGAGGCAAAGCGCGCGACGCCCAGTGGCTGCGATCGCACGACGCGTCGCCTGCCCAAGGGCGAGCATTTCCTGATCGCCAGCTGCGTTCGAATAATCGAAGGCCGTGCGGGCCGAAGAGATCGCCACTACCGGCTTATTGAGCGCAGGATGCACAAGATGACAGGAGGTAATCGTGCCATAGTCCACCCGGAACTCCGGATTGCGCATCATCCGCGTCGACAAACCCGCCGCTTCGGCCTCATCATGAATCGCCTCCGAAAGTTCGACGTCTACATCTAGCCGAAAATTGTAGCGGAAAAGGTTCGGAAAGACAGGGTCGACCGACTTCCCCTCAAAGTGTGGCACGCCCAAGAAATGGTGTCCTGTGTGCGTCTTCCAGTGCGGCGTGTGCACGATCAGAACGTCGTAATCCACCGAAGCCAACTCGGCCCGCAACTTCTCATAGCCATCCAATAGCCCGTTCCAAGCTCCAGCCTGGCTGGAGCGCGGCTCATTCTGCTCTGGGTTGCTCGCGTAGATCAGGTGCGGCGGATGCGGCGACAACACGCCTGCGACGATGCGGCCGGGATGACTCATAGCTGCACACAAATATTTCGGTCCTGAGAGAAGAACTCAAGCGAATAGCGCCCGCCTTCGCGGCCAATTCCGCTTTGCTTGACACCACCGAAGGGTACGCGCAGGTCACGCTTATTCCAGGTATTGATCCAAACCATCCCCGATTCGAGAGCGGCAGCAACACGGTGCGCACGCATCAAATCACGCGTCCAGACTGTGGCAGCCAATCCGTAATCTACCGAGTTGGCAATCGCAAGCGCCTCCTCTTCGCTGTCGAAGGGGTGCAAGCTGACCACGGGCCCAAAAATCTCTTCGGTCGCCGCGCGGCAATTCGGTGTAAGGCCTGTAATCACTGTCGGCGCAAAGAAAGCACCTCCCGTCGGACCGACAGCCTCGCCACCACACAGCACTTGCCCCCCCTCCTCACGAGCAAGCGCCACATACGAGGCCACTTTGTCGCGATGCTCGCGACTAATCAGGCTACCAATCTGTTCTCCAGATACCCAATTCCCCGCCTCAACGGCTAGTGCCTCAGCTAAGCGATCGTGCAAACTGCGCTCGACCAAAATGCGTGAGCCACATAGGCAGACCTGGCCAGCGTTGAAGAAAGCTGCGCGTGCGACTCCCGCAACAGTGGCGTCAAAGTCGCAATCGGAAAAAACGAGACTGGGATTTTTTCCCCCTAACTCAAGGCTG
>JAKVCF010000109.1 GCA_022447335.1 Planctomycetota bacterium | reverse complement strand
CCCGAATATCCCCCAGCCGCTCACTTCATCGGGGGTGAATGGGTCGAACCCACTTCCGGCAAGACCACTGGCAGCATTTACCCCGCCACTGAGGAGGTCCACTGTCAGATCGCGGCAGGCAATGCCGAGGATGTGGACCGCGCCGCCCAAGCAGCCCGAGCCGCCTTCCAGAACCCGAAATGGCGCAACATGCCCCCGGGCAAGCGAGCTCGCATCCTGTGGCGCATGGCCGAACTGATCGACGAGAACCGAGAGAACATTGCGCGTTGTGAGTCGATGGACACCGGCAAGACCTGGTTCGACTCGTCCAAGATCGAAATCCCACTGGTCGCCGAGATCTTCCGATACTTCGCGGGCTGGGTAACCAAGATCGACGGTGGCGTGGTGCCACTTCCGGGCAACTCGATTGGCATGACGCTGCGTGAGCCGGTCGGCGTCTGCGGCATGATTACGCCGTGGAATTTCCCGATGCTAATGTCCACCTGGAAGGTCGCACCCGCACTGGCTTGTGGCAACACCATCGTGCTGAAGCCTAGTGAACAAACTTCGCTCACTGCTCTATGGATGGCCAAGCTAGGCGCCGAAGCCGGACTACCGGCGGGTGTCTTGAACGTAGTGACTGGCGGCGGCCGCGCAGTTGGCACACCGATGGTCCAGCACCCATTAATCGACAAGATCAGCTTCACCGGCTCGACCGAGGTCGGACGCATGATTCAACGTGAATCGGCCGACACCCTCAAACGCATCACCCTTGAACTAGGCGGCAAGTCGCCAAACATCGTATTCGCCGACGCCGACTTCAAAGCGGCGACGCGTGGTGCGACAACCGGCATCTTCTACAACAAGGGAGAAGTATGCGCAGCGGGCTCACGCGTGCTGGTGCAACGTGAGATTTACGAAGACTTCCTCGAGACGCTGCAAAAGATCGCAGCCAAGACTACGGTTGGAAGCCCCTTTGACGAGGGCGTACGAATGGGCCCTGTCTGCAATGCCGAACAGTATGAGTCTGTGCTCGCGGCGATTGAGAGCGGTAAGGCCGAAGGCGCTCGCCTGATTGCTGGCGGAGCTTCACTGCGTGACAGTCTAGGTGGTAAGGGCTACTTCATTGAGCCAACTATTTTCGCAGATGTTGATCCGAAGTCGAAGCTCGCTCAAGAGGAGATCTTTGGCCCAGTGCTCGCTGTCACACCCTTTGAAACCCCAGAGGATGCTCTGCAGATTGCGCATGACACACGCTACGGCCTAGCCGCTGGCGTGTGGTCCAAAGACATAAGCAAGGCTCTCAGCTTCGCCAAGCAACTGCGCGTGGGCACGGTTTGGGTTAACACCTACAACCTCTACGATCCGGGCATGCCCTTTGGCGGATTCCGCGAATCAGGATTCGGCCGTGACCTCGGCAAGGACGCTCTCGCGTCCTACACCGAAACCAAGTCAGTCTGGATCAACCTCGATTAATTCAGACTGCCAACCATTTGTATCGCATAACGAAGCGATATGACGCTCTCAACCACTCGATCAACGAATGAAATCGAGTGGCGGCATAGCGGGGATAACACCCATGTCAGCAGCACGCTGCAAGAAGATACGCACCGAATCACGGCCGTCATCCCCATAGTCGAGCGTGCGGTCGTTGACATACATACCAATGAACTCGTCGGCCTGCTCTATCGTTAAATCACGACCAAACTGCAGCGCGTACTCGACGGCTTCCTTCCGATGATCGAGCCCAAAACGGATTGAATCCTGAAGCAATCTCGAAATGAAAGGAATTAAGTCGCCGTGATCGCGGCGCACAGTATTGCCACCAAGCGGCAGCGGCAATCCGCCGGTCTCGTTGCCCCACCAGACGCCCAGATCATCGAGTAGCACTAAACCCAACTCTTGGAAAGTCAGTTGGCCCTCGTGTATCAGCACGCCAGCGTCAAACTTACCTTCCGCTACGGCCGCCGGAATTTGGTCGAACTCGACAATTTCATAATCGTACTCACCAACCCGCATCTGGGTCGCAAGATGAGCCGAGGTCCATTCGCCAGGGATCGCAAGGCGCTTGCCTTTGCCCTTCTGCAGCGCGTCCAGGCTCATCTCTTCGCATGCGACAATACGCGGCCCATAGCCCTCGCCCATCGAAGCGCCGTGGTTCAGAAGCGCATACTTGTCTGCAACAAAAGCATAGCCATGAATCGAGACCGCGGTGATGTCGTAGTCACCATTTAGGGCGCGGCGATTCAGTGTCTCGATGTCCTCGAGCTTGTGCTCGAAGTGCAGACCCCCGCAATCGAGTTTGTCGGCAGCGAGCGCGTAGTGCATGAAGGCGTCGTCCGGATCAGGACTATGGCCCAGGAGCAGCGTCTTCTCAGCGGTTTCCGGCGTGGACATGATGATGATTGTAGGGCAGAGCCCTGCAACGTTCGCACATGAACGCGCGCCCGCGCCGAACACTCATGACAAAGTAGCGCTGGCTCAACTAATCGAGAATAACTCGTCAACGAAGCGGGACCCCGGCGGCATTTCGGGCCACTCCCCTCGAAGGCAAAGCCTTGCCTTTCAAGGCCACAATGATGCGCTAGGATGCTGGGCCTTCAAGTTCCAGCATGCGCACCCTCCTTTTTATGCTTCCCCTCCTGGCCGCCCCGGCGTGCCAATCTCTGAGCGACCCAGGGAACGACTGGCAAACCCTATTCGATGGCGACGCCTCCGGCTGGACTATGGCTGGCCCTGGTGGCTTCAATATCAAAGGTGAATCGATGACCGCTTATGGTGGCATGGGCCTCTACTGGTACAGCCAGTCTGAATACCAGGACTTCCACCTCAAGTTCTATTGGAAGGTTACGGACAAGGCCAATAACTCAGGCGTCTTCGTGCGCTTCCCCTACCCGAAGAATGACAAAGGTGAGATGGACCCATGGGTTGCTGTACACCAAGGCTACGAGTTCCAGATTTGCGATACAGGAGGCGATGTGCACAACACTGGATCGGCATACAGCTTCCAGGGGGTCAGTCACATCCCCACCAAAGAGGTAGGTGAGTGGAACAAATACGAGATCATTGCAGTCGGCCAGCACTACACGATTAAGATCAACGGTCAGATTGTGAATGAGTTTGTCGGCGAACGTGCCACCAAGGGGTACATCGGACTACAGAACCACGATGATGGCTCGCCTGTCGCCTTTCGCAATGTGATCGTACGCGAGCTATAAATGAGTACTACTGCGTTCGGGCTTACGCCACCGGCAGTCAAGAGCCGACTGTCAGTGATGATGTTCTTGCAGTACGCAATCTGGGGTGCTTGGCTGCCGCTGCTCTGGCCATTCCTTAACAATGTGCGGGGGATGGACGGGGGTGAGATCGGCCGTATATTTGCCGTCGGCGCAGTGGGTGCGATCGTCTCACCATTCATTGCGGGGCAGGTCGCCGACCGCTACTTCAACACCGAAAAGTTTCTCGGCATCAGTCACATCCTGGGCGGAATATTGGTCTGGCAACTAGCCACAATTGAGACCTACAGCACATTCTTAGCCTTTTCGCTGCTTTACTCACTGATTTACTCGCCCACCCTATCGCTAACCAACAGTTTAGCTTTTCACCACCTTGCAGACCGCGACCGCGACTTCGGCAAGATTCGTGTCTGGGGCACCGTGGGATGGATCATAGTTGGCATTTCGATCGGCCAGTGGCTGCTCTACAGCCATACGCCGAGCATTGGATCCGACGCGGAGATCGAGATGGCGCAGTATGAAGGCATGGCCGATGCCTTCCGCTTGTCCGCCCTACTCGGC
The DNA here is from genome assembly GCA_022447335.1 of Planctomycetota bacterium. Classification (GTDB taxonomy): domain Bacteria; phylum Planctomycetota; class UBA1135; order UBA1135; family UBA1135. Next base: position 4,078 of record JAKVCF010000109.1, on the reverse strand, counting down.
GTGGTCATGGGCATCTTCTGCTTCACCCTTCCAGCGACCCCGCCAACGCCATCCGAAGAAAGAAACTCTTCCATCGAAGCTATCAATGAAGTGAGTAAGCAGCCACTTCTAACATTGTTCTTACTGGCCATTCCTGTCAGCTGCATCCACCAACTTTACTTTGTACACGCAGCCTCATTTCTCGGGGAATTTCAAGGTGGAGAAGGAGCAGCAAAATGGCTGGACTCAATCTTTGGCGTGGGTGGCGGAGGGCTGATGACCATCGGCCAAATGTCCGAGATTCTCGTACTAGCCATCGTCCCGCTGATCGCCAAGTCAATCTCGCGCAAGAACCTGCTCGCAATCGGCCTATTTGCCTATGCACTGCGCATGCTTCTGTTCATGAATGGTGAGGCTTGGGGCATTACTGCCGTCATATTCGGAGTCGCATTGCACGGGCTATGCTTCGGCTGCTTCATCTTTGTCGCCTTCATGATCGTCGACGAAGAAACCAGCCCCGATGTTCGGGCTAGCGCTCAGTCACTATTCAATCTTGTGATCATCGGCATCGGCATCATTGTGGGATCTCAGGTCGCAGGCAGCTTGGCTGAGTGGGCTAAGGCCGACTCGGGGGACATCGATTACACTCGGTTATTCTCGGCCCCGATGTGGGCAAGCTTTGCCTGCCTCGCCGCCCTACTGTTCTTCTACCCCAATTCCTCCCCGCGCCGTGGCGATTCCACGGCCGACCACCTCACCTAGATGAGCTCCTCCCGTCGTCACTTTCTAAAGACCTCTGCCGGATTTGCCGCAGCCGCCTCAGCGGCACGCCCAATGTCGGCGGCTTCCTACCGCCGCATCTTGGGCGCGAATGATCGCATCCATATGGGCATCATCGGTGTCGGCGGCATGGGCACAGGTCATCTCCATGCTTTCTGCGACCTGAAGGCCAACTCCAAAGTCGCTTATGACGTAGTCGCTGCAGCAGATGTCTGCCAACCAAAAATCGACAACGCCGTACGCGCGGCCAGTGAAAAACAACCTGGCGTCGAAGTAAAGGGTTACCGCGACTACACCGACCTGATCACACGCGAGGACATCGATTGCGTGTTGATTGCAACCCCAGAACATCAGCACCATATCAATGCAATGGATGCTATCTATGCTGGCAAGGATGTATACCTCGAGAAGCCGATGACACTGCGCACCGAGCACGCATTCGAGCTACGTAAGGTCGTACAGGAAAGTGACCGCGTCTTCTGTGTTGGCACGCAGAAGATGGCGCTCTCAAAATTTCGAGATGCACGCAAACTGATCGCCGATGGAGAAATTGGTAAGCCCGTCTGGTCGCAGACCAGCTACTGCCGTAATTCGACAACGGGTGAGTGGAACTACTACGGCATCGATCCGAATTGGGAGCCTGGCAAGAACTTGGACTGGGATGCCTGGCTAGGCTGGATGGGCCCACGCGAGTGGGACCCGAAAGTCTACGCCCGGTGGCGTCGCTATAAGGACTTCTCGACCGGCATTGTCGGCGACTTGCTGGTGCACCAGATGACTCCAGTCATGTTCGCACTTGACGCCGACTGGCCGACCCTCGTCACCGCGCATGGGTTCCATCACATCGACAAAGACATGGAAAATCATGACCAGGTCAACATGTCGGTGCAGTTCGCGGACGGCCACACCATGATCGTCGCGGGTTCGACTTGTAATGAGATCGGCCTTGAAACGATGATCCGGGGCCACGAAGGAACGCTCTATCTGAATGGCACCAACTGTGTCATGAAGCCGGAACGCCTATTCGTCGACGAGCGCGAACCAATGGATATACCGGCCCGCCAGGTTCACGATCACAACATGCTCCGCATGGACTGGATGGAAGCCGTCAGTGAGCGTCGCGAACCTTTCAGCTCGGTGGAACTTGGCACCAAGGTTGTGGTTGCGGTCGACCTAGCCACCCGCTCCATGTGGGACGGCCGAGCCTGGAGCTTCGACCTCGACACGATGACGGCCAAACCCGTCTGATCCACTACCCGGCACCGTCTTTCCGTTGAGCGAACCGGTCGTCTTCGGGATCGATGCCATGCGCACCCGATTTGAGATGGTGCTGTACGGCGCCGAGCCCGCCCTCCTCTCTACGGCAGCCGCGGAAGCCATCGAGGAAATTCGGACCATCGAAACTCAGCTCTCAATCTTCCGTTCAGATAGCTGGTTAACGCGACTCAACCTTGACGCCGCCAACGGAGACCCAGTCCACGTACCCACTCCTCTCCTGCAGCTACTTCAGCTGTGCGACCAAGTTAACCAAGAAAGCGGTGGAGCTTTTGATCCAAGCACAGGCCCCAGCCTCGATCACCACAAACTACGTGACCAAACACCAGTCTGGTCTGACACAGCAACTAGCAAAGCAAACTGGAGCGCGGTCGAGCTGCGCAAGAATGGTTGTGTCCGTTTTGCGCACACGGGCCTGCAATTAGATCTAGGCGGTGTCGGAAAAGGCTGGGCACTCGATTGTGCAGCTGAGGTGCTGCGCGAAGCGGGGGTGCCAGCCGCACTCCTGCACGGCGGAACCTCGACTGTCCTAAGTTTCGGCCCTCCCTTTTCAATCGGCGGGCTACCCGCCACTAAACAAGGTTGGCAGATTGGTATCGAACCACACGCGGGAGTCTGCCTACGTGATGCGGCCCTCTCTGTCTCAGCAAGTCGCCCAGACTCTCGTCGTCCACACGGGCATGTCATCGACCCATCTACCGGTAAACCGTTAAGATCGGACTTGACCGCCGCGGCCGTCGCATCAAGTGCGACCCTTGCCGACGCTTGGTCGACGGCTTTACTTGTACAAAGTCGACACCCCTTCAGCTGGAAGAGCCTTCTGTGACCCTCGATCGACGTGACTTCCTGCGCTCGGGTGCTGCCGGAATGGTGGCCCTGGCCTTCACCCCCGAGTTCGAATCCCTGTTTCCACGCGCTCCAAGCGGCGAGACACTCAAGCTCGGAATTATCGGCACAGGTGTACGCGGGTGTGCCGCACTAGAAGAACTGGCCACCATCCAAGGCTGTGCAGTGGTCTCGATCGCCGACGTCGATAAGGGGCGCCGCAATCGCGGTAAACGCCGCGCGCCGGATGCCATGATCTATGAAAGTGGCGGGGAGCTACTAGACGCTGGTGGCATTGATGCCGTGATCATTGCCGCGTCCACATTCGCCCATCGCGAGCTCACCGAACAAGCGCTGGCGAAGAGAGTGAAGGTCTATCTCGAAGCCCCACTCGCGCACAACGAAACTGACGCCGCCGCCATCGCCGCAGCCTGCTTCGAAGACGGTGCCTGGTTGACAGCGGGCTTTACCGCCAACTCTAATCCGGTATACAAGCGCGCTCGCGACGTCTTCCAATCGGGTGCGCTGCGTGACCTAGTATCGCTGCGTACACACTGGCGACGCAAACTGTCCTGGAAAGCGGCAGCGCCCACCCCCGAGCGCGAGCGAGCCCTATCCTGGAAGATCGATCCGGAACGCAGTGCCGGCCTTTGCGGGGAGATCGCAAGCCAACATGTGCATACCATGCGATGGTTCACAGGGAAATCACCGCGGAGCGTACGCGGTTGGGGCGGGATTCGGCTATGGCAGGGCAGCACCGAGTTACCCGACACAGTGCAGCTCGATTTTGGCTGGGACAATGAACTGCGCTGCCAGCAGGAACTCACGCTCGCCAGCTCGATTGGCGGAGAAGAACTCGTGATCTCTGGCACGCATGGCACCATCCGTCTCGCCGGTCGCCATGCCTGGCTGTTCAAAGAACCTGACGCTGCCACCCAAGGCTGGGAAGTCTACGCACACCGCGAAAGATTCCACCAGGACGAAGGCTATGTACTCCTCGCCAACGCAACTAAGTTAGCCGCCCAAGGAAAGCTTCAGGACGGCGCCGGCCTCCCCCACACCGAACTCTGGTACGCCCTTCAGGCCTTCGTCACTGCGGCGGTCGAAAACGCTGAACCACCCTGCCCGATTCAAGAAGCGATGCAATCAACGATTGCTGGAATCAAAGCGGCCGAGACGATAGCAACTGGGAAAGAGGTGCTGTTGGACTTAATCGACG
>JAKVCF010000108.1 GCA_022447335.1 Planctomycetota bacterium | reverse complement strand
ACGTCTTCGCGGTGTCCGAGTGCGGTATAGAACATCTTTCCTTGGCCGAAGTCCTTACACCAAGCATTGGCGTAATCTCGATCGGCGCGCTTACCACGCGCAACATCTGTTGCGTCAGTGTCGAGCGAGAGTAGTACGTGGTTCGGATGACGGCGCCACCACTTAAATTGGTAGATCTCGTCAACCAACACCCATTTATCACCAAGGTGCGCGGTTGATGGATGTGTATGGTCTTCAACCGTCATGGTCACTTGCTCGTGCCATGGGTGTCCGTCAAATGCGCCGCCGACCAGGCCCATATAATCCGGAAACTGGTAGAACGTGTCAGTTGCACAGTGCACGCCGCAGAAGGCGCCCCCTTTCCGCGCCCAGTCGATTAGTGCCGCCTTACCTTCATCACTGATGGGTAGTTCACCTGTGGTGTAGAAGAGTAATGCATCGTACTTCGCTAGATTTTCGGAGTTGATGGTCGAGCAGTCCTGAGTGCAGTCGACAATTAGGCGGCCCTTTGAGATTTCGGTCAGAATACGTTCGGCATGTGCCAGCTGGCCGGGAGCGGGCCGTCGTACCACGGAATGCTCGAAGCCAGCCGAGTGGGTCAGGAAGAGTAGCCGCGGCGGATCCTCTGCGGCGACCTCGGCAGTCTGGGGAAGCGCTGACGTTGCGAGGGCGCCAAGAACAGTGGTAAGGATGAGTGAGGGCATGGGCAAGGCGAGGATATCGAGACGGGCGCGTTTCGACTCAGTGCGAAACCGCCGTTTTCAGGCGCAAGCTAGCCGTCACCCAGTAGCTGCAATGGCGTGTTAGGATTCAATCCCCGATTGGGACACAGTATGGAGAGCCCCTTTTTTTCCCTGGATGGTCGCGCTGCCGTGGTGACGGGCGGCGCACGTGGTATTGGATTGGCAATCGCGCACCGACTTGCAGCTGCGGGGGCGAAAGTCGCCATTGTCGACTTGGACCAAGGGGCCTCGGATATCGCGGTGACTGAGCTGCAGGCAGCTGGCCACGTCGCGACTGCTTGCGTGATCGATGTCACCGATGAGGCGCAGGTCGAAGCTATGACTCAGCAGGTTGTCGATGAACTAGGCAGTTATGACGTGCTCGTGACCTCGGCTGCAATCGTCGGGCGTAACGCCTTTGCTTGGGAGACCGAGGCCGATGAATGGCGTCAGGTGATCGACATCAACTTGACAGGGGCTTGGTTGTGTAATCGTGCAGCCCTCGGCCCAATGCGCGCTCAAAACTATGGTCGCATCATCAATATTGCGTCGATTGCTGGCAAAGAGGGTAATCCCAAGTTGGGCCCTTACTCTGCCTCAAAAGCCGGAGTAATCGGCATGACCAAGTCGCTGGGTAAGGAGCTCGCCGATACCGAGATCCGTGTGCATTCTGTTGCTCCAGCGGTTATTCATACTCCAATGCTCGATCAGGTCAGTCAGGAGACCATCGATTACATGGTGTCCAAGATCCCTGTTGGCCGTACTGGGCGGCCTGATGAGGTCGCCGCGCTTGTGCATTATCTTGCCAGCGAGGATTGCAGTTTCACGACCGGTTCGTGCTTCGATATCTCTGGCGGACGCGCGACGTATTAGGAACGCACAGCTTCTTCCACAACCTTAACCCTAAACATGAAACGCATTTCCATTGGCTCTTGGGCCTACACCATTGGTCCGTACGCGAGCAATCCCGTCGATTTCGAGACGGTTTGCGCCAAGCTTTCTGCTCTTGGCTTTGACGGATTGGAGCTTGGCGGATTCCCGCCACATCCAAACCCCGATGATCTGCCCAACGGCGATCAGCGTCAGGCGGTGATCGAGCAGATGGAAAGTCACAACCTGGCCTTCAGTGGGCTGGCAGCCAACCTGTGGGCTGAGCATCTGATCGATACGGACGATTCGGGCCCGTACATCGCCGAGTTCACTAAGAACTGTGTCTTTGCGCGCGACTTGGGCATCGCTGGCATTCGCGTTGACACTGTGCAGCCGCCGACGATCTTTGAGAAGGTCGATGAAGCGACAGCTTTTAAGCGCGTTACCAGCACATTCCGTCAGTGTAATGAAATCGCGAAAGATCATGGTTTGTATATGACCTGGGAGTTTGAGCCAGGGTTCGCTTTCAATAAGCCTTCTGACGCTGTGCGGATGCTTGATGCTGTAGACGACCCGAACTTCGGCGTGCTCTACGATACTAGCCACGGTCACATGGTTTCGGTGGTGGGATCACGTCAGCCGGGAGAGAGAGAAGTCCTCGAAGGTGGCCAGGTCGAGTTTATTCGTATGCTGCGCAATCGCATCAACCATGTGCACCTGATCGATTCTGATAACACTTGTCACAAGGACGAAAACGGCGAAGACGAAACTTCGATGCACCTTCCTTTTGGTCAAGGTGTACTTGACTTTGAAGCGCTTATCCCCGAGTTAGCTAAGGTTGAGTTGAGCCATGACTGGTGGACTATTGACCTGTGCTTCTGGCCCGACGCATGGGGCGCGACTGAGATTTGTAAGAACTTTATGGATCAGGTCAATGAGCGCTATTTTGAAATTTCAGCATCATGAGTAAGCCCCTCCGCGTTGGGATGATCGGCTATGGATTCATGGGCAAAGCGCACAGCAATGCCTATCGGAAGCTGGCCCAATTCTTTCCGGAACTCAACTACAAGCCCGAATTGCGGGTTCTGTGCGGTCGCGATGAAGCCAAGGCGCGGGCATTCGCTGATACTTGGGGTTACGGGGACGTTGAGACTGATTGGCGCGTTCTGGTCGATCGCGATGATATCGATGTGATCGACATCGGCACTCCTAACAAGACGCACCGCGATATTGCTATTGCTGCAGCGCAGGCAGGTAAGTGGGTGCTATGCGAAAAGCCGCTTGCCATGGATGTGGATGAGGCCGAAGAGATGGTTGCCGCGGTCGAGGCTGCCGGCGTGCCCAATATGGTTTGGTTTAACTACCGTCGTGTTCCTGCCATTGCTCTGGCGCGGAAGATGGTAGACGAGGGCAGGATCGGCAAAGCTTTCCATTATCGCGCGACTTATTTGCAGGATTGGACCATCGCCGAAGATGTTCCACAGGGCGGCGCAGCGTTGTGGCGCCTCGATGCGAATGCCGCGGGGTCGGGTGTGACTGGAGATTTACTTGCGCATTCGATCGATACGGCCATGTGGATGAATGGTCCGATTACAAGCGTGGTTGCTGACACTGAGACTTTTGTTAAAGAGCGGATGCACCAGGAAAGTGGACAAGTCGAGCCAGTGGGAATCGATGATGCGTGCATGTTCTTGGCCCGATTCGCTAATGGTGCAATGGGAACCTTTGAGTCGACCCGCTACGCGCGCGGGCGCAAGAACTACAACACGTTCGAGTTGAATGGTGCAGATGGGTCTGTTTACTTTGATCTGGAAGATCCTCAGTACCTCGACTTTTTTGAGTACACCCGCGCAGCGACTGGCGACAAGACCGAAGATCACCTAACTGGTTGGCGCAAGATCCACGTCACTAATTTTGAGCACCCCTATATGGATCGCTGGTGGGTCCCGGGTTGCACGATTGGGTATGAACACACCTTTATTCATGCACTGGCCGATTTTCTGGCCGGTGTCGAATCAGGTGAGCAGGCTCAACCGAACTTCCGCGATGCACTACAAACTCAAAAAGTATGTGATGCGGTGTTGCGGTCAGCGAAGACGCGAGGCTGGGTCGATACAGGTGTTGAAGGCGTGCAGGGAGCTGCCCTAATCGGAGGGTGACTAAAGTCGAACGATGCGAACTGGGTTGTACCGGAGCTGAGATTTCGGTACTTGGATTTGGTGCAGCCACTCTTGGTGGAGAATATGGTCCAAGCGACAAGGTCGAGGGTGAGCGAGCTGTGCGTGCTGCCATAGATGCAGGCGTGACCTACTTCGACGTCGCACCCTACTATGGGCGTACGCTTGCTGAAGAGCGGCTGGGTGAGGCGCTAACTGGCCTCCGCGACAAGGTCTTTCTGTCGAGCAAGTGCGCACGCTTTGGATTGGAGCGATTCGATTTCAGTGGACCGCGTGTCGCGAGCTCGGTCGATGAGTCGCTGCAGCGGCTGCGTACCGATCATCTCGATCTGTTGATCGTGCACGACGTCGAATTTGGAGATGAGCGTCAGGTCGTAGAAGAGACGATTCCAGCTGCGCTCGCCATGAAAGAGACGGGCAAAGTGCGCTTTGTTGGGATTAGCGGGCTTCCGGTGCGTTTCTTGCGCAAGGTTGCAGAACAGATTGAGATCGACGCCATTCTTTCTTACGCGCACTACACCTTGCTCAATAACGAACTTGATTTGGTGCTAGGCGACTTCTGTAAAGAGCGGGGGATTGGGTTGATCAACGCCTCACCTCTTTCACTAGGGCTGCTGACCGAGCCGGGGCCGCAGGATTGGCATCGCGCGCCCGACGAAGTCAAAGCCGTGCGCCCTCGGCTCTTGGACCTCTGTCGGGCACGCGGTAAGGACATTGCACAGGTCGCGTTACGTTTCGCGCTCGATTGCCCTCGCGTGCAGTCCACACTTGTTGGCATCAAGTCGGTCGCGGAGTTAGAAAACAATATTAAAGCATTGTTTCAAGAGTCCGACGCAGATCTACTAGCCGAGATTCGTGAGCTCGTGGCTCCTGTGCGGAATCTCACCTGGCGCGAAGGGCGTCCTGAAAACAACGTTTGAGATTAATGGCGACTGGGAGGCCTAATATTTTCTGCTCATCCATGAGAAAAACGCATGCTCGCAGCAATCACGATAATAATTCTCATTTAGGAGAATAAAAACTTCGTTTTCCAGCGAAGTGAAGAGGATGGAACAACGTCTCTTCCTTCTTGCAGTCGCGGTGGCAGTGATCGGTGGATTGGCCGGCCAACTGAGCCCCGAGCTCGGCTCCATCGCCACACTTCTTGTTACTGGTGCAGCTGCCTGGATCGGCTGGCAGTGCGCTGGCGGATCTGCCGCAAAAGATTTCGCATTCAGTGCAGCATTCCTGGTGTTCTTGAACGCACCTGATTGGGGAAATGCATCCGCTCATCTCGGGGGCATTCCATATGGACTCGGTGCATATGCAGCCGGAATCTTCGGCGCGCTCGTGGGTCTGGTTACCGTGGTTGCCGCAGTCGGCCTGCTTCGTAATCTGTTGGATCAGACGAAAGCGAACGTAGCATAAAGAAAGGCGAGCGTTTAGTTCAGCAAGAGGGCGTCGACAATAGTCGGCGCCCTCTCTCTTTTTATTTCTCAATCAACCGGCGTAGATAGCGAGCCGCTTCTACGAAGTTTTCAAATCGCAAATCTTCTGTCCATCCCGATGGATCTGCATGAGCAAAACGAGGAACACGCTCACGGAGTGCATCAAGAAACCGGTCTCTCGGATTAAATGCTTCCGTATCGATATTTTGGACGCGGAGAATCGCTTGTAAAGCATCTTGGGGTAGATCTCCGGATTCAAGAGCGGTCATGATCCGATCGGTGCGTGTTTCCGGAATACTGAGATGGGCGTAGGGCACCTCGTCTCTGTCAATAGCATCAATTAGTTCAGCTGTTACCGAAGGCCATTGCTCGCGTGGAACGAGCCCATAAAGATGTGCGGTGTCTGGTACCGGATAAACGTTTTGGTCGCCTAGTTCTGCGTTACAAGCATCAGCTAAGCGGCGTGCTTTACCAAGCGTATTGACGTGCTGCTGTTCAGCTGGGATCAAGGGTTCGATCCCAAACTCAACGATGCCTGATACCTGTTTTAGTGCTGTAGTTATGTTTCCGACAAATGCTGGAAGGATATCGTGATCAAAATCTGCATCACGCTGTCCCGCAGGCCATTCTTGTGCCACGCAGAAAATGCGATCAATACCATTTGCAAGGGCAATCTCCAGGCACCTAATCAACTTAGGTAGTGAGTCATGAGACACCTCTGCATTAGTGAGTTCGATTCCAGAGATGACTCCGCGCAGTTGTTTGAATCCAAGCCTGCGCAATCCCATGCAAAGCTCGGCACAATCTTTTGGGGCATCGGGGTTTAATGCGAATGTGTGCGCGGTATAGATGTCATCGCAGTCATGCGATCGTAACTGCTCTGCTTCGGTGAGGTAATCAAGCTTTCCGTTGGTGCGAGAAGTGGGGTCGAAGCTTGCGCTTACCGCGACGTGGCCAAGAGTGAATGCCATAGTGTGGTGATGCTGCCCAGGAGTAGGCGCTAGTTACTTTCTAAGTATGCGTTCGCCATCATCTCGCCGAGTTCGATAATTCCTTCGGTCGTGACCACAATGCGCTGATCTCTTCCAGATAAGTCAAGGGCTTGAATCAGGGTCATGTGCGAGTCGTATTCGGCCATCTTTTCGATCATGGTGACCACGTCAATTGAGTTGACGCGTTCATGGTCAGTTGGAGGTTGCTGACTGATAAACCAACGAAGCTCGGGTTTATCAAGGTCAATGCGGATTTGCTGGACGAAGCTGGCGATGCGATCAGGCGCTTCCTTGCGATAAGAGTGCATTGACATGTCGTTTTCCCCGACGTGATAAAAGATGCCAGACAATTCGACTTGATGACCTTTGGTCTCTAGATCAGAAATGGAATTACGTATGAAATCTAGGAAGGCGGGATATAGATTTCGTGATTCAGCCTCGCTTCCGGTTGGCGTCCAATCGATTATTTGCGATCCACTATGTGTGAACTTTGCGATTGCGAATCCGCTTTTGATTTTCTTTCCGATGCGTGCGCCAAAGCTTAATTCGGGGCCGAAAGTGTCGTAGTATCCAGTCGGGCCAAGCGGCTCCCAATTTTTCGATACGTGGTAACCTCCGCCGAGGTTGTAGCGGAATGCGATCTTTGGCCGATCTTTGATGAGTGAAGTTGGCCTAGCCTCCTGCAGGAAAGCGCGCTCGCCTTCCATATTGCGATGTCCGGCTAGCACAAAGAGTTGTATCTTGCTGCCCTTGGTGTAGGGCCATTTATTCAGCGGCCGCTCGATTTTTGGGAGTTTGTCAATGTTTTGCAGATAGGCATGTGCGTGATTGACGCCGTGCTGCAGTTGTCCGAGTGTGCCGTAGTGATAGTGCAGGCCGACCGGGTTGCCGATTTCAACTCCGTTATGCGAGGTCGGAACGAAGTCAGAAAGTGGGTCGGCATTGGTAACTTCGCGCTGGCCTAGGCTAATTTGGTACATGCGTGGACGTAGGTCCATGCCCCAGATTGTTTTAGTGCACAGCTCGCCAATGTAAAAGCGCAATTGAGGAAGGCGAAGGTCGGCACGCCACCGGGCAATGAAGTTCTTCAGATTAGCGCCGTACGCGGGCATGGCGCCTTCTTCAAACATGTCATTCTCACCTTGGTGCCAGACAAATCCCTCGATACGGTACTCAATCTTCTTGCGATCAAGGTCAGCAAGCGCTTCGCGTACCCATTTCAGTGCAAGGGGGTAGAGTTTGAAACCACGCGGCTGGTCTGGGTTCCAATCTCCCGCAAGATGCGTGCCACCTGCGGCAACCTTGATGATTGCTATCGGTGCTGTGGTATGTCGCTTGATCTCGTGTGCAAAACTAAGCTCGGGTCCAACCATATTGCGGACGGGGCGTAGTGACTCCCACCCGTCTGACTGAACTTTGTTTTCGCGGCCCAGGCAGTAGGAGAACATCACATCCTTTTGCTCCCGATCTAGCCCTGCGAAGGGGGGGAAGCGCTCGATGTGCTTCGGATTCGAGTCCGCCCCTTCCATATTTGACTGGCCCGCGAAGATGAAGACGCGCAAGGTTTTGTCATCGTCGGCCTGGGCGGGCGCAGGAGAGGCGATGGTCAGAGCGCAAAGGAGCGCGACTACGAGATCGAGCTTGTGCGCAAGGAAGGAGGGGAAGCGGTGCGCGTTCATGGGAGTGCAGACTAGACTACGGGCGGCCCAGCGCTCTTGCCCGAGCTTACTTCTAGTCGGAGGAACG
>JAKVCF010000107.1 GCA_022447335.1 Planctomycetota bacterium | reverse complement strand
AGTATCAAGGGCGCCCGTAAAACAAAGGAAGTCGGACTCCGAAGAACCCGACTTCGCATTGCGCAAAAGCGACGACCTACTTTCCAGCAGTCATATCCTTGACAATCTTCTCCTGGACGTACGTCGGAGTGGCTTCGTAACCGGCTGGCTCCATCGAGAAGCTACCACGACCCGAAGTCAAGCCTCGCAGCGTACTTGAGTAGTTAAACATCTCGGCGATCGGAACCTTGCCATTGACCTCGCGAATCGCACCGTCCATGGTCATCTCTTCGATAGCAACTCGACGTGTGTTTAGGTCACCGATGACGTCACCGAGGTTCTCTTCGGGCACCTGCACGGTCAGCTTCATAACTGGCTCCAGAATAGTGAAGTTGTTGTCAAGAGCCTCCCTGAAGGCGCGCTGACCGGCCAGGTTGAAAGCAAGCTCACTCGAGTCCACATCATGCGACTTACCGAAGTGCAGGTTGGCGTGGATACCGACGTAGGCAAAGCCTAGTCGGCCGCCCGACCTCATAGCCTCGTTGATGCCCTTGTTGACTGCCGGGATGTACTGCAGCGGGACCACGCCACCCTTGGTAGTGTCCTCAAAGATGCAGGCATCGCTCAGCTCATCTTCCGGAGCGAACTTGACGTTCACGATCGCGAACTGACCCGAACCGCCTGACTGCTTGACCTGCTTACCTTCGATATCTACGTCGCGGGTAATAGTCTGGCGGTAGGCAACACGCGGCTCGCCAACATTAATCGGAATCTTGTAGTCGCGATTGATGCGAGTGCAAACGATCTCGAGGTGAAGCTCACCCATACCCGCAATCACAGTTTCATCAGTCTCCTGGTCAGTGAAAACGCGCAACGACGGGTCTTCGCGAGAGAGCTTGCCAAGCAGGTCGCCAAGCTTGTCACGGTCACCGGTGGACTTCGGCTCGATAGCCATCGCGATGACCGGCTCCGGGAAATCCATCGATTCGAGAACAACTTGCGCATCCTGCGCACAAATAGTGTCCCCTGTAATGATGTCCTTTAGACCAACCACTGCGCATATATTGCCTGCACGCACAGTGTCAACCGCTTCACGCTTGTCAGCGTGCATGAACATCAAACGGCCAATGCGCTCCTTCTTACGGGTACGCGGGTTGTAAACCGCGTCTCCACGGTTAATCGTGCCCGAGTAGATGCGAATAAAAGTCAAATCACCATTCGGATCACTGATGGTCTTAAAAGCCAATGCGGCTAGCGGACCATCGCTATCGGATGGACGTTCGACTTCCGCGTTGTCGCTCTTCGGATCAGTACCCTTGATAGCACCTAGATCCAGTGGAGTTGGCAGGTAATCGACAATAGCGTCAAGCAAAGGGTGAACGCCCTTGTCATGCAACGCCGAGCCACAGAAGACTGGCACCGCGTGCCCAGAAACGGCCGACTTGCGGGTCGCCATCTTCAGTTCTTCGACGGTGAAATCTTCGCCCTCAAGGAACTTCTCGACAAGCTCATCGTCAATCTCCACGATCTTCTCAATCATCTCCATGCGACGCTCTTCAGCAAGCTCGCTGTACTCGTCCGGAATAGACGGCAGTTCCTCAATCCCTGGACCGTCACCTTCGGTGAACTTGTACGCCTTCATGGTGATCAGGTCGACTAGGCCCATGAAATCCTTCTCGATACCCATCGGCAACTGCATGCGCACAGCGTTGGCGCCGAGACGAGTAAGGATGGTACCGAAGGCGCGATCGAAGTCGGCGCCTATGCGATCAAGCTTGTTGATAAAGCAGATGCGTGGCACACCGTAGCGGTCGGCCTGACGCCACACCGTTTCCGACTGCGCTTCCACGCCGGCCACACCGTCAAAAACCGCAACCGCACCATCCAGCACGCGCAGCGAACGCTCCACCTCTACGGTAAAGTCCACGTGACCCGGGGTGTCGATCAGATTGATCGTGACATCATTCCACTCGCACTGCGTCGCAGCCGAGGTGATAGTGATACCTCGGTTGCGCTCGTCCTCCATATAGTCCATGGTCGCAGCACCATCATGGACCTCGCCGATATTGTGAGTACGACCGGTAATGTAGAGGATGCGCTCGGTGACCGTAGTCTTGCCGGCATCAATGTGAGCCATGATGCCAATGTTGCGAAGATTGGTCAGGCGCTGAAGCTCCTGAGCCGAAAGGTTCGACGCAGGCTGGGTGGCAGTGTCACTCATGACAGAGAGGGCGCAAAAGGCGCAGTAGAGAAGTTTTCGAGCGGCGTCTGAGGAAAGACGAAGGCGCAATAGCGCCGTACGAAGAGGCTCCGATGCCGTCTGACGCCAATTCCGAAGCGGACGGAGACCGCGTAGCCCAGTATTTTAGAGCTACAAGCCTAGAATGGCTAGTGCTAGATTCTCGGCGTCCATGGCCTTCTCCCGTAAGCAGCAGCGCGCGCTCCGCCTCCAAGTGCCAGCCTCTACCTCAAATGTGGGGCCCGGCTTCGACTGTTTCTCCATTGCGGTCGATCATTTCGTGGATCTGCGGTGGAAACCGGGTGAGCGGCTCGAAATCGAGCGGAAAGGCGCACTGACCGAATCTACGCTGACTCCTGGCCGTGATCCGGTTCTACGCGGCATGCGCCGCGCCGCGGCACTTGCCGGCGGCAAACTGCCCCCTGGCAAGATCACTGTCGAAAGTGCGTTTCCTCCAGGGCGTGGCCTCGGGGCTAGTGGCGCCGGCTTGGTCGGCGGCCTATTGCTAGGCAACCGGCTGACGGGATCCAAAATCAAGTCAGAAAACTTGCTTTCGGAGGCCATCGCGCTCGAAGGACACCCGGAAAATGCAGCTGCCAGCATGTTGGGCGGCGCCCACTGGTCGGTGCCCCGTGCCAAAGGTGATTGGATCCACCACCCAGTGCAGCTGCACAAAGAACTGCGCTTTCTAGTTGTCATCCCCCCCTACCCCTTGGCAACCAGCCGGGCGCGCGAAGTCCTGCCCACCTCAGTCTCGCTACAGCGCGCAGTAGACCAAGCCCGCCGCACCCCCCTCCTTGTTGAAGGGCTTCGCACGCTGAACCCAGAGCTAATCCGTATTGGGATTCAGGACGAGATACACGTTGCCCCGCGACTCAAGCTGCTGACCGGAGCGAAATCGGTGCTGGAGTTCGCAGAGCAGGTCGGTGCGATTGCCGCCACCTTGTCAGGCGCGGGCTCGGCACTGTTGATCCTGACACGCACGGGCGAACTGCGCACACTCGAAACCAAGTTGCAGCGTCGCGTAAAGCGACTTTGGGGAGAGTCAGGCATGGTGCTAAACGCACGCGTGACGACCAAGGCAGCAGCCTTCGTCTAAACAGAGCCCTGATTCCAACTGCCCGGCAGCAGAGCGGCAATCTCTTCAGCCGATTTGGCGCGCGAGGCGCGCTCAGCCGTGCCCTCGCACAGATCAAGGTCGATGCCCCCGAGGCGACCGTGCACCTCGCGCAGAATGCCTGGGCGCAATGCAAAGCGACGTGCACCCAGCCCGGTCAAGAGTGGGATCCACTCCCCTTCGGCGAGGCGTTCGCCGTAGACAGTCAGTTGGAGATCGCGCCCTTCGGCCAGCTGCAGTAACTTGCGAATCGCGCGCAGGACCGCTGGATGCGGCCGAGTCGCAAGCGTGCGAACGATCGGGTCGCGACTATCAGCATCAGAACCAGAAAGATGCTCACAGAAAGCGTCCAGCCCGAGCAGCGCGAAGTCCGACTCGGCCATGAGTTCACGACCGAGCAGTGCACTCGCCGGGGTCTCAAAGACTACGCCCAGCTGTGGGTTGTGAGAAACATCTACGCCTTCGAGACGAAGCTCTTCGCGCGCATTGTCTAGAGCCTCACGCACGTGAATCAGATCAAGCGGATCGACCACGGCCGGCACCGCGATTCGCAGTTCGCGCCCTTCGCTGCCACGCATCAAGGCGCGCAGTTGCAAAGCAAGCATCTCAGGATAAGCCAACAGCACCCGCACGCCACGCGGTCCGAGCTTGGCGTCGCCCGAACCAGGTGCGAAAAAGCGAGTCAGACCAGTGCTCGCATCAAGGTCGGGTAGGCGCACCAAGACCTCGTCAGCACTGCGCAGCACCTTTGAGTGAAACTGCACCAACGACTCTTCCCGTGGGCGCCCTTGGCGCTGAATCAACGGTAGTTCGGTGCGGTAGAGACCGATCGCCCTCACGCCCGAGTGAGCGGCACGACGGGCCTCAGCTGGGCTGGCAACGGCCGAACAGAGCGTGACTTCGGTGCCATCGGCAAGCAGCGCCGGACCAATCTCCTCAGCCGCCTGCTCCTCAGCAACCTTGCCAAGTGAACTCGAAACCAGTTCGGACTTAGGGTCGACCCACACCTGCCCCGACTCACCGTCAACAAGCACCTTCTCGGCTTCGGCGACCGCTTCTCGAATACCTGCAACACCGATCAAAGCAGGAATACCCGCAGCCCGCGTCAGGATTGTTCCGTGCGAACCCATGGTGCCAGCTTCAGCCAAGATCGCAGCAACGCCCTGCTCCAGCGCCTCGGTGAGGTCACTAACGGATAGTTCGTGTACAACGAGCACACTTCCCTGGCGATCAGGGGCTTCAGGTTCATTGGTAGACTTGCCGCGATCGCAATGCTGCAGCAAGCGCCACGCCACATCGCGCAGATCGGACAGCTTGTTACGCATGCTCTCAGTCTCGACCACCTGACAGAGGCGCTCATACACCTGCAACACTTCGCGCACCGAAGCTTCTAGTGGGATGCCCTCACGGATGCGATTGCGGATATCCGCTTCGACCGCTGGGTCTTCGAGAATCTTCAAGTGTGCGTCGAAGATGCGGCGCTGATCTTCGTGGAAACGCTCGGCAAGGTTGTCGCGCTGGTGCACCAAGCCGACGCGCGCAGCACGCGCCGCCGAATCGAGACGAGCCAGTTCGGCATCGATCTCATCGCCACGCAAGTTGCGCTCGGGCGAATCGGCGAAATCTTCATCGCGCACGAAGACCGGGCCATAGGCAACACCCGGACTGACAGTCTGCCCCAGCAACGTCGGCTGGGTCGCAGGGGTCGTGGTCGTTTCCGAAGTCATCACGTGGGGAGCGCACGGCATGGGGAATGGCGCGCTCAGCCCTACTCTAGCCTTGCTGCACCTAGCTTGCCCGCACCTAGAGCCACATCCATCGGGGGTTCAGAGACAATCCGTGTAGGTGTACTGACACAACCGCTCCACGCTTGCCCCCACGACGTTATCCTATTCGGCCGGTCGGGGCGTAGCGCAGTCTGGTAGCGCACCTGCTTTGGGAGCAGGGGGTCGTTGGTTCGAATCCAATCGCCCCGACCAACTTCTCAGGAACGCCGCGGCGACCACTTCGCAAGCAACACGGCGAGAACTAAAAAGATCAGGGTCCAGCCAACGAGGTCGGCAAACTCGTTCAACCAGGAAGGCTGCGGGGGTTCAACGAACTGAGGGGTCGATGCATGCAGCTCCTCAAAATCTTCGAGGCCGAGCTTAGTGCTCAGCCAAGTAGTACGGATGTAGCGCTCGGCGCGTGATGCCGCAGCATCAACGACGGCCTTGCGGAAGCCCTCCGCAGCTTCCGGACTTCGGCCTGCGATCTCCTCGAGCGCACGCGAGAAAGCCACTGTGGGTGAGGCCATGCTGACTGCGGTGACGAGCTCGCTGTGCTTCTTTGCGACCTTGGCACGTCCCTCCATGCGCTCTTCCAGATGCACAATACGAAGCGCTTCGTTGACCTCACGCCTCCCTCGCTCCAGAGAGTAGGGAGCCGTGTTGCGCAACTCAGGAAAGCGCTTGAACACGATCGCATAGAGCTCTTGCAAGTCGGCGTCAGCGTGATCGTGCCCTGCATCACGCGCATCCACGGTGAGATCGAGCGCGAAATCGTTCGAGGAAAGTGCGGCCGATCTCTCTACTCCGATGGCTGGTATCAAGAAGCAAAACACAATCCACGCCGCCCCCAATGACACCGCCCCATGCGAGGGATGTCGGGAAATAACGGACACAACGGCAAGCAACGCAGTCCAAAGAGCGATGTAAATAAAAACCAACGCCAACAAGGGAATCGCGCTCACCAAGTCTGCTCCAGCCCCAAAAGCAGCCGAGAGCACAAGGAACAAGCCCACAGCCGCCGCGATGAAGCCAACTGCTAGGCATCGCGCCCACAACCAAGTGTGGTCTCGACCTGACTGCACGCGTACGAGCGGCAGGAGGCCAGAGTAACGCTCAAACCCCCCCACCTCGACTCCCAGAGCAAGGATCAAGAGTGGCAGAAGAAGCGAGAGCACCGCAACCAGGTCAAGTCCCCCGGCTGCCGCCAGCACCGGATTCTCGATATTCATACCCGCAGCCAACAACGGGTCGGCGAAACGGTTCACACGCACCGACACAGCACCTGATTCCGCCGAGGCAAAAGCTATGCCGGCAAGCGGGGCTGGTGCTCGCGAGATGCGCGTCGCCGCGTACCAGTCTTGCCAGCGAGGCGAAGTCATCTGAATCCATGGGCGGTCGGAAGGGCCCAAGTCACCCGACGCGAAGTAGCCTCGTACATCCTGAAGCGCCTGATCCTGCTCCGCCTGGCCATTTGCAATGGCCTCCTCCCAGCGCTGCACATCACGCTGACCTTCGTAAATCACGAACAAACCCGCACCGATCACGAGCAAGAGCACAATCAAACGAAATGGAGAGCGTGTCAGACTGCGCAGCTCCAGGAGCAAGGCGGTCAAAATCACAGCAAACCTCCCCGGTTCATACGCCTAGCAGCAAAAAACAGATACCCCACGCTGCCAAGCCCCCAGATCAGCAAAGCGAAGAGTGCAATCTTGGATTTGCCCAACAAGGATCTCAACGAGAGCGGCTCAAAATCAAACGCCTGAAAGGACTCATAGAACTCACGGCTCGCTACCCGAGCCGGCTGACCCGTGCGCGATCCGCCAAAGGCATGCTCATCATTTAGCCGCTTCACCAGCACGCGTCGGTAGTCCTCAACTTGCCGCAGAAACTCAAGATGACTATGTAAGTCCGTTCCTGCCACGGCCATCGACGCACGGTCAATAGCTTGCAAGGGGTTCAGCAAGGAGAAGTACCCAGCGAAAGTTGATTGCCGGACAAGGTGCTCCGTGAGCTCCCCGAAGTGCTTATCCCACACTTGTGAACCGTACTCCTCATCCGCCTGCATGACGAGACCCCCCAAGTTGATCGGCAGCTCTGCAGGAGTCTCTACTCCGTACTCCTCCAGCACCTGCCTCTCGAAGGCCTGGCGACGAGTGTCCCTCGGATTGTGCCCATCCATACCTTGCTCACGGTCTTCCTGCATTGCCGCCTGAAAAGCGTCTCGCCCCGGAAGCGGATCGATAGCATGCGCACTCATCGCGGCCACGCGTGGAAAAACGATTGCACCTATGACCCAAAGGCTCAACAAGAGCGCCGCGGCTGTACCCGGGCGACGGGATTGTGCCGACACACAAGTCACCAAGACAGCGACCACCCAAATCACTAACAAATGCAGACCTATGAAGACAGCAGTACGCCCCGCTTCCACTGGCCCTGAAAAGGCAAGGTGGACTGCTACTACGATGAGGCAGACCAAAGCGCCAAGCGACCAAAGCGCCAACGACTTCGCCAACAACAGAGGCAAGGGGCGAACTCCCTGAATCCAAAGCAAGCGAAGTCGCCCGCTTTCGCGTTCAGAAGAAACAACGCCGAATCCTGCCAACACCATGACTAGGGGTGCCAACAACTGAAGTACGGTTGCTGGCTCGAGGCGGTCGTATCGCAACAAACTCGCAGATTCTTGCTGTGGTTTGTGAACTGCCGAGTTCTGTCGGTGAGCTTCGGTGTAAACCACGCGGCCCGTTTCGGACTGCACGCCCGGGTCCAGCTCGGCAAGCGGGCCCGGTGGCCGGAAGACATAGTCTCCGTAGTGTGCGCGCGCATGCGGGTTGTCGAGGGCACGGGCATCCCAAGCTTCCCGCGCCGCAAAGGTCGCCTCCTCTTGAGCAATGCGCTCGCGCTCTAAAGTGGAAGATGTGGTCCAAGTGGACGCGATCGCGAGCACTGTCCCAACCGCCAATACCAGAATTCCACGACCGTCGCGCAAAGTAGCGCGCCATTCATTCGAAAAGAGAGTCCAAATCATAAGCTTTGGACCACTACGACGCAGAAGTTCCTACAACGCGAGCCCCATCAGTCACGATGTCAAGATAGGCCGCTTCAAGGTCACGATCCTTAACCTCGCTCGCCTGCCATTCCGCGCGCAACTTGCCCTTC
>JAKVCF010000106.1 GCA_022447335.1 Planctomycetota bacterium | reverse complement strand
AGCGAGAGAGATTCGCCGTACTATCGACCGCGAAGTCGAAGAACCGCTCAGTCAAGCTATCCTGAACGGCCCACGCACCGGCGCCGACATCTTCCTGGTGCGCAGCCAACGCGGCCGCATCCGCGTCGAACGAAAAGCCGCTTAAGACTCATCGAAAGAGTGCCAAGGGTTCACGCCGGAAGTGTGGGCTAGCCCCTCTTCGTAAATTGATCGCGCACATCCGCACTTCGCTCAAACCAAGTGATTAATCTTCAAATGGCGCGATTCTTCCCGATAAGAACCGGGATGCCCCCGCCTTATTCGGCGCGTCCGGTATCCTCACGCAAGCATGCTGCTGACCGCCGCCCTCGCCCTTGCGCCCATAGCCACCGCTTTGGTGCCGGCCCAGGAACCCACCTCTGTCACTCTGCCGGAAGGCCTCGTAGCGCAGTGGAAAGGAGGGCAACTCACTGAGAAAAACTTTCGAGAGTTTCTCGGGCGCACTTTCAAAAACAAGCAGCTTGGAAATGATGCACTGCGTCACCTTCTGCAAATTCAATTGGTTGAGTTGGAAGCCGACCGCCGCAACCTGATAGTACCCCCGGAACTTCTCGCTGAGCGGCTCGACGATGCTCAACAAGCCGCTGAGGCCGAAGGCTACGACCTCGAAACGCTGGTCGAGTCACGCGGCCTAAGCATGAAGCGCTTTAAAAATCTGCTCGGCGACTCGGTTCTGCACGAGATTATGGCCCGCCAGGATCTGGGTCTAAAGCGCGGCGAAACCGTCGCGCAAGAGCAACTGCAGGCCTGGACTGACGAACGCCTAACTGACCTGATGAAGCGCGCGGCGATCTCACCAGAAGGATTCGCCATTCACGCTTCTCCCTACATCGTGACCACCACTGAGCTAGGCAAAGTAATCTCGGACATACTTAGCCCGCTGCGCAAGCAGGAGTACCTGGAGCAGCTGGTACTAGAGGCATACATGCCAGAGTGGGCGAAACAAAACAACTTACTGCTAACCGACGATGTCCTCGAAGCTGAGATTGAATGGCGGCGACGGCGTGTCGCCGAGAATCCGGCCTATGGTGGCGCGACCTATGAGGGTCTACTTCAAACGCAAGGCGCCACTCTAGAAAGCGTGCGCCAGGGGTCCGAGCTACGCTTGGCAGGCCTGCTGCGCCTGTACAGCAGCACGGTATACGACGAAGCCTGGTTTGCCGCACTCGATGAAGAGATACGGACTCGCCTCGAGAACGAGTACGGCACCAAGCGCCGAGTCTCGTGGATGATGATCCGCGCGGTCGAAGAGAAGCGCACTGAGATCGATCTTGACTATCCAGCAGCCGCCAAAGAGCTGAATACCTACGCTGCGCAAGCACAGAATGCCGCGCAATTCTCACTGCTCGTTGAACGCTACAGCGAACACGAAGATTCGCGCAAACGCGCTGGTGAACTAGGTTGGATTTCGCGCTCGGGAAGCGGCGGAGCAGTGGATCCGGCGTTGGCGGAAAATGCTTTCCGCGCACCGATCGATGTGCCCTTCGGCCCGTTTCGAGTGAATGGTGGAATGGCGCTGACCTGGGTGCACGAAGAACGTAAGCCGGTTAGCCAGGAATCCTTTCGCAAAGAAGTGCGGCGCGGACGTCACAACGAACTACGCCAACATGTGCTAGAGAAGATCGAACTGAAGAGCCTGTACAAGGAGGACGCAAAGATCGACGCCAATGCACAGACCATTCCCACGAAGGACTAATCCTGCTCAGCAAGAAAGCGTAAACAACGTCCGTGCAGCGAGGCTCGAACGAATCTCCTGCGCACGCTTTTCATATCCAGGAGCGCCCATCAGCGCGAGCGCGGCGACCTTTCCAGCTTCGACGCCCGGTTGATCGAAGGGGTCAATGTGAAGTAGTCCACCCGCGTAAGCAGTCGCAGCTTCCATAAACAAGAAATACTGCCCAACGTGGAAAGCGTCCAGCTTGCAGAGCTCGATCGTGCAAACTGGGCGCCCCACTTCTAGCAAAGCTACTTCGGTTCCCTGCCGTTCCGCCTCCATCAATTCGTTAAACGTCTTGCCTGCGAGATGCGAAAAAGCTGGTGAATCAACGAAGGGCGTTGGCACCGATAACTCGCGCTCAAATTTTCCAAGCTTTAGCAGGGTGTAAACCTTGTCATCCGGACCTTCGACATAAAGCTGGCACTGCGAGTGCTGATCTGTCGGCCCCACAGCCCGCACTGGGGTCGGCCCCACGTGCACTACCTGACCATCAAGATCTTCGGCCTTGCCTAGCGATTCGGCCCATAGCTGCGCGTACCAGTCGGCGAGTAGCCGCGCACGCTGGCTGTACGGGAAATGTACGTGAATAGGCTTGCCACGCTCCATGTAAAGAACGTGAGCCAAAGCGTAGGCCAACGCGGCGTCGGCCGCAGGCTCAACTTCGTCTAGCTTCCGATCGACGCGTGCAGCACCCTCAAGCATGGACTGAACATCCATGCCTGCAAGCTCAGCTGGAAAGATCCCCACCGAAGTCAGTACCGAAAATCGGCCACCTACACCCGGGGGAACTGTCAACGTGGTGAAGCCTTGCTCGTCGCAAATCTTGCGAAAGTGCCCCTTCTCCGGGTCGGTGGTAATAGTAAAGCGCTTTCGTGCTTCTTCCTCCGAACCAACCGCATCGCGGATCGCATGATAGAAAACCAGAAACTCAGCGGAGGTCGCGATCGTGCCACCAGACTTTGAGATCACGTTGACGTGACAGCGATCCAGGGGAAGGTGATCGAGCAGAGCGCCGATCCAATCGGGGTCGACGCTGTCTGGCACGAAGACGCGCGGGCGTCCCGGGGCCGGCTCGCTCTGCTGGTAAAGCGGTGCGAGCGCAGACAGTAATGCTTGAGCTCCAAGTGCCGAACCACCAATACCGAGCACAACCAAAGCTTCGGGCTGTTGCTCTTCGAGCACTTGAGCGGCACGCACCTGACACTCAGCGAGAAACTCGTCTCGAGCACCCAAGCCGCGCCACTCCGGCTTAGCGGCCAAGTGGGTCTCGCGGGCGGCAATCGCGCGCGGCAGAGCGGCGTCGAATTCATCTCGGGTCAAGCGGTTGTCAGAACCGTCCCCAAATAAGCCAGTCAAGTCGAGGTGCAAAGCCATGTCGCTGCGACCTAGATTCGGCGCGCAAAGACTCGCAACAGGATTTGCGCGAGCCCGGCGATGCTGGTCGCCGCCGCGGCCAGGTAGGTCATCGCAGCCGATGATAGGACCGAGCGCACCCCCATTTCCTCCTCCTCGGTCTCCAACAACCCGGTTCCGCGCAGAGAAGCCACTGCACGACGCGAAGCATCAAGCTCAACCGGCAAGGTAATGAGCTGAAAAAGCACGATGGTGGCAAATAGCCCTAGACCCAGTCCGGTCAGTGGAATAGAGCGCATCCCCAACCCGATTAGCGCCAAAGGCAGCCCGACCAGGCCACCCAGCCGTGCGATCGGCACCGACATACTGCGCAGATTCAACGGCCAATAGCCCGCAGCATGCTGCAACGCGTGGCCGGCCTCGTGCGCTGCAATGCCTATGGCCGCCAAGTCGCGGCCATCGTACACCTGTTCTGAGAGCCTCAGCACGCGAGTGCGGGGGTCGTAGTGATCGCTCAACTCACCGCCCGACGACCTCTCCACAGAAACTTCATCGAGCTGGGCTGAGCGTAGGAGGTACTCCGCCACCTCCCGCCCGCTCATGCCAGAACGCGCCGGGATCGCACGATACCGGGCCACCGAGCCCTGAACCGAGCGCTGCGCATAAGCCGCCAACGCGATCGACCCCAGAACCAGCACAACGACGAGAGCGGGCAGCATTTTTTTGACTCAGGTTTGACACTTTGGGCGGCCTGGAAACGCGTCTCAACCGCGAGTAGCCCCGGAACAGGGTTATCCTAGAACTCTCCCCATGGGCGAACATCCAATGCATACCAAGCAAAAAGGTCAGGCTGAGCTGCCAATGCTCCTCCTCGGCCTGCTCGTGCTGGCCGCTGTGGCAGCCGTCTTCGTACTCGCCCCCGGCGACACGCTTGGGCCCGCGACAAGCCCCAACACCCCGGCAGCTCAAGAAGAAGGTCCACGTGAGATCGTGGACGTCGGCGATACGCCCGAGCGTACCGAAGATCGCACGCCGAGCAACGAACGCGAGCTCACCGGTTCAGTGGGTGACGGCCGGCCACTCGGCGCTGCCATCGTGGGCTCGGTCATCGACACCCAAGGCAACCCAGTACCGGATGCCCAGGTGCACCTAACCGAAAGCCTGGCGGTCCAGAATCCCTTCGCACCGCAATCCACGAAAGGAACACGCTACTCCATCACCTCCGATGCCGATGGCCGCTATCGCTTTCCACGCCTGCCGGTGGGCGTCGAGTTTTCGATGTGGGTGACGCATAAGCAGCACGCGCCGCGCGAAGGCTTCCCGGTGCGCGCTCTGGCTAAAGAAGAACAAGTACTGCAGCCCATCGTGCTAGATGAAGGCTATCGGATCGAAGGATTCGTGCGCGACGAAGCGGGCAACCCACTGCAAGGCGCAATTATCACAGTGCGCCTCGCGCAAGTGCTGAACTTCATGGAGTCCGACGACCAACTCATGGAAGAACGCAATCTCGGTCGCCTGCGTGAAGTCGAAGCTGACGCCAATGGCGCCTTCGTTTTCAACTACTTGGCCGAGGGCATTTACCAATTGGAAGCTCGCCTCGCAGACTTCGGAACGGGGGTCGAAAACGCAATCACTTGCATGGGAGAAGACAAGATCCAAATTCGCGAGATGGTGCTAGGCACCGAGCATCGCATGGCCGGTATCGTGCGGGACGAAGAGGGTAATCCCATCCCAGATGCGATGGTCGCTGCGGCCCGCACGCGCCCGCGCCCGATTTACCAAGAAGAGGGGGTTACAGACGAAGGCGGTTCCTTTGAACTGCGTGGCCTGCCAGCTGGCAGCTACGGCATTTCGGTGATCGCTGAAGGCTATGCTTCGGCGCGCATGAGCCATGTGCAAAGCAACCGTACGGACCTTGAGTTTGTCATGCGCCGCAAGGCAGGCGTATCCGGCCGCGTAGCCAAGCCGGATGGCACTCCGATCACCACCTATTCACTCGAGCTTTTCCGTGTCAACCAGGGCACCGCACAGTACGGCGCAACCAACCGTATCGTGCCAGTGCAGAGTGACGACGGCACCTACCTCTTCCCCGATCTCGACCGTGGTAGCTACGTCGTACTGGTGCGCGCACAAGACTACTCGCCCACCTATTCCAGCGGCTTCTACGTCGAACGCGATCTGGTGACTGATGTGAACATCACGCTGGAAACCGGTGGCATTCTGCGCGGACGCGTACTTGACCCAGAGAGCAACCCGTTAGCCGGTGCAATCGTGACCCTACGAGGACGCGATTACAACGCCTGGCATCAGCACTCACTGTTTGGCGCCTCAATTAGCGATCCGAACAATGTGCCCACGGCTTCAGCGCGAACGAACTCCAAGGGTGAGTTCGAACTACGCGACGCTTATCCCGGTGATCATCAACTCGAGGTCAAGCACAACAACTATCTAACCCTATACGTCGGCGTGTTTGTCCAGGCTGACCGAGTAAGTCAGGTCGGCGATGTGATCATGCGACGCGGATCCTCAATCGAGGGGTTAGTCACCGTTCGCGGCGGCGGAGCAGCGGCCGGAGCCTCGATCTACCTAACACTAAAGGATGAAAATGCGGGCTTCTTCAACAAGAAAATTATCGCCGATGCACGTGGCCGCTACCGATTTGACGGCCTACGGCCAGGCACCTATGAAGTAGCCGCAATCCGCGAAGATGCAAACGCATTCTTCTTCCCAGGCGCCTCGCCCGGAAGCTCACAAGATGTGCTAATTCAACGCGAAGCAGAAGCCCGTGAGGTCAAGCTAATCGTGCCAGCAGAAGAATAGTCCAGACTTCGGGCGCGGGCTCTCGGACACGACTCAGAAGCACGCCAGCTCCACCTCATGCCGCGTGTCACCGCGGCATGCTTTCCCTCCTCCTCGTCGCGCCAATCACTCCCGCCCTGGCGCAAGATCCTTCGGCCATCCGGGCCCAAGATCTCCAGGCTCATATCTCCTTTCTAGCAAGCGATGCCCTAGAAGGGCGTGGCTCGGGTACGCATGGCTCCATGATCGCCTCCCAGTACGTTGCGCAGCATTGGCGCCGCTTCGGCCTGCAGCCAGCCAATGACGGAAGCTACTTCCACGAGTTCGAGATGCGCAGTACCAACGGTGCGCCGCAAGTCGGCCGCAATACCTGCGCCATCCTTCCGGGCACTGACCCAAGCGTCGCAAATCGCTACATCGTCATTGGCGCACACCATGACCACGCTGGACTAGGTGATCCGATCAACGGCGCAATGGGCTTCGTTGGTGAAATCCATAACGGCGCCGACGACAATGCGTCAGGTACAAGTGGTGCGCTCGAGCTAGCTGAGTACTTCGCAGCTAACCCTCTACGTCATCCAATCCTGTTCGTCACCTTCGACGCCGAAGAACGCGGCCTACTGGGCTCGGAAGCCATAGTGCGTGACAAAGTAGTCGATCCGGAGAACATGTTATTCATGATGAACCTCGACATGATTGGTCGCTTGACTAACGACTATCTTTTCGTCGGCGGGATAGGAACAGCCGAGGAACTAGATGGCCTACTGAAGCCAATTTTCGGTGCGACCGAAGGATTCGATTTCGAATTCCACCCGGGCGGCGAAGCGCCCAGCGACAACACCAACTACTACCGGGCTGGCGTACCGGCAATGTTCTTCTTCACGCACATTCACCTCGACTATCACCTACCAGAAGATGACGTTGACAAGATTAACTACAAAGGCGCAGTACGTATTCTTCAACTCGCAATAAGCACACTAAGCAAGATCGACACCATCGACCAACTCACCTACGTACAGCAAACACGGAAAGAAGCTGCTG
This sequence comes from Planctomycetota bacterium, assembly GCA_022447335.1. Taxonomy (GTDB): domain Bacteria; phylum Planctomycetota; class UBA1135; order UBA1135; family UBA1135. The sequence goes on along the minus strand of JAKVCF010000106.1, from coordinate 1,327 downwards.
GCACGCCCAAAGACTTCAGCCAGCGCATGGTAGATCACATGCGCAATATTGCAGAGCGACGTGAAAAGCGCGGCCGCCTCGGCGTGCGTCCGGGCAATGCCGATGGCATGGGCATGCCGATCGAATCAATCACTTCAGAAAGTGCCGCGGAACTCGCTGGATTGCAGGCAAACGACGTATTGCTCTCGATCGATGGTTTCCGCACGGTAGACCGTGATAGCCTGCGCCGCGCACTAGCAGGCAAGTTCAAAGGGACTGAAATTAGGGTCGTCTTTTTACGCAATGGCGAACGCATGTCGATAACTGCGACCATGAAATAGCCACGCCACGTGCTCGACCCCCTATCTTTCGCCCCGCAAGCCTCGCCCGCGCCTTTCGCTGGAGCTGGCGAAGTTTCCGCCTTCTCGGCCGCTATGGCCTGGGGTGTGGCAACGGTCATGTTCACCATGACCTTCCGCAAAGGAAAGGCCTCGGACGCGGTGCTAATCAAAAATCTCGGCGGTGCAGTCGCACTCAGCCTCGCCGCTTTCGCGTTGGGCCCGGGCAACGGCGGAGGACCTGCTGAGCTGACAAGTATCATCTGGCTGATCCTGTCAGGCATGATCGGCTTGGGTTTGGGTGATTGGCTGTATTTCTTAGCACTGGGGCACATTGGCGTAGGTCGCACGTTGATCCTAGGGCAAACCCTCCCAGTGCTGACCGCACTACTCGCCTGGTTGACGCACGATGAGTGGCTGACTAATGCGCAGTGGTTTGGCGTGATTGCAATCATCGCCGGTGGCTGGATTGCAGAGAGTCGGCGCGAGCAGCGCGGCAAGGCCGACACTGCTGGCATCGCAGCAGCCTTGGCGGCGGTGCTCGCCTTTGCAGTCGGCAACACAATGATGGCAGAGGGTGTACGCGAGACCGAGCCAATCACCGGCGCTTCCTGGCGCCTAGTGGGCGGCACACTTGGCATCCTGATAGTGCGCGCATGCGCAGGTGAACTTGGCCTCGCCATGCGCACCGCGCTGTCGCCGCAACCCTGGCGCCTCTTCCTACTCCCATCTGTAATCGGCACGTGGCTAGGCATGTCATTGCTAACCGGTGGCTTTAAGTGGGCAAAACAGGGTGTCGCCTCGGCACTGGCCGCCACTACGCCACTGATTTCGATTCCGCTCGCCGTCGTCTTCCTGAAGGAACGGCCCGGCTGGCGAGGCTGGCTAGGCGCCATGTTGGTGGTCGCCGGGGCCGCCGCTCTGGCCCTGGCCGCTGATTCCGCCACGGTATCCTGAAGCTCATGTTCCAACGCGTGTTCATCGCGAATCGGGGCGAGGTTGCCGCACGC
>JAKVCF010000105.1 GCA_022447335.1 Planctomycetota bacterium | reverse complement strand
GGTTGCCGCCCCAGCGACGACCGCCATCCGATTTTTCTTCTGAGTCAGGCACACTCATAAGTGCAATTGTGGCGCCTGAAATTCCATTGCCTTCTGAATCGATAATGCGACCGCGGACCTCGTTTCGAGTGTCCATCACGATCGTCTTTTCATTTCCGGTCGGGGCAATGATGCGCGCGGTAAAGGGGGCCGAGCGACCCTCCATCCCTTGTGCAACTATGAGGTACTGACCGTACGGGAGGCCATTAAAGCGGTAGTTTCCGCCACCGTCGCTAGTTGAGATCCAGCCCGGGATATTTCGTAACACCGGGATAATCATGCGCAGATCTAGAGGGATTGCTGCAACACGAGCGCCGCCAACTGGGTCGTCGTCAGTATTAACTACTTGGCCTTCCAGGCGACCAAGTTCAACAATATTGACCGTTGTCCGAAGTGCGTTATTGCGTGCGCCTGGGCCAAACTCACTAGTGCCCGGTTGAGTCGGGCCAGCCAATGCGCTTGCGTTAAGCACCATGCCAGCTGGCACAGCTTCAAGAGAAAACTTTCCAGCGCCATCGGTGTAGGCGCGTTCGAAAAAGAGGTCGCGCTTGCGCAGTGCTGACAGCGCGTATTTCAAGCCCGGATAAACCAGTACTTCAGCATTGGCGACTGGGTTGCCGTTTGAGTCACGCACGGTGCCTTCGAGCTGTGCTGCCGCGTAGGCTTTCAGCGTCACACCTTTTTCTGATCCTAGGTCTTGCGCGCTGACGCGTTGACGACCATTCGAGAGCTTCATTGGCGCGCGCGCCGTCAGGTAGAGCGTTCGGCCGGGTAGTCCTGCTAGATCGAAATTACCGTCTTCATCGGCGCGTACTGATGCAAGCGGCTCGAGCGAGAACTCGAGCGGGCGCTCAAGTAATTCTTCGGGGTCGTCGACGAAGTCGGCGATTGCGAAGGGCGAGGAGTATGCGCCAACCCAAGCGTTGGAGACGCCATCTCCAGCCTCGTCCACGACGCGGCCGCCCAGCTTGTGGCGACCATTGCCGACTTTGATGGGCCTATTGGTGAATGCAGTCTCTTCTGCGATTGCTGGGCCGGTGCGGCCCGTTGGACCGATGTCGATGGTCTCAGGCTGTGGCCCGCCGACATTTATCTCGGATACATCGATGGGCAGGAGTGGTTCTGTGGGTTCGTCTGGAGCGAGGAGCATCCAGCCCACGAGGCCCATGAGGGCGATCGCGAGGAGTGGGAGAAGGCGGCGCATAGTTTGGTTACGCGGAATTACCGCGAGGAAAGGGGGATTTTCGCAGCTTCGGGCAGAAAATTACGGCAGAAAAAGCCAGAAGCTTTCTTAGGACAACGCTATCCGAGGTCACCTCGTTTCTTTTTGCGTCAGAAGAACTCAGAATGGGGTGTGCAATGGCCGTTCCGTGTTCTGATTGGGCTTGGTTTGCTGATCGCTCTCGTGGGGCTTGCCCAGACGTTCGGTGGGGCAAAGAGCTGTGCGGAGAGGTTGGAGAATTCTTTGGAATCAGCCTGGTCCGAGGCTTGGGATGCGGTGACGGTGGCCACTCGCGGCGGCGTGGCCGGCGTGCCCACCTCGCGTTCACTTGCCCGCTCCGAGCGTGGTATGAGCCTGCTCCGTGAATTGGAGTCTATCGCGCGTGATTCTATGGGCGATATTGAGCTGATTGAACCAAGGAGCTCGCAAGTGCAAGTCTGGCTGAACCTTTTTCTGCGCCTTTACGACGAAACGCTGAAAACTGGTGGAATTGGAGCGGCTCAGTCTTTGTTGAACTTGGATATTGTTCAAGATGATTTGGAGCACATTTGTATTGAGTTGCGCGCGAGGAATGGCCCAGTTTCGCTGTCAATCGACGTCGAGGCCGAATGCGTGGACGGGCGGCCCTCAGTTGTGCGCGTGCGCTGAGGGTAGTGGAAAATAACGCTTAGACTTCGAGAGTCGGCAGCGTCGGTTTCGACTGCGCCGCAATTGAGATTTCTCGCGCGAGCTCGCCAGCGATGTGACGGAATGCCTCAGCCACATTCGACTTGGCGTCGCCGATTACGACCGGAAGACCCTCGTCGCCACCTGAGCGCACACTTGGCTCTAGCGGGATCGATCCCAAGTAAGGTGTTTCATAGGTTTGCGCAGTCTTCATGCCGCCGCCCGTGCCGAAGATGTCTCCGCTCATGTTTTCGATAATGCCGAGCACAGGCGTTTTGACCTGTTGGCACATGCCAATCGCGCGACGTACGTCGGTTAGCGAAACTTCCTGCGGCATGGTGACAACTACAGCGCCAGTCAGTGGAACCAATTGCGACAGAGAAATTTGTGCATCACCGGTGCCCGGGGGCATGTCGACGAGTAGATAGTCGAGGTCTTCCCAGAGCACATCCTGAAGAAACTGTTGCAGTGCGCGGTGCAACATTGGGCCACGCCACATGACGGGCTGGCCGTCTTCGACCAAGTTGCCAACTGAGATGACTTTCACGCCGTGCGCTGGGATCGGCACGATAGTCTTGCCGTCGGCTGCGCCACCTGGGCGCTGGCCGGCGACACCTAACATGATTGGAACATTCGGGCCGTAGACGTCAGCGTCGAGCACGCCCACTTTGGCACCGGTTTGGGCTAGTGCGAGGGCAAGGTTGACCGCGCATGTTGTCTTGCCAACTCCGCCTTTGCCTGAAGTCACAGCGATTACGTTCCGTACCTCACCGTTCATCTGGTTGCCGGCTGGTAACGAGGACTTTACTTGTGCAGAGAGCTCAACGTTGACCTGCTTCATTCCAGGGACCGATAAGGCGGCGGCACGCGCCTGTTCGCGCAATTCTTCCTTCACGGGGCAGGCCGGAGTCGTTAGTTCGAGCGTGAACTTGGCCACGCCGTCACAGAGCGCTAGATCCTTGATGAAGCCCAAGCTTACGATGTCCTGATGCAGGTCTGGGTCCTGCACGGACTTCAGGGCTTCTAGAATCGCTTCTTTCGTCGCTTCAGTCATCGCCTTGATGATTCGTCAACGCGTATTGTACCGATTAGGATGGCAGCGATGGGATCTAAGGCCTCGCTGCGCGAGATCCCCCTCTCGTATTTGACTCCATGTAGGTTTGTGACACATTTGCGAGCTGATTTCATGATGCGAACTTTTTTGCTCTACTTGGCTCTTTCCGCGTGTCAGATCGAGCCCGCCGTCTTGGTTCCTAAGAGGCCTAATGTGCTTCTGATTTGCGTGGATGATTTGCGACCGGAGCTGGGTTGCTACGGCGTGGAATCCGTCATCAGCCCTAATATCGACCGGTTGGCGGAGGGGGGGCGTCGCTTTGCGCGGCACTATGTGCAGGCGCCAACCTGTGGGGCTTCGCGCTACGGGATGTTGAGCGGCGAGCGCCCTACAGACGGTGCGCAACTGGGTAATGGCTACATGATGAATCACACTTCGAAGCAGCCCGAGGCTGAGCGCCCAGAAAGCTTTATCCACCATTTCCGGCGGCATGGCTATCACACGGTTGGCATTGGCAAGATCAGTCATCAGGCCGATGGCTTGGCGCGTCGCGACCCGGACGAGCTCGAACTGCCGCACAGCTGGGATGAGATGTTGGTCGACTACGGGAAATGGGGCAAGGGCGACAACTCTTTCTTTGGGTTTTCTGATGGAAGTAATCGCAATATGCGCAAGTTTGAGGTGCCACCTTTCGAGGTCGGTCCAGTTGGTGACCAAGGTTATCCCGACGGAATTCATGCAGACCTTGCACTAGAAAAACTTGAAGAGCTTGGGCGAGGCGATCACCCCTTCTTGCTCGCAGTTGGCTTCTACAAGCCACATTTGCCGTTTACGGCACCTAAAAAGTACTGGGATCTCTATGAGCGCGAAAGCGTTCCGATTGCGAAGAACCCTGATGGCCCAACTGATGCGGCACGTTTATTTTTGCACAGTAGCGCTGAGTTCTTCAGTCGCTATAGGTGGGGCAAGGAGTTCGGTGGTGCAGGTAAGCGGATAAGCGATGACTATGCGCGGGAGATACGTCATGCTTACTACGCCTGCGTAAGTTACATTGACGCGCAGATTGGCCGGATATTAGATCGACTTGATGCACTCGAACTCTCAAGCAATACGATTGTCGTATTGTGGGGAGATCATGGGTGGCATCTTGGTGAGCACGCGATTTGGGGTAAGCACAGCCTTTTTGAACGATCCCTACATAGTCCACTCATATTTCGTGTGCCGGGGATGAATCATCCGGGCGCCGCGACTAATTCTCTTGTCGGATCGATCGATGTTTATCCCACGCTATGCGAATTGGCTGGTCTACCGATTCCGGATAGTGTTGATGGAATCAGCATGGTGCCTTTACTCGACAAGCCCGAAGCCGCTTCACGTCGTCCCGTCTATAGTTATCAGCGCAACTCGATGTCCATGCGCACTGATCGTTGGCGATTATTGCTGCGAAAGCAAGGTGATCAGTGGCGCGCGGCTCTGTTTGATCACGACGCTGATCCCGATGAAACCTGTGATCTGGCAGCAAGGCATCCCGAGTGGGTGGCTGATCTACGCGAGCTTTGGAATGAGGGCGCTCGGGGAGTTGTTCCCATGCTGGATGCTTGGCCGACGGAAAGGGAGAGATGATGTACTCGGAATCGAAAGAATCTCAGGCACTGGCCTTTTTGGTGCTATTTCTACTAGTGCTGGCTGGTTGTGGAAGGGAGGCATCTCCACTCGATCCTGAAATAAGCATTACCGAATATTCGCTCGCGGATTTCGAGTTGCTCACCTTGGAGCGCACTGGTTGCTATGGGTTCTGTCCGACCTATCAGGTCACCGTGTACGTCGATGGCTTGGTGGTTTACCAAGGTTATGAGAATGTCAGCGTGCTGGGCGAGCGGCGAGGTCAAATTGACAAGGCTGGCATCGAGGAACTCCTCGCGCTTTGTGCCGAACTCGACTTCTTTGGGCTTGCTGCGGAATATCGCTACATCGAGGATGAAGAGGGCAGTCGTCGTACGGTCGCTGATCAGCCATCTCGGATCACGACGCTGCGTCTCGGTGGCCATGGGCACCAAGTCGAGAATTACTTTGGAGGCCCTGAGGCTCTGCGTGCTTTGGAAGACCGCATCGATGATCTTTCCGGTGTGGCCGAGTGGAAGAAACGTAGAGAATAGGTTGCAGCTGCGTAAGCGCATGAATCGGAGGCGAATACGCTTCATATGGCTCTATGCGCTATATGAAAAAGTGTGATGGGATCAGCCGAAGTAGGCTAGTTGGGTTGTGCCCAGCCCTGAGACCCTCGCCACTGTCTCCGCAGCTTCGCTGTTGCTCGCGGTCACTCCCGGCCCAGACAATCTCTTTGTTCTGACGCAGGCTGCGTTGGGTGGAGTGCGCAGGGGGTTGATGGTCGTGCTTGGACTATGCACCGGACTGATTGGACACACCGCATTCGTGGCCGTGGGTGCTGCGGCCATTTTTGAGACTTCAGCACTAGCCTTTTCGATTCTCAAGTACTTTGGCGCGGCGTATTTGCTCTATCTGGCATGGGGCACCTTCCGCTCCGCGGCCACTGAATTCGACGGTGATTCGAGCGGGTGCGGGCTTGGCATGGATGCTATGTATCGGCGGGGGGTCATCATGAGTATGACCAACCCAAAAGTCTCACTCTTTTTCTTGGCCTTCTTGCCGCAGTTTGCCGATGAGGCACGAGGATCGATCGGCTCGCAGATTGTGATCTTCGGTCTAGTCTTTCAGGTGGTCACTTTGCTGGTTTTTGGCGGCGTTGCGATCGCGGCCGGGAGGCTTGGCGAATGGCTACACCAGCATCCTGGCGTGCAGCGTGGCATGAACTGCGCGACCAGCATGTTCTTTGTGGCGCTAGCCGTTCGCCTGATTGCGGCTGAGCGCTAGGTGGAATATATGCGCGTGTTTTACGGCTCGCTTTTAGCTCAGCTGTGAGGCTTGGCCGACTTAATCACTGCACGCCATGCAAGCTATTGTGTCAGTAGTACGCCAGCACAGAGTTGTTAAAGTAGGTGCCTATAACGATGCGTCGTGCTCTCCTGTGTTTCGCGTTGGCGTGCTTCTGTGGTTACGGCTACTTGGCTTCTAAAGAGCCGGGGAACCCGGAGTTTTGGGGCTGGTTTTATGGCCTAGGCTTTTTGGTCTGTTCTGCAGCCACGATCGCAGCCTTGGTTTACCGACGCGCGTAGAATGCGCGGTCTTCGTATGGAGACCGCTCCTCCGCCAGTCTCTTCCGCGCCACGCGCTGTCGTCCTGCTTTCTGGCGGGCTCGATTCGGCGACTGTGGCCACATGGCTGAAGGCTCGTGGCTTCCAGGTCTACGCTCTGACTATTGATTACGGACAGCGCCATGCGGCCGAGTTGCGCGCGGCTGAGCGTGTTGCCGAGGCTGTCGGTGTCGAAGAGCATTTGATTCAGCAGCTCGATCTGCGATCAATTGGTGGCTCGGCTCTAACCGCGGATATCCCGGTACCTAAAGATGCTGATCTAGAAGCTCCAGTCACGGCGGATATCCCTGTCACCTATGTGCCGGCACGCAACACACTCTTTCTATCACTAGCGCTAGGTGTTGCTGAAGCGCGCGGTGCGCATGACTTAGGGATTGGTGTGAACGCGCTCGATTATTCGGGCTATCCAGATTGTCGCCCCGAGTTCATAGAGGCTTTCGGAAAGCTGGCTAACCTCGCGACGCGAGAGGGGGTGCAGGGGCGGCCTTTCACTTTGCACGCGCCTTTGCAGAACTTGGGTAAGTGCGAGATCCTGCAGCTTGCTTGCGAGTTGGGGGTGCCGATCGATGACACTTTGTCCTGTTATGACCCAGTGGATCAGGGTGGCCATGCTGCGGCGGGGCAGGCAGCCTGCGGTCAATGCGATTCTTGCCGCCTCCGTATCCGTGCGGAAGTGGAGCTGCGCGCTTGGAATCCATGTACTCTGCCTATCGAGATTGAAGCAGGTGTCGCATCCGAATTGGTTCACCTAGTTAGGCACCGCAATTTGCGCTCCGATCAGCCATTTGAGGCTGCGGTCTATTCCGAAATAGACGAGATGCCGACTACCAAGCACTGGATTGCGAGGCTGAATGGCGAGATCGTCGGTTGCGCGACTTTGCTCGAAGATCATGCACATGGCGTCGGCTGCCGAGTGCGTGGCATGGCTGTCGACGAGTCGCTGCGGGGGCAGCACATCGGAGTTTCTTTGTTACGCGCTTGTATGGACGAGGCTGAGGTGCGCGGGACTGGTATTTGGTGCAACGCGCGCACGGCCGCAGTTTCTTTCTATGCACGCTCGGGTTTTCGTCGCACCGGAGACGAGTTCGACATGCCCACTATCGGCCCGCATTACACCCTTGTTTGGCCCGGTCCGCGTGGCTGAGCCTGGTCACGGTTGCCGTAGAATCTGGTATGGCCAGCGACAAATCCTCGACAAATCAACCTCCAGTCGAAAAACCCGTGCCTACAGAATGGACAGCGGCGCTCGAACGATTGATGCAGGTGGTCGATACATTGCGTTCTCCGGGTGGCTGCCCGTGGGACCAGAAGCAGACCGTTGAGTCGCTTGCGCCGCACCTCGTGGAAGAGGCCCATGAGATGGCCGACGCCGTCGCGCGTGGTAGTCACGCTGACACTTGTGAGGAGCTTGGTGATCTGCTGATGGGCGTTCTGATGATTGGCCGTGTTGCGAGCGAAGACCGTGGCTATGACTCGGCAGCAATCGCTGAGGGCGTCATTGGAAAACTGATCCGTCGACATCCGCATGTTTATGGCGAGGCGGAGGTTGACGGAAGTAGCGAAGTGCTGCGCAATTGGGAGGCGATCAAGAAGCAGGAGAAAGCCGAAAAGGGCGAGGACCAGTCGGCGCTCACCGGTGTGCCGCGCTCCTTGCCGGCATTGCTGCGCGCCTACCGGGTGGGGCAGAAGGCATCAAATGCTGGGTTTGATTGGCCTGATTTGGCGGGTCCTGTCGAAAAGATTGACGAGGAACTTGGTGAATTCCGGGAAGCCCTTGAGGGTGAGGATCGCCACCGCCAGGAAGAGGAACTGGGCGACTTGCTGTTTGCTATCGTAAATGTGGCGCGCAAGCTGAAGATTGAGCCTGAGCTGGCCCTACGCGGCACAGTGGAGCGCTTCCAGTCACGCTTTTTGATAGTTGAACAAAGCCTGGCGGCGGACGGCAAGGCATTGGCCGATGTCAGTCTCGCCGAGATGAACGCTCTCTGGAATGCTGCTAAGGCACGCGAAAATCTGGGCACTGAATCTTGACCGCTTCAGAGCGTCGCCCCTATACTTCTCGGCCCGCGGGGGTGTGGCGCAATTGGTTAGCGTACCAGCCTGTCACGCTGGTGGTTGCGGGTTCGAGTCCCGTCACCCTCGCCATCAAAACA
>JAKVCF010000104.1 GCA_022447335.1 Planctomycetota bacterium | reverse complement strand
GCTTCGGCACAAGTCGGCTCGACCGTTAACTTCACCGTCCTGGACGGTCCTTTCGGTGCAGCTGCTGCATCGAAGCTGTGGGCCTCCGCACGTGCTGTTGACGTCGATCTGAGTGCTGCCTTCGGCATCGATGCTCACCTGCTGGCTGACTACAACGGTCGTGCCTTCACTAGCGACAGCTCCACTGGCGTCCACACCCTGTCGGTTCCGGCCGTCGCAGGTGGTGGTAAGACCTGGTACACCCAGGCTGCCGTTGGTGGTCCGACTGCTATGTCGAACGGTATGCAGCACTTCATCTTCTAAGGAAGAGCTGACACCTTCGATTCGAGTTCCCCGCCCCTGGCGGGGAACTCTCTTTTTTTATCCCCGGGCCTGACTTATTCTCCCTGCATGAGCTCTGCTGCCGACGAGTCCAAAGTGGACGCCCGGATGCGCTGGATCAAGCGGCGACGCGAGGAATTAGGCCAGCTCACCGATCCAGATTGCAATGCCGAGATGGGGTCCGGCCCCATGAACCAGCACGGCAAGCCACAAGTGCCGATCGGCCAGCACGTAGTTAAGAAGTGGCCTGTACTCGACCTAGGTCATCAGCCGGTCATCCTGCGCGAGGATTGGAAACTCGAACTTACTGGTGCCTGCGAAGCCCCCTTCCAAGTCGGCTTCTCCGACTTAATGTCCTTTCCCCAAGTAACTGAGCAAAGTGACTTCCATTGCGTCACGACCTGGTCACTACTTGACAGCCAATGGAGCGGCGTACGATTTGCTGACCTGGTTGCCGAAGCTCGCCCTCACGGCGATGCGCGTTTCCTACTGGTCACGGCCTACGACGAGGAGCCGCGTAGTGGAGTGCCGTACACAACCAATCTCCGGCTCGACGAGGCACTCAGTCCCGACGTCCTCCTTGTCCATAGCCGAAATGAAGAGCCGCTAACCAGCGAACACGGCGGCCCAGTACGCATGATCACACCGCGGCTCTACGCCTGGAAAGGCGCCAAGTGGATCCGCAAAGTCGAGTTCCTGACGAGGGAGCAGCTCGGCTTCTGGGAAGTTCGCGGCTACTCCAACCTCGCCCGTCCCTGGGCGAACGACCGCTTCTCAGGATAAACTCGCAATGAGTGCCCAGAAGGGCTGCTCTGTCCGCATGCTTCGACCTCGTTCCCTAGTCACAGAAGCCCTGCTGCTCGCAGCAACGAGCCTCGCTGTGGCACTGATCGTCATTTCAATTCGAGGCAACGGCGGCCTGCAGCTGAGCCGCGATCACTTTCCGGCTGACTCTTTGGGCGGCCCCGAAGCCGAAGTCGAAATCGGCCGCGGCAAAGTAACTGAAAATGGCAGTAAACCTGAGCACGGCTACCAATCCCTGACTGTCGATGACGCCCAGGTTTACCAACCCTATGCCGAGGCACGAGATGGCATCGTCTTCCTCGATGCTCGCAGCAAGAAGCTATACGAAGCGGGTCACATTCCGGGTGCACGCCTATGCCACCACTACCGGCAAGATGAATACCTACCCGCCCTACTGGACGAGCTACGCGCAGCTGACCTCGTGATCATCTACTGTGCCGGTGGCGATTGCGAGGACTCGATTCAACTCGCCACCGATCTTGTTTTCATTCATGGCCTATCCCACGAGGTAATCGCAATCTACGAAGGTGGATACGAGGAATGGGTCAACCATGACCTCGCCGTTGCGACGGCAGGAGAGCGGGGATGAATCGACTTCTGCCACGCGTGATAGCGATAACACTAGGCATCGTGCTGCTGGTTTACGGGGTTCAAAAACTGGACGAACCCAGCGACTTCCTCAAGAGCATCCACGCCTACGGAATCCTACCGACACAGCCACCATGGATTCTAAACCTGACTGCGATTGGACTGCCGTGGATCGAAATCATTTGCGGCTTGGCTTTGGTGATCGGCCCGCTACGCCGTGGAGCCGCGCTGCTTTCTGCCGGAGTAATTTCGGTCTTCACTACTGCGATTCTCGTGCGATCCTTCCAGATAATGGATACCGATGGCACAGCTTTCTTGAACCTCGCCTTTGACTGCGGATGCGGATCCGGCACAGTAATCATCTGGCAAAAGCTACTCTTTAACGGAGCATTAATCGCCGGCACGGCATGGGTCGCATGGGTGGACCGCCGGATACAAGCCTCATGATCACACAGGCTACAGACCACCTGAGCTCGCGCGATGGAACCGAACTGGCATGGCATCACTGGTCGACTCCAAATCCACTGCGCGGCAGCGTACTACTAGTCCATGGGGTCGGTGAACATCTACAGCGATATCGACACGTTGCCGAAGCACTAACGCATTCTGGCTTCGAAGTGGGTGGAGTTGATTTGCGCGGGCACGGCCTCTCCTCCGGCAAGCGTGGGCATATTCTGCGGTGGCAGAATTACGTCGACGACATACACGCTGCCGCCGAACGCCTGCCAGACCCACTCTTCGTAACCGCACACTCGATGGGCGCACTTGTGACACTGGACTTTCTGCGCGAAGACACCAGAACGAAGGCCGCCGTGCTTTCTGGACCCTTACTCGGGGTAGCAGTCGAAGCGCCTCGCTGGAAAACTGGCCTGGCTGGCCTGCTGTCACGAATAGCTCCTAGCTTGCAACTGGCAAACGAAATCGACCCGGCCGAGGTCTGTAGGAATATCGACGTTCAGCGCCGCTACCAGGAAGACCCGCTCAATTCCAATCGAGTAACTCCGCGCTGGTACACCGAGATGCGCGCCGCAATCGAGCGCGTGCGCACATACGCAAACGAATACCAACTTCCCCTGCAAGTACACGCGGGATCGGAAGATAAAATCGTGTCGATCGATGCCCTACAGAGCTTCCTCGAGTGTTGGGGGGGCGTGCACGAGTTAAAAATTTGGCCAGACGGCAAGCATGAGGTCTTCAACGAAACCTTCTGTGACCAAGTACTGCACTCAGCGATCAGTTGGATCCAAGCACAAGTCGACGCCTCTGCACAAACCTGACGCATTTGCTTCAAGCTCGAAAGCGCTCTATTCACGCAACTCGAACAATGCGACAATGGCAGCCTCAATTGCGTTAATGCCCCGCTCACGAGCATCAAGCCACTCGGAAGCCGGCGCCGCCTCGGCACCACTTTCCAGCACAACACAGATCACCTGCAGCTCGTCGCGCAACTGTTGCTCCAGCTCAGCGGACGGAGCACCCGACACCATCAGAATCGCGCCGCCGGGACCCAGCTGCGAGCGCAAGCGGTTCCAGTCCGCACTACTCAGTCGCTGATCCAACGCAAAGTTGACTTCGGCATAGCTACCACCCCAAGCCTCAGCAAGGTAGCCAAAGCCGTGGCCATGCATGCCAAGCCCTTGAGGCACATCCACCTCGCCCACAGCAGAAGTGAGCTGAGCGCGCGCCGCCAATTGCGCTGAAGCCAATCCTCGAGCGTGATCCCGGATCGCACTCTGATGCTTCGGAAAGCTCGTAGCAAGAGCGTCAGCCAGTGCACGGATCTGCTGCTCTGCAAGAGTTGGTGAGAGCCAGGTATGCCCGTCCAATCCACGGTGCGCATGCTTTCCCTGTGCACCGTGCGCATGAGTGCGCTCTTTGACCAGCAACACGCCAGGTGCGTCCTTTTCGATGAGACGCCTGGTACGACTAGTCGGCAAAGCCGCTTGTTGCGCCCACTTGGCAAAGCCCGCGCCTTGTAAAATCACAAGCTGAGCATCACGAGCAGCTCGCAGTCGCTCGCGCGGCGGAGTAGTGGTGCCCGCAGGACCTTCTGGAGCATAGATTGGATCGATTGCGACCCCCGTTTCCGCAAGCAGCACACTTGCCCAGGCGGTGATCGCTGGAGATCCACTGGCCAGCGCGACTCGAAGTTCTAAGGACTCAATCTCTTCACCTGTCGAGCCCGAACAGGACCCGACCCCGAGCAGGAAAAGGACGGACAACAAGATCCGGTACGCAACCATGCTCTCAGCCTAGCGTAGCCACCCCGTGAGATCGCCGAGCGCAGCACGGACCGTGTATGTCGTCACCGCGGCAAAGATCACCGCACACAGGAATACTGCAAGAACCTCGCCAACTACTAAGCGCATGACAAAAGACGGTGGGCAGCCCATGCGTCGCAAAGTTCGGAATTCTGCATCTCGCAAGCGCGAAGACAATGCGTAGACCAGCGCACCCAAAGCAAGCGTGACGGTGCCCAGTACCCAAGACAGGCCATCCATCAGTTGCTTGACGCGCAAAACATAGGCAAGCAATTCGTCTACCACCTCAACCGGACGCAGCATCTGGTAGTTTCCCCGCTGATTTACACGCGTGCGCACTAACGTTCCATCTTTCTCGCTAGCCGGCCAATACAACAGAGCAGTAAGTGGCAAGCGCTCCGGGTCCCCGTGGTCATGGAAGTCGGCCAGGTTCTCGAAAGTGATCTCCTGGTAAGCCAGAAGGGCATCACTGATCACTAAACCCGTCTCATCGCCACCCAGAACATACTCGGGATCGATCTCCGCCGGATCGTCGTGGCCATGCGCAAAGCCCTCCAATACCCAGCAAGTCGTGAGGTCAACGAAAGCCGCACCATCATCCGCACCGTCAGACGGCGCAAGCACCCCACAAACTCGCATTTTGAGCGCCGGGGGCACCGCCAAGTCATAGAGTTCAGTGACATCACTGAAGAGCGAATCGCCCACACCGAGCTCAAGTGTGTGCGCTAGGGTGGCACCGAGTACGACCTCGCCCGCGTAAACAGGGAAATCGCCGGTCGATATTCGCAGGCCACGTTGTTCGAAGTACTCCAGAGTCGTGCCGACTAGCGGCGCACCTTGCGCGGCAGCGCGCGCGGATATCGGAACGACCACACCCGGGGCTTCGGCCCCGAAACGATCCGTCGCAGGAAAGGGAATAAAGCTCGTACGCCCGTTGCGGAAATAAAGAGCCGAAAGCACTACATCGAAACGATCTCCGCGCTCACCCAGAACCAGGGGTGTATCAGCCGCACGTATCAATAACTCCGTACGGTAATCCGCAACCAACACGCGACCGGTCCATGGAAGGGCGATGGTTAACCCCAGACACAGCACTAGGATGGCAGTCGAAACTGGATGCCGACGGATGCGTAGCCAGGCTAGCCCCCAGGCACTCCTCACTCTGAAACCTCCCGCAAACCGTCGAACTCAATGATGCGATCGAACCGGTCGAGCAAACTGTAATCATGTGTCACTACCAGCACCGCGGCGCGCTCAGCTGCTGCCTGCTCATGCAGAAGATTTATCGCACGACGAGCATTATCCGGATCCAGATTGCCCGTTGGTTCATCGCCAAGAACCAAACCTGGCCCCGTGACCAATGCCCGACCGAGTGCCACACGCTGCTTCTCACCCTGTGAAAGCTGTGCGGGCCGGCGGCCTAACAAGCCCTGCAAACCCAAACGCGAAGCAATATTCTGCACACGACCGCTCATTTCCTCCTGGTTCGGCGCCTGCGAGATCAAGCGAAATGGAAGGGCGAGGTTCTCGTCAGCCGTCAGATAATCGAGCAGCTCAAACTCCTGAAAGACAAGACCGATACGGCGCGCACGAAAAGACCGCCGAGCACTGTCCGCAAGACCGTCAACACGTTGCCCAAGGACTTCTATCTCGCCAAACTGCGGGGTCAAAATCCCTGCAATCAGATGTAGCAAGGTCGTCTTACCACAACCGCTCGGTCCTATGAGCGCGACGCGCTCCGCTGGCTCAACGGTCAGACTCGGCACAGAGAGGGAAAATGAATTACCGTGCGAAAAGCACAGGTCACGGACGTGCAGCGCCGCCTGGCTCATCCTCCTGATCCCTCCGGAGTCGCCGACACCGTTTGCGATGCAAGAATCTGACTCCCACCAATGCGCCATCCTTCGGACGTCTGCACCACGGCATACCGCGCGTGATACTCGTTGGTGCGATCGTGACTATGCCCCCAATGTGTCACCCGGCCATCGATCTGCCAGCGAGTCTCGACTGTGAAACCTAAGCGACCGTCATCCGGAATACGGCCAACTGCTTTGACTTCAACCTCGAGTGGCCGCACTTCTTGAACGCGGCTAACGGCTCCACCCTGCTCCTGCTGAATCAGGCCGCGGTAGACCTGTTCATACAACTCGTCGAGCAAGTCACCGTCAACCGAACGCTCGAGGGCATCATAAATATCACTCTCAGCGGTGTAATCGAAAGCGCGATACATATTGGCGTGCAGCGGTAAGAAAATTTCCTCCGCCTCGCTCGCATCGGGCAGCGACGCGCCTGCCATTTCGAACGGAAGCTCAACATGCGCATAGCGACGCAGCAAGAAAGCAATGCTAAATGTCACGAGCATCGTGACCAAAGCACGTCCATCGAAACGACGCCGGATAAGCACAATCGTCCCAGCTAGCACCAGAGTCGAACTAATTATCGGCCACTGCAGACGCTCAGGTGACACTGCCTCCGGCACAGCAAGCATACGATCTGTCGCGGTCTCGCCGGTCGCGTGCAAAGTGAACTCCGGCTCCGCCTCGATGAACTCAACCGGACTGACGATGCCGCCGGAAAAGAGCTGCGCACGAATCGTCACGGTCGGCATGAAGCCTTCCGAACCCACCGCTAGATCTGGTGGATAGGCACCCCAGACCATGCGCACCCGCCGAGGATCCGCCACTGCAGGGTAGTCCAAAATAAGCTGCAGCTTGACCAAAGCCTTTTTCCCCATGCGCGGGAACAAGGGAAGAAGGGTGAGATCGGGCTCGAGCATTTCGAATCCGGCGTCCACCGGCTCGACAAGCTGATCGTTGATCTCAACCTGATTCTCCTCCTTGAAGTAATCCAACAAGGCTTCTCGAACCCACGGCGCCTCCACCGGGTGAAGATCATCGTCTGCCTCACGAGCCACATCAACGATCTCGTCAACGAAGGCCAGGTTGAGCATGATGAAGAATCGCACTCGCTCCGGCTCCACCTGGATGCGGACATCGGCATCCGGGCCATCCGAGGGGTGCAAACCGCCGACTGAGACCGGGGTGTCCGAGCCACCAGGGCTAATGAAGGCCCTCAGGGTCAGAGTCAGCAAAAGGGATAGCGACATCCAACAAACGGCCATCGGCCGGAACCGAAGTATACTCGTCGACCGCTCTACTCTGACTGCAGGGCGCAACTTACTCCCGCCATGTCGCCTCTCGCGAAACGACTTTCTATTCCCCTTGCGCTGCTCGCTGCCCCATTCGCCAGCGCACAGCAAGCCAACGAGGCGCCGCTGGCGCGTGCGCTTGGCGAACTCGGTACCGATGTGCAGCGCTACCACGAGCACATCGTCTATCTAGCCAGCCCTTTCCTCGACGGTCGCCTCCCTGGCACCGCCGGCATGGAAATGGCCAAAGCCTATTGCGAGTTCTGGCTTCAAGACGCCGAAGTTTCACCCGGATTTTCCGACGCCTCGGGATCAGCTAGTTGGCGACAGGCTTTCCCGCTTGGCAGCTCGCTCGACATCCGTAGCTCCGCAGTAAGCGCAGGTGGTGTCGAAGCAACACTTGGCAGTGACTATCAGGTGCTAGGCCTCGGTTCGGGCGGCAAGGCTTCTGGCCAAGCCGTCTGGGTGGGCTATGGCATCGAACAGGGCCCGGACGGCTATACCAACTTCCCGGCTGGCTCCGACTTTTCTGGCAAAATCGCCTTCCTCTTCCGCTTCGAGCCGATGACCGATACCGGTCAAAGCCAATGGGGTAACGGCCGCTGGTCCGGCGCCGCTGGCTTTGGCGGAAAAATCGCAGCGGTGGCCAAGCGGAATCCAGCCGCGATCGTGATCGTCAACCCCCCAGGTGCCGACGACCCGCGCACCAACCAGCTCATGAGTTCGGGGCAGGGTGGCAATCGGGCCGCGCAAGTACCAGTCTTGCACATGAGCCACGAAGGCGCTGCGCGCCTCTTGGACGGCCTGGACATGCTCGCGCTGCGTCAACACTTCGATGGCGGTGGCGACCCGGTCACAACTGACGTCGAAATGTCGGTTGCTGTTGACATGGAGCGCACTCCGCTGATCGCCGAAAACGTCGGTGGCATCTTGCGAGGCAAGGGCGCACTCGCGGACGAGGTCATCGTCATTGGCGCACACCTCGACCACCTTGGTATGGGTGACTTCGGTTCACGCAGTGGTCCGGGCGAACTGCACCCGGGCGCGGACGATAACGCGTCAGGATCTGCCGCCGTACTGATGCTGGCCGACCAACTGAAGGACAGCTACGACGCGTTACCCGAAGGCGCTGAAGCGCGTTCAATTCTGTTCGTACTGTTTAGCGGCGAAGAATCTGGGCTGAATGGTTCACGTTACTACGTGAACAACTCGCCCCACGCAATTGAGAACACCGCGCTGATGATTAACTTCGACATGATTGGAAGAATTCAGAATAAGCGCCTACAAATCACGGGTGCAGGCACTGCCACTGGCCT
>JAKVCF010000103.1 GCA_022447335.1 Planctomycetota bacterium | reverse complement strand
CTTCTGAGTCAAGCCCTGGGCCTAGGTTCAGAAGTCTACCCCCCCCAGGTGAAACCCTGCTCAATAGCTGCGTCCCGTTCCAGGAAAGGTCGCAGGTTTTCAGGGCGGATTTTCAGGACCTGGGAAGAGTGCGCCGGGTGCACACGGCGTGTGGATCGGCAGCCCACATAGTGCACCTCGAGCAGTGAGTCACAGTAAGCGCAGAGGAAGATCCGGCGCGCCTTTCCTTCCACTCGCCACGGCGGCTGCATTCCTTCGGCGCAGGTAATGCAGTTCTTGTTCGGGCAATCGCCTAGGCCGTGTTCACCCTGCCCCGCCGGGAGGGGGTGCAAATCCGGGATTGGATGCTGATCCGCGCGCAGCAGAGCAAGAAAAACCGCCTGCCTCACCAACGGACCATTGCGCGCCTGCTCGAAATAGATCGCGCGGGGATCCTCGTCGACGAAATCCGGAATCTCCTCCCGCCTCGGCAAAGGATGCAGGAACAATGTCTCGGACAAGAGGGGGTCGCGCAGATCACTGCGCTTCAACCCGGGAAAGGCCCCTTGAGCAGCGTCGGAAGCGCCCCGTTCAGCCTGTAGCCGCGTCAAGTACAACGCATCGATTGTGTCAAGCGTCGGCGCATCACCGGAAAACAATGAGCCCTGCACAAGGCCGCGCGGCTCAAGCACGCGCGCTTCATCCGACCCGGTCCAACCCTGGAATACGGCGTGACGCACGCGACGCAGGCGATAGTCGTAGCGATCGCAGATCCGCCGATCGAAACCGGTTTCCCAGTCAAGACCCGGCCCTGGCAGGATCACTACGCGCGCGCCCAACACCGCAAGCGCCCAAGCTAGCGAACGCGCGGTACGACCATGTAGTAGGTCGCCCATCACGCCAATAGTGCGCCCTTCCAAGCTGCCCCAGCGACGGTGCAGCGTGTAAAGATCGAGCAAAGTCTGCGTCGGGTGGCCCAGACGCCCATCACCCCCATTCACGAGGGGTACGCCAGCGTATTGAGAAGCGAGTCGCGATGCTCCATCATTCGGGTGACGCCAGACTACGAGATCGGCATAGCCGCCAATGATGCGCGCGCTATCACGCAGGGACTCGCCTTTGGCCGCACTGGTCGTGCTTGAGTCGGCCACCGTTATCACACCTGCGCCGAGTCGGTGCGCGGCCGATTCGAAGGAAAGACGCGTGCGCGTGCTCGGCTCCTCAAAAACCGTGGCTATGACCTTGCCATGCAACGCGTCCTGAAATCGCTGGGGTTCGCGCTCGATCTCGCCGACGAGCTCGAAGAATGCCTCGAGGAAGGAGCGAGAAAACGCTTCGGCGGAGTGCAGGCCTTCCAGAACGGGGAGCAGCTGCATGGACCACCCATTCTAGTCGCGCGCCGCGATAGCTGCTTCCAGCTCGGTCCAGGCAGATGGGGAAAGTGGGAAGTCAGCCCCCGGCGCGGGCGCGGGCCCAAGCTGCTGGCGCAGAGCCTCGGAGCAGGCCGCAACGGCCTCACTCGCTTGCTCGATCAGGGAATAACTTCCGACGAAGACGCCGGGAAACGCTCGGAGAGCCGCTTCAACCTCGGAATGGAGCGGCTGATCGGCATGGCTCAAGAGCAATAGATGCTCGGCCTTTGCCAGACCTCCAGCCGCAAGCTCGGGGCCCGGCGCGCACGAAGCATCGTGCACCCAGAGTACTCGCCAAGCCTCAGCGATGACCTCATGCGAACGAGCCACCGCGCGCGCATCGGTGCCCGTAGCATCAGCCCAAAGACCCGCGGTGTCGACAAGCTGCAGCTCGGCGGCATCGACTCCGTCGCCCCAGACGATTGTGGCTTCGACTGCATCGCGAGTGGTGCCAGGGTGCGGTGAGACGGTGACACGCTGCTCACGTAGCCACGCATTCATCAGACTGGACTTGCCCGCGTTGGGCTGCCCGGCGAGCACCATCTTCGCGTCGCCACGCGCCAACTCCGCCCAGGCACGCTGCGGTAAGAGAGCCTCCGCCCAAGCCGCCCAGCCTCCGTGCGCTGCGGCACGCGCGTTGAGATCGAGTTCGGCACGCTGTGCATCCGCCCACGCGAAGCGCGCAGCTAAGGGCGACCGTGCCTTCACAATCGCATCGCGCCGCGGCACTTCCTCTACTCCCCCGCATTCAACAAAGCGTGCACGCAAAGCCCGCGTCACACCCAAACCGCCATGCAAACTCAGTTCAATCTTCCCGGGCCGCGGACTGCGTACCACCACTTCATCGAGCACACTGCCATCTACGGACTGCAGGCGGTGCAAGCGAGGTTGGACATCTATCGGGGCATTCTTTCCAAGGGCCCCCTGCAGAGAAACTGGATCTCCTTCCAGCAGCCAAAGCTGTAATGCAGCGGCACCTGGCGCAGTCAGCGCGCGAAAGCGAAAGCTCATGATTCCGCAGCCATCACGGCCAACCCATGCAGCACCAAATCATCCACGCGCTGCCAATCCGAAGAAAGAAGCGGTGCCAACTGCGCCGCGTCGCCACCGGTAATAAAGCGCGCAGGACAACCACCAAGCTCTGATGCGTAGCGACTAGCCAAACTCTCAATCGAGACCGCTAAAGCTTCGAAGATTCCAGCGCGCACCGCCGCCGCAGTGGAGGTAGGGATTACACCAGTGGGTTCGCCCGGCGCATCCAAATGCGGACAAGCATCCGCGAGAGCAGCCGCCTGCATGCCCAGACCGGGGCCTATCACTCCGCCCCGAAAACACGGCGTGGCGTCGATGACGTCAAGCGTCCAAGCAGTCCCCAAATCCACCACGAGGCAGGCGCAAGATGCGAGTCGTACAGCCGCTAAGCCGGCAAGCAGCCGATCACTACCTGTCCCCGTAGTCGTCCGTTCCAACGGGATAGCGGCAGGTTCGACGAGTTTAAGAGCGTCACCCCAAGCTTCCTGGAGAAGTGGCAAGGCCGCAGGGCGCGAGGTACTCAGCAGCACCTCCTCGCTCGAAGAAGTCCGCTGCTGCTGCAGCCAATCGATATCCGCCGCGTCGGGCACAGTTGGCCAAACTCGCTCGGCGCGGTCGCCTAGGCTCTGCCCGTCCATACGGGCCAGCTTCAAGCGACAGCCACCGAGGTCAGCTAACAGCACCTCAGCGCCGGGGCACGCGGTAGGTCAGCGTGCGCTGTCCCCCACGCCGCTCAAGTTCCACCATGATGGTCGAGCTCGGTTCGGAATCGCGCAACTTGGTGAGAAGGTCGGCACGATCTTTAGCCGGAATGCCATTGACCGATAGCACCACGTCATCCTTCTTCAGACCAACGCGATCGAAAAGTGTGCCAGATTGAATATTAGTGATGCGCAGTCCACGCACATTCTGCAACGCATCACGGGCCGGCTGAGTCCGCACAGCCGAGTAGATCTGGTCGTCATTCATCTGGCCCAGCTCATCGAGATCGAAGGTGCCGATCTCGTACTCGTCCGAAGCGACCATCCGCGTGGTCGGCGGGGCCACGATCGAATCCTGGGATCCTTCTGGAGCCTCGCTGAAGAGCACCCCGCTCGAATCCACTTCGTCGATTGCCAGCTTGACCGTGAAGCTGTCTTCGCCATCGAGAGTGGCGAAATCGACTTCGCGGTCGCGAATCGCCATGACCTTAAGCTCAGCGTTTTGCTTGGCTGGGATGCGAATCTTGTCCCCCACCGAGTAGAAGTTACCGGGTGGTAAGCCTCCTTCGACTTGCGCGCCAGATGGCACAAGAAAGGCGCCGGGGTTGGACTTGCTCGAGATGATCATCGCAACCGCAATGTCGCTTTCAGAGAAGCGCGGTGGAGGTGGCGGTGGCGGCTCTTCACCCCCATTGACGACTTCCGGGGCGACATAGCCTGTCACATTGAGCTCGTGCACCCGCTTAAAATCGCTATCCCACTCCGGTAGGTGATGCTTAAAACTAGTCGGCGCCGGAGGAATCTCGTCCCGCCACTTGCGCACGTCTTCCGAGCGCAGTGGAGTGTTGTAATCGGCCTTGTTCTGGATGAAGTCGTAGAAAGTCCAGCCAAAGCCACCGAGCGCACCGATTCCGATAACACTCAACAAGAGACGGAAGAGCTTATAGCTCACAACTTCAGGCTACTTCTTGGACCCATGGGGGGCATCCCCGAGGGAGTGAAATGTTTGTAACAGCGCGGCACGTAGCAAGTCGAGCCCGCGTCCGGTAGCTGAGGAAATCATCAAACCAGGGCGATCCGCTGCGGCAAATAGGGCTTCGGCGCGCTGCTCACTCTCTTCGTCTTCAATCTTGGTCGCCACCAGTAGGCGCGGGCGATCTCCCAAGTCGCCAGGATACTCAACCAACTCGCGTGAGATCGACAGATAAGCCTCAACCGGATCTTCAGCGGTTGCCGAGCAATCCACGAGGTGCATCAACACCCGGGTGCGCTCGACATGACGCAAAAACTGGTGACCTAGGCCCTTACCCTCGGCCGCCCCTTCGATCAGGCCAGGAATGTCAGCGATAACTAGAGTCTCAGGATGACCGCCCGTTTCCATGATGCCCAGCGAGGGATCAAGCGTGGTGAAAGGGTAAGAAGCCACGCGCGGTCGGGCGGCAGTCAGCCGCGAGATCAGCGTGCTCTTGCCGGCATTAGGCATCCCAAGTAGACCAGCGTCCGCGACAAGCTTGAGCTCCAACCGCAGTTCGCGCAGCTCACCCTCGACTCCTTCAGTGAAATGGCGGGGCGCCTGATTGATCGACGAGGCAAAGCGCGCATTACCCTTGCCGCCGCGGCCACCTTCAGCGATGACCACCCGCGCGCCATCGTGATCGAGATCCGCCAGTAAGTTGCCGCGCACAGCATCGCACACCTGCGTGCCGACCGGAATCAGAAGAACGACATCCTCCCCTTGTGCACCGGCCTTGTTATTGCTGCCCCCCGGCACTCCATTGCTAGCCTGAATCTGGCGAAGGCGCGCGATCCGGAACAGCGAGTTTTCGTGAGTGACGGCTTCAAGAATAACGTCACCACCCTTACCTCCATCGCCTCCATCAGGGCCGCCGCGAGTTACATACTTTTCGCGATGAAAAGAAGTGCAGCCATCACCACCACGCCCGGCCTGCACGCGCAGGAGAGCTTCATCACGGAACATTCCTTGGCCTTGGGACATCGCCTAAAATGCAAAACGGGAGGCTAGAGGCCCCCCGTGAAACGTGTGCGCGAAGAAAGGCTTCGCCTTCCTACGGCATCACCGCCACACGGCGACGCGACTGAAACTGGACCACACCGTCGCGCAAAGCGAAGAGAGTGTAGTCCTTGCCAACGCCAACACCGGCCCCCGCGTGGAAACGCGTGCCGCACTGACGGACGAGAATATTGCCGGCGATGACACGCTCGCCGCCATATTTCTTGATCCCGCGCATCTGCGGATTTGAGTCGCGACCATTCTTGGTCGAACCACCACCTTTCTTATGTGCCATCGTTCAATCTCGTACTTGCGGGAAACAGGCTAACTGCGGATCTCTTTGACGCGAATCGCAGTGTATTGCTGACGGTGCCCCATGCGGCGCTCGCTGCTCTTCCGACGCTTAAAAGTATGGACGTGGATCTTCTTGTCCTTCACCTGACTAACGACTTCCGCAACCACCGAAGCGCCATCAACATGCGGGGTACCGACCGCCACCGAGCCATCCTCCTTCTTGAGCAGTTGGACTTGGTCAAAGACCAGCTCGGAGCCAGCTTGGGCCTCCGGCATACAATCCACCCACAGCTCTTCTCCAGCGCGGAGAGTGAGGCAGCGGGAACGGTCACGGACGATTGCGTACATCGGTCGCAGAATCAGATTTCACTTCCGGTTGGGTTCGCCAGAAGGGCCGAATAGTCTACCGGTCGACCGCCGAGCCGGCAAGCGCCTCGACCACTGGTTCGCCTGACGGCACCTGGGGATCCGACTCAAAGACCAGCTCCAGACCAAGCTCCTGGCAGACCCCCGAGTAGTCCCGCTCAAAAGCCTGCTCGACCCCCGGGTGAAGACGAATCCGGAAGGTCGGACCGGGCTCCAGAGCCCGCAAGCGACGCAGCAGCCGTAGTGCACCAGCATTGTGATGGCCGATGTGGCCCGATCCTCCACAGTGCAAGCAAAGCGCATCAGAAGCGCGGGGTAGACCGGCACCCTGGCGGCGACGGGTCATAGCTAACAAGCCAAAGGAACTCATGCGTCCCAACTTGAGCCGCGCACGATCCGCTTTCAGAGCTGCACGCATGGTGCGCTCAAGTTCCCGGCGATGCTCTGACTTCTGCATGTCGATGAAGTCGGCAACAATAATGCCGCCCAAATCACGCAGGCGAATCTGGCGCGCCATCTCTTCGGCGGCAAGCCGATTAGCTTCGAGAGCGGTTTCCTCGAGCGATCCCTTGTCAACCCGGCCGCTGTTGACGTCGATCGCGGTCAGTGCCTCGGTCTCATGAATCACGATCGATGCGCCAGCACCCACCGGTACGCGGGAGCGAAACAGCATCTGCCAGTCACGCTCAATCCCCAATATCTCAAAGAGCGGGCGACGTTCTTCATAACTTTCGATCTGAAGCGAGTGCCCTGGCAAATAGCGATCGAGTATAGAACGCACTGAATCGGCTGCACCTTTGTTGTCGACGACGACACGCTCAACGTTGGGCCCAAGCAACTCGCGCACTGCACGCGTGGCCGGACCGGCTTCTTCGTAGAGCAGGATTGGTGCATCCACATCGGCGACCGCCTGTCCGAGTGATTGCCAAGCTTCACGTAGTGGCGCCAGGTCGGCTCGAATCTCATCGTCGGGCGCATCTTCGGCAGCAGTACGCGCAATTGCTCCTAAGCCAGTCCCTTCGAGCGTGCTTTCAAAGAGTTCACGCAGTGTGGCTCGACGAGCCGAATCATGAATACGACGGCTGACTCCGATACGACCCAGTGAAGGCACTAAGACCGCTTGGCGCCCCGGCAAGGAAATGATCGTAGTCAACGTAGCCCCTTTGCCGCGGACCGGGTCGCGAAGAACCTGCACCAGAATCTGCTGACCGGGACGCAGGAGGTCTTCGATACGAGGCGCCGCTTCTTCGACAAAGTCTTCGCCATCCCCCGAATCGGCATCGGGCTCGTCGCCCTCATCAGCGCAGTCGGTCATCATCGCTGCCTGACGACTGGGCAGGGCAGCCACCTCCAACGGGCTCAGGCTTTCATCTTCGTAGGCCGGATGCACATTGCCACGGTGTAGGAAACCGGCGCGACGATCACCAAAGTCAATGAAGGCTGCGTCGAGTCCGGCTTCAACCTGACGCACTACCGCCATGTAGATGTTGCCAACCTTGGTCGGACGATCTTCACGCGCCCAGCGCAGGTCAACCAGACGGCTTCCTTCGTGCAGTGCGATTCGGATCTCTTCCGGATCGCGCTGGTTAACTGCCAACGAAATCGTCACCCGGCCTCCCCAAACGCGGAAGCGAATAAAGCTGCCAGGCTATTCACAGCGGATTCAGCATCAGGGCCATCGGCACGCACAACTACGACATCTCCCTTGGCCGCCCCCAGAGTCATAACGCCGAGAATCGAGCGAGCATCCGCAACTCGCCCATTCAATTCCAACTGAACTTGCGCCTTGAAACCGGTAACCAGTGCGACAACAGCGTGGCTCGGCCGCGCATGGAGACCATTCGGGCTCTCCACGGTGACTTCGCGCTCCACCGTTGTCGCCATGCGACCTCGCCTTAGGCGACAGACAGCTCGCCGAGAAGCTCTTGGATCTGATCCGTCGAGCTAGCCTGACAGGCAAAGGACACGAAGTCTTCGTGTTGTGCAATGCCAGCGATCCAGCGCAGCAAATCAAGATGCTCTTCGGCAGAATCTTCCGGGCGAACCACTGAAAAGAAGACCTTAACGTCCTCTCCATCGAGCGCGTCAAAGTCCACCCCGTCGCGATGTACGCCGAGCACAACCGTAACTTTCGTAATACCCGGCAACTTGATGTGCGGGATGCCAACTTTTTGGCTTCCCGTGGAACCTCGCGCTTCACGCTCTTGCAGAGCCTGTCGCAGTTCGTCTTCGCGGCCTGCGAGTTCGGGCTCGAGCGAGGCCAAGGATTGAGCGAGTCGCGCCAGCACGCTGTCCTTGTCCGGCTCGCTCAAATCGAGCAGAATTGCTTCGGCACGAAACAGATCGGTGAAAGTCATGTATGTGGATGAAGGGAAGGGAGAGACTAGTCAGCGCCCTGGCGACGCTTCGCCTCGCTGCGCTGCTTGTCCTTTAGGACTTGTCTCTCGATCTTGGCAGCGGCACCGTCAACCGCAGAGCGGCCATCGGGAGCGCGTTCGGTCGCGACGTAGGCAGGGCCACGACGCGGGTGTAGGACGATCTCACAGATCGTCTCGTGACGCTCGATATCGAGCACAACTTCACTCTTTTCGAAGTCTTGGCCGAAATGTTCGATGTCCGCCACCTTGCGCTCCGCATAGCCGCGAAG
>JAKVCF010000102.1 GCA_022447335.1 Planctomycetota bacterium | reverse complement strand
CATTCCGGGGCTTGCTTGCCTGGCGCACCTCGAGCGCGAGCAGTTCGAGAAGCACAGTTATCTGCTTAGTGAAGTGCAGCAAAAGCGTACCGAGCACGTCGTCAGCGAAGTGGCGCGTACTAAGCAGGCTTCCGCGGGGCTTCGTGCCGGGCGTTTGGACGCCTTCGGCGCAGCAATGACGGAAGCGCATAGTTCGCTACGCCGGTTGTACGAAGTTTCGGTTCCAGAGCTTGATGCTTTGGTCGAAGCCGCGATCGCCGTGGATGGCTGTTACGGATCGCGTCTGACCGGTGCGGGTTTCGGTGGTTGCAGCGTGGCGATTCTAAATCCAGGTGCGATCGAGGACTTTGCGGCGGAGGTTCCGCGTCGCTATCGCGAAGCAACTGGACGTGATACCGAGGTCATGATATTCCGCCCGGCCGGTGGCCCAGTTGAGTGGGCACTCGACTAGTCGCGCTTGCGCACTGGGACCAGGACTTCGAGTCCAACGACTTCGGTGCGCACCCAGATCGGACCGATCGTCTCAAATCCATTTTGAGCTGCGATCTCGCTCAGCCAGGCTTCAGCCTCGTTATTCAGTGACTGAAACTGAGGTGTGCTCCAGAGTAGGCAAAGCTGATTGGCAATCACTTCCACGCCCTCGCCTTCGGCGTCGTCCTCGAGTTGTTCGACGAACTGACGTTCTGTTGCATTACGAAATTCCCATATGCATGCTGAATTGTCGGCTGCAGATTTTTCCGACAGGGCGCGGTAGCGCATTGAATGAGCAACCAGGGCAAAGCGCTCGTCGGGCACACGCTGCGTGCTACCGTCGGCACCGCGCCAGACTTGATATTGCGACATGGGGGCCTCCACTGGGCGGAAAGCCGTGTCGAGGAAGAGAGCACAATCTTCGATCTGCGCTAACTTCTCTTCGAGAACCCAGTCCTTACGCTGCCAGTTCCACTGACGGGGATAGAGTCGTTCGCCCTGGCTGCCTGGGTAGGACAGAGTCCAATCCTGCACCGTTAGTAGCACAGATGCTCTACCATTTTCCCCGCGCCGCTCTACACGCTTCGGGAGGCCAGTAGAAGGCTCGAGCCAAAGCTGCAGGTCGCCGCGCCCAAAATCTGCGGCGAGTGGAACGGGCTCCCTCTTTTTCCACAGCTCTGACCATTGCTCGGCCTGATTGCGCGCGTGGGCGCGCTCCAATGATGCGGGGAAGCCAAGAATCAGCCAACGCAAAGCTGCGTCTTCTTCGAGCTCTTCAGCTCCTGCGGAGTTAGGCCGGGGGGCGCTGTCATTCGGCGTTTTGAGCCAGGAGTCTCCCGGTCCGCCGAGTAGGAACCAGTTTTTCCATAGATCGAGGGTGAGTTGGTAACGCTGCAGACTTGGGCTGGCTAATGCGACTTCGAAATCGAAGGTGCCTGGCTTTTTGCCTTCTTCGTGGAAGACGAAATGCGCGATACCACTGAACAGGTAGTGACGCGCAGGGCTGATTTGCGAGCCTGCTTGATAGCGTTCGGCGTATCCTGCGCCGCGGGAGGCGCGCGCCCGGAGCAGGAGCTCCGGTTCGAGTGGCTGCTGGGTTTCACGCGGCGCCGGAGGTAGCGCTTCTTGTTTCGATTCGCTACAGGCGATCCCGTTGCTCATCAGCACGAGTGCAAGTAGGGCGGTCCTTGCTTTCATCTGCGATCAGCCCATTTGCGAAGGCGTTGTCCAGCAGCTTCCAGGGTCCCCATCTTCTTGGCGTAGCAGAAGCGCGTCAGGTGCATGCCGTCCTTCGGATCCTGATAGAAGGACGATCCAGGCACAGTCGCGACGCCGGCTTCACGTACGAGGCGCATAGCAAAGTCGACATCATTCTCGCCCGGTTGCTGCAACTCTCGGCAATCAGCCATGATGTAGTAGGCGCCTTCCGGGACTTCGCAGGCGAAGCCTGCTGCGCGAAGATCCACCACCATGCGGTCGCGACGTAGCCGATACTCCTGGCGCATGGCCTCGTAGTAAGAGTCCTCCCAGAGCAATGCTTCGGCTACCGCTTCCTGTAAAGGAGCTGCGGCCCCGACGGTTAGAAAGTCGTGCACTTTACGCACACCACTGGTGAGCTCAGGTGGGCTGATGACCCAGCCAATGCGCCAACCAGTGATCGAATAGGTCTTCGATGCGCCGGAAATGACTACTGTGCGTTCAGCCATACCCGGGCGCAGCAACGGACATTGGTGCGGCCCGGTGTAGAGGATTTCTTCATAGATCTCATCAGTGAAAAGCAGTAAATCGTGCTCCTGCACAAAGGTGCAGAGCGCGTCCATCTCTGCTTCGTCGAAAACGCGTCCAGTCGGGTTGTGCGGTGTATTCAGCACCACTGCACGTGTGGCGGGAGTGAGTGCCGCGCGTAATATTTCGACATCGAGACGAAAACCCTCACCCAATGGAACGAAGACAGGCACCGCGCCCGAAAGGATGCCGTCTGGACCATAGTTTTCGTAGAAGGGTTCCGGAATGAGCACCTCATCGCCGGGGTCCAGAATGCCCATCATTGCAGCGATCATGCCTTCGGTGCCGCCACACACCACAGTAACCTGCTCATCCGGCTCAATGGCCACGCCACGGCGCTCCTGCATGAAGGTTCCGATAGCCGCGCGTAATTTGGTGGCGCCCCAAGTGATCGCGTACTGGTTGACGTCTTCGCGAATCGCACGCACCGCGGCCTCCTTCAAAGCGTCGGGTGCGGGGAAGTCCGGGAATCCCTGTGCGAGATTGAGCGCGTCGTGCGCATTGGCGACGCGTGTCATCTCACGAATCACCGACTCCATGAAGAGTTCGGCTTTGCGCGAGACGCGTAGCCGGCTGGCCGGACTGGGAGCAGTCATGCCCCCAGGATAGGCGTGCTGAGCTTAGTCGCGGAGCTGTGGTTCCCAAGCCTTCGGATCGGGGCCGAGGTCGCGACCGTAGAGCTTGGCAAGAGCGCCACGGGCCGCGCCCGCCACGCCTGGAGTGGGGTCGTCGAGTGCCGAAACTAACACGCTGCCAGAAATGCTGTCGCCGATCTCGCCCAGCGCGAAAGCTGCCGCCATGCGCACCGCACTTTCGGCATCGCCGATCAGCAAATTAGTCAGTTGCGGCAGTGCGATCGCAGCTTGGGCGTAGCCAAGGCCGCTTGCGGCTTGAGCGCGAATGCCGACTTCAGGGCGGTCGAGCAGATGAGTTAACACTTCGGCTAGGCCATCGGAGCGCTGACCGCGCTCTTCATCGCGACTGCGTGCTTGTGCCACGCGCGCTGCGGCGAAGACACCGTTTTGTACGATCTCGAGAGTGGCGTCCGGGCGCTGGATCGCGTCGTTGAGCGATCCGCCAGGAGTCTCGGGCGCGGCTAGCATGCCTAAGCCGTAAAGCGTGTTCGCTACCACGCCCGGATCCGGATCGCCCAAGTTATTGAGCAGGATCGGCAGAACCGAAGGATCGCCACTGAATCCAAGAGCGGTGGAAGATACGCCGCGTGCGCGCGCTTCGCCAATCAGGGCCGCTTCACGGACCAGATCCATTTCATTCGTGACGTAGCGTGCGAAGGCCTCTTCCAGCACTTGCAGTTGCTCCAACTCACGCTGCGAGTTGGCGCTAGCACGGGCAAACTGCCAAGCGCTAATGTGTCTTTCGCAGTCAACAATGATCTCGGCGACAGTTTTTCCCGAGTTGCTTTCCGGCGCTGCAGTATCTCCCGGGTTGGGGGCACTGCCCCCCGTGCTTTTGGTTTCGCCGAAGGCGGCTGGCGGCCCCTCGGCCTCGTGTTCCAGGCCTCCGCATGACAGTGGAAGTGTCGTGGTTAGCAGAAGGGCCAGAAAGGGCAGACGTTCGGAAACAGGAGCACGGCTCATGGCTGTTAGCAGTTTAGAATGGCGAGCCCCCCTTTCATGTCAAACTAGGGTGTCATGGCGCGCTCCTCGGTGCGCCGCTTACGTATGGAACTCCTCCAAACGATGGCTCAGGCGGGCCACGAGCAGCTGATTGCCGTGCAGGATGCTGAATCTGGTTTACGCGCCTGGGTTGCTTTACATCACACCAAGCGAGGTCCGGCTTATGGTGGGATTCGGGTGTGGAGCTACCGCAACGAAGGAGAGGCGGCGCTCGATGCGCTTCGGCTTGCTCAGGCAATGACCTTTAAGTGCGTGCTAGCGGGTATTCGGGGGGGTGGCGGCAAGACTGTGGTGTTGGCAGACTGCCTGCGCGATCGCCGCGAGGCAGTGCGTAAGCTAGGGCAATCCATCGAGGCGCTGGGTGGGATCTACCGCGCTGGTCCGGACGCTGGCTTTGACGAGCATGACCAGCGCCATCTTGCAGAAACTACGCAGTGGGTGGCCCATTTCCATGATGGCGTGTTGCGTCCGGCTGAGGAAGCTACGGCTGAAGGCGCCGAGTGGGCCATTCGTGCCGCGTTGGAACACGTCGGGATCGACGGGTTTCATGGAGTACGGATTGCAGTCCAGGGTCTGGGCGCTGTGGGCCTGAATTTGTCGCGCCGACTACTTGCGCAAGGTGCCGAGGTCTTAGGTTCCGACCTCAAGGTGGCCGCTTGCGCCCATGCGCGTGAGCTGGGGGTCAGGCTGGTTGATCCGACTGAAGTGCTGCGTGCCGAGGTTGATGTCTTTGTGCCGTGCGCGATGGGTGGCGTGTTGCACGAGTTATCGATCCCGCGCCTTGGGGCGCGGATCGTCGCGCCAGTGGCGAATAATGCGCTCGCCAGCGAAGGGCTTGCGGATGTGATGCACGAACGCGGTGTGCTCTACTTGCCAGATTTTGTAATCAATGCGGGCGCATTGATTGAGGGTGCTGGTTATGAGGCAACCGGGCGCACCGAGTGGGCGGGCGAAATCTGTGCGATAGGCGACACGGTTGCTGGTCTGCTGAACGATGCAACGCAGCGAGGTTCTACGCCGATGCGGGCGGCTGCCGCACGCGCACGCGCCATTCTTGCGGCTGAAAGTGAGCCACAATCGGCTCAGTCTTGATCCTGAAACTCCTCAAGCCATGCCATCTGCACGGATTCAAGGATCTTCTCATTGCAGCTCTCTCGCTTGCCGGTGAAATTCGGTAGCGCGAGGATCTTGTCACGCAGGTCGGTGAAGCGCACCGTTAGCGGATTGAGCGTGGGCTCTTTTTCGAACAACGCATATGCGATGTCCTCGATGTCAGTCCAGGCGAGTGGAGCTTCCATGGGATCAATGACCTTCAGAAACGAGGTTTCGGTTCCAGTTTGGTACTTCGACCACGAGATCGCAACTGCCGTCGGCTACGGCTTGACAGGCTAGGCGGCTTTGAAGAGTAACGCCTGGTGCGTTGTCGAGCATGTCCTCCTCAGTTTCGGACGCTTCCGACAAAGAGTCGAAGCCTTCCCTGACGATTACATGGCAGGTTGAGCAGGCGCATACGCCTCCGCAGGCATGATCGATCTCAAGATGATTCTTCAGCGCCAGTGCGAGGATGCTGCCTGGTAGTCCGTCACGGGTTTCGACTAGGTCGTTCGATTCGGTCTCGACCGTGATTTCATCCGGAAGGAAGCGAATGCGGTACGTGCTCATGCGGAGGATTCGGAGTCGAGCAGTTCTGAGACCTTGCGATCCTTAACTGTTTCGGATGCGATGCGGTGCATTAGTAGTTCCGCTAGCGGGAAGGACGCCTCTTCAAGCGCATCGAGAATGCCTTTGAGCGCGTCGGGGCGATCGATCGATTTAGCATCTATCGCCTCTTCAAGCGCGTCTTCGAGGCGCTCGAGTTGGGTGACCTCAAGTTTTTTGAACAAAGTGCGCTGTTTCTCGACTGCGGCGACCACGATGTCCAATTGTGCACGCAGGTCGACTACGCGCCGCGTGGTGAGGTCCTGTTCGGCGTGCTGCCATGCGTCGGTCAGCATGCGTTCAACTTCGTTATCAGTTAGGCCGTGCTTAGGTTGAATTTCGACCTCAGCACTGACACTTGAACGCTGTTCTTTAGCGCGTACGCGTAGCATTCCGTCGGCATCGAGCGTGAAGCGCACAGCAATTTGCGGAAGACCAGCCGGCATCGGCGGGATGCCATTGAGTACGAATTTGCCTAGGCTGCGGCAATCGGCTGCGAGCTCTCGTTCGCCCTGCAGTACGTGCAGGCTGACTGCTGTCTGGCCGTCGACTGAAGTCGTGAACCCTTCTTGCGCCTGAGCTGGAATCGCGGTGTTGCGTTGGATCAGCTTGGAGACCGCGCCACCGAGCGTTTCTATGCCTAGTGAGAGCGGAGTTACATCAAGCAGCAGTAGGTCGTGTACGGTTCCGCCCAGTACACCAGCCTGCACCGCGGCGCCGAGCGCGACCACTTGCTCGGGGTCAAGTTCGTCGCGTGCCGGACGCTGAAAGAACTGTGCGGCCGCGGCTTTTACCAGCGGTACGCGTGTGGACCCCCCGACCAAAACTACTTCATTGACGTTTTCGACACTGAGCCCAGCATCATTAAGTACGCGTGCGCAGCAATCCAATGTGCGTTGGATCAGCGGGGCGACGGCTTCCTGGAAGGTGCGCCAATTGATGGTGGCGCGATAGGCAATGCCCTTCGCTGGGTCATGGAAGCTCAGCTCGGCTTCTTCTGCGTTGGACAGGGCGATTTTGGTTTGTTCGGCGGCCATGCGCAGCGCGGCACGTGCAGCTGGGTCAGCCAATACATCTTGGCCGCTACGTTCCTGGATCTCGCGGGCAGCATGCAGTACTAGGGTGCGATCAAAGTCGTCGCCGCCGAGATACGTGTCGCCGGCTGTCGCTAGCACGCGATAGACTCCGCCTTTTAGTTGTAGTAGGGACACATCAAAGGTGCCGCCACCCAAGTCGTAGACGATGACGTGTTCGGCCCCATCTTGATCGAGGCCGTAAGCCAGTGCGGCCGCAGTGGGCTCGTTAACCATGCGCACGATTTCCAGGCCTGCCAGCTTGGCTGCTTCGCGCGTGGCCTGGCGCTGTGCATCGTCGAAGTAGGCCGGAACCGTGACGACGGCGCGCGTGACTTCTTCGAGCGGGCGCTTGAGGGCGGCTGCAGCTCGGCGGCGTAACTCTGCCAGGATCTGACCGGAAACTTCGGCAGGCGAAAGTAGGCGTTCGCCCAGGTCGATCATCGCGAGGCTGCGCCCGGGCGCGTCGACGATTCGATAGGGCATGGTCGACAGCTCTCGGCCTAGATCCTGAACGCTCTTGCCGATCAGGCGTTTAGCGCTGTGCACCGTGCGGCCTGGATCAAGACGGGCACGCTCGCGTGCTGCTTCGCCCACAACGGGTGCGCCATCGGTGGGGTAGCTGACGATCGAGGCTAGAGATGCCCGACCTTCGAAATCTGCTAGAACGCGCGAGCCCCCCGCGTCGTGAATCGCGACAAGTGAGTTGGTGGTGCCAAGGTCTATACCGAGAATCGGGCCGCCAGCATGCGCGCCGTCGTTCATCGGAAGAGTAGGGAGCTCGATCATGGGATCTGATTAAAGCCGGGTTGCAGCGTGGTCTCGAGCTGTTCGCGGGTTCTCTGGTGATACCGCAGTTCGTAGAAGATACGGCGCAGTGCCCTCACTTCCAGCGCGGAATCCTCTTGGTTAGCTGCAGCGCTGCCGGCTTGTGCTTTTGCTTCCGCCGAGAGGGCGGTGAAGCCCGCGGCGAAGTGGGCGAGTAGCTGGGATTCGGCCTCGCGCATACGCGTGATGAACTCCAGGGCCGGTGTCGGATTCTGGGATGCGGCGGCCTGCACCTCTTCAGCTTCTTCGCGAAGCTCCATCATTTGCATCAGGAACGCCGGGTCAGCTTCCGCATCAGTACCTTGTGTGGGCGATGCCCCCAGCCAGTTCAATAACAACTCTGCACGCTTGGCCGGATTGGCAAGCATGGGAAAGGCGTTGTTGAAATCGACCATCTTGTCTTCGGCTTTCAGTCGAGCCTCTTCCCCTTGAAGAGCGAAGCGGTCCGGGTGCCAAGCTAGGCTCGCTTGGCGGAGGCGATCTTCGAGGTCGATGACGTCGATCTCGAAGGACGGCTCAAGACCGTACAGCGCGAAGACGCTAGCGGCCTGTTCAGACGGAGAAGGATTCGCCGCAGCCACAGGTGCTCGTGGCGTTCGGGTTCTGGAACTGGAATCCGCGGCCTTGCAAGCCACTGGTGTAATCCAGCGTGGTCCCATTCAGATAGAGCATCGATTTCGGATCGCAGAACAGACGCACGCCGTTGACTTCGACCACCACGTCGCCTTCGGCTTGGTTGACATCGAAGTTCAACGAGTAGGAGAAGCCTGAGCAGCCGCCGCCCTTGACGCCCACACGCACGCCGGCGGTACTGGGCAGATTGTTTTCAGTTATCAGGCGCCTTATCTCTTCGATCTCCGAAGCAGAGATTTGGATCGAGCTGGTCGGGGAAGTGGTGGTTTCGCTCACGATACTGGGGCCTCCTCGGTGGCCGGCGCTTCGGCCGAGCTCTTGCCTTGCTTGGACTGGAAGTCGGCGATCGCCTGACGGATT
>JAKVCF010000101.1 GCA_022447335.1 Planctomycetota bacterium | reverse complement strand
AAAGTTGGACGGTAGGTCCGCGGTGGATTAGGCGCGCGCTTCCGCCGCTGCAATGCCAGCGATGACTCTTGCATGCATATCTGGATTGCCGGTAGCTAAGACGCCCCGGTTCTCTAGCAGCTTCTTGCCGAGAGTAAAATCGAGAGGCTTGCCGTCGAGGTCGGTCACGATGCCGCCAGCCTCTTGGCAACAGATCACGCCAGCTACATGATCCCAAATGTTCTCGCGGTAGTCTGGATTGCTGCGTGGGCGCAAGTAGATTTCGGCCGCGCCTTCGGCGATGATGCCGTACTTCACTTGGCTGTCATAGCGGATAAATCCGCCATTAACCCCGGCTTCTTCCATCATGTTGACAACCAGTTTTGGGTCGCCATGCGCGGATTCGACAGAACCGAGCACCCGCCAGGCGCTGGGGTCTTCGGAGGCGCTCGACGAAGCCGGGCTACCGTTGCCAGTATCGAGCGCGATGCGCTGACATCCTTGGCCCTGCGCGGCGACGTACATTACACCCTTCGTGCCATCGGGGTTGTCGAGGTCAACTGGTAGGTTTGGGCAAACCATGACGCCTGCGAAAGGGGTCCCGTTATGCATTAGGCCTATGGCAATCGCGTACTGCTGGCGCCGCAAGAAGCCCTTGGTGCCATCGATCGGGTCGATTGCCCAAGTAAGCTCGGCGCCTTTGCCCCCTTCATGATCAATCCAAGCGCAAACTTGATCGAAGTTGACGCTTTCGCCAGTGGCGTCGCCGACGAGCTGCACGATGGTGGCTACCCCGTTGTCGCCAGCCGATTCGCGTAGGTGTTCACTGCCCTCTTCTGAGATCACGCCGTGATCTGGGAAGGCGGCGGCGATTTCGCGCAGGATGACGGCTTGCGAGCCGTAGTCAGCAATAGTTACCGGCGACTTATCTCCCTTGTCCATCGACTCGGGCGTTTGTGCGTGCACCGCTCGGCAGACCATGGCGGCCTTGCGGCCAGCCTCCTGGGCGACTTTTAGTATCTCTTGAACGTCGGGCATAACTCGTCTCGCGGGGATTGTAGCCCCACCGAAGCTGTCTTATTGGGGGTCTGGGCTGTATCTACGATCGGAATCAGAGCCCCATCTACCTCCTCAACGGAGACGATGGGGTTCGCGCGCGAGGTAGGATAGCCCAGACTTTCTAAGCGTCATGAATCGCTCTACTCTTCCCTTCGCTGGCCTTGCGCTGCTGATTGTGGCGCTTGCCGTCTCATTGTGGCCGAGCGTCCCGGCCGAGGATGGCCTTGGCGCGATCTCCGAGGCTTCCAGTGAGGAGGAGGAGCGGGCTGAGGCGGTGGCTTCTAAGGCCCCTGAGGAAGG
Source organism: Planctomycetota bacterium (assembly GCA_022447335.1). Classification (GTDB taxonomy): domain Bacteria; phylum Planctomycetota; class UBA1135; order UBA1135; family UBA1135. The sequence continues at coordinate 7,184 of JAKVCF010000101.1, read as the reverse complement.
AGAGGCGCAGCGCGAGGAGCTCGACCCAGGGCTGATGGGCATCGAAGATGCGCTGATTGTCACCGTGATCGACGAGTTTAAGCGTCCCGTTTCGGACGTGACAGTGGCGGTCACCTCAAAGGGGGAGTTGCCGATTTGGATTTATGACCTCGGCCGCAAAACCGACGCCAGTGGCCGTGCAATATTTGATCGCGCCAAGGGGATTGAGATTTGTGAAGAAGGCGGTTGGGAGGAAGTGGTTATTGGGGTTTGGGACTGGAAGTTGCGCGGCTTCAAGGTTGAGAAGACGATCCGGCTTGAGGACCACAGTGCGATGACTTTCGAGCTGCCGGGAGTCCAGCAGATCCTGGTCAAGTTAAGCGGCTTCCCGGATGGGATGGCACCAGTGCTTTCACCTGTAGAGGGTAGTCCGAACGATGTAATGGAGATCACAGGTATTCAGCAGGCTGATGGGTGGTGGCGATTTGACGAGCCTCCACTCGGCGAGGTTTGGGATCTCTGGTATGCGCGAGTGATATTGGAAGAGGGGAGTGGGCTTGCGATTCCACAAAGAATGATCGACATCCCGGGAGAAATTCAGTTTGTGGGCCCTGGCGTGCCTGGGGAGATTACGCGTGCGGAATCTGATTTGATGGACCAGCCTGTGGCGCAAGGCACCTTAGTAGACGAAGATGGCAAACCCTTTCAGATTGGCCGCCGCGAGCAATATCTCGAATTGCGTGGAATCTCGGATACCGGCAAGCTCGAGCTACAGCCTTTTCAATTTGAGTACTTCAACAAGGGGCAGTTCTTGGCTTGGCCAACTGGCCAACGTGAGCTAGGTGAGTTTGCAGAAATAGCAGAGCTCTTAGTCGCTACGGGCTACATTGACGAAGCGCAGCTCCCAGAGGAGAAGCGGCCGATGGAGCTGCATCAGATAGTCAGTTTGTACTTCACTTGGTTGCCAGAGATGTCGAGGCGAGGTGGCATCACTAGTGAGCGAATGGGGACTGCGCGTGACGCAATGGTGTTGATGCCGATGGGCCAGCCAGGAGTCAAGCTTGGCGATGTAGTGCTTTCGTCGGAGAACTACCTCACCAAGTTCGTAGTCGTCAATGAGGCCGGCGAGCCGATCCCTGATGCAGACATTGAGCTTGAGTTTGTCGCGACAGGTGAGCCGCGCGGGTTGAGCTCGACCTTTCTTCCGGAGTTAGAAACGAATGCTCAAGGTCATGCGTGGTTGATGGCGCCGAACTGGGAGATGGTGCAGCGAACTGCTCGTGGCATGACTAAGCGAGGTCGCCCGGATTTCACCGGGTTACGAGTGGAAGTGACTTCGCGAGACTACATCGACTTTGACGAAGTTATGCCGATGGGCTTGCGGGACATCGCAGTCACGTTGAAGGGCGGGGGATCCGTCATAGGAGATGTCGCCTTTTCACGCGGCGTTTATGACTACTTCCGTGTGCGCGCTTACATGCCAGGGGCAGTGTTCAACACCGAAGAGGATTTGCGATCGGACGGCATTAGCCCGCGCGGGAGAGGCCGGGACACTTTTCGCTTACGTCAACTCCCTGAGGGTGTGGTCGATGTCGTAGTGCATTGGGGCCGAAGCCAAAGTTGGCCGGTGTATGCCGAGCGGGGAATTTCAGTGAGCGCCGGTAAGGAGACAAAGTTGACGAGCCTGGAGGCCTCGCCTTTTGAGCAGAGTTTGCGATGGGTCGAGATAGCGGCTCCTGAGGGCGATCGCCGGGGCCTAGAGGCGTTCGTGACGCATGACGCCGGCCAAGGTGTGCGCTATGACGGTCGCGTCGATGAGCGGGGTGGAGTTTGGAGAATCCCGATTCCTCTAGGTTCCAACCGTTTACAGGGGGTGATCGCGGCGCCCGGCTTTGAGCCAGTCCAAATGATCGGCCTCGGGCCAGGGCGGCATGAGCTCGATTTCAAGGGCCTTCGCAAGATCACGTTGGCGCCTACATGTGGCGTGGGGGGGTACGGAAGTTGGTGGATTGGAGTTGATGGGGACGGCACTCAAGTTGCATCACTTGATCGCGCAACCGGCCAAATAGTGCTCCGGGTGGCTGGGCCTGATTCACTTACGCTGACCTGGAACCGTAGAAATGGCTGGTCGGTAGAGCCTGTGGGCCAAACGAAGCTCGTGATCACCGAAGACGACTTCGCGCGGGGCCAGATCAAGATTGATCCCCCACCTGGCTGGTAGCGTAGTGCGCGGCTCTAGAATCTCGAAATGAGCGAAACGCCGACCCCTGATCCGACTACCGAAGATCCGAGCTGGTCGTTGGTAGTGCCTGAAAGCTGGGAGCTGACCGAGACCGAAGAAGGCGTGGAGCTACGCGCTAAAGAGGAGCCTATTGGGCTTCTTGAGATCTCTGCGCTCATTCGGGATGACCGCGATTTCATTGACGAAGACGTCCAGGAGTTCAGTAAGGAGCAGCTTGGCGAAGATGCGCCACTAGTGCCGGTTGAGTGTGGGCAGTTCAGCGGTTTTGGCACAGCATTCGACTCAGAAGAAGCTGCCTGGAGCGTCTTTATGGTTTATGCCGGCAAGCAGTTTTTGTTCGCCACTTATCACTGCCCGCTGGACGTAGATTCCGAGGACGATCAAGTCGATGCGATCTTGGACACCCTTGCCGTTGAAGCCTAGATGAATCGATGAACAGCAGGACTACCGTGACTCTAGATGACGGCGCTGCGCGTGCGGCTACCGAAGAGTTCCTCACCGATCTTCGTGGTCGTTATCCGCACCAGCTTGAGTTTTTGCAAGCAGCAGAAGAGGTCGTCGAGACTTTGATGCCTTACGTGATGGGGGACCCTGAGTTGCAAGAGGCGCGTGTGCTCGAACGTTTATGCGAGCCGGATCGCATTTTGAGCTTCCGCGTGACTTGGCTTGATGATCAGGGTCAAGTGCAGATTAATCGTGGCTGGCGCATTCAGTTCAACAACACGATTGGGCCATATAAAGGCGGGCTGCGGTTCCACCCCACCGTGAATGAGTCGGTACTGAAGTTTCTCGGGTTCGAGCAAATCTTCAAAAATAGCTTGACCGGCTTGCCAATGGGAGGGGCTAAGGGAGGGTCAGATTTTGATCCGAAGGGCAAGTCGGATCACGAGGTTATGCGCTTTTGTCAATCGTTGATGCGCGAGCTTTGCCGATACATCGGAGAAGACATCGATGTGCCTGCTGGCGACATAGGTTGCGGTGCGCGCGAGATCGGCTACCTTTTCGGTGAGTACAAGCGACTGCAAAATCGCTTCGCTGGAGTTATGACCGGCAAAGGCCTTACCTACGGCGGCAGTCTCGTGCGCACCGAGGCTACCGGATACGGCTGCGTCTACTTTGCTGAGAACATGCTGAAGCACGCCGAAGATTCGATACAGGGCAAGACGGTGTGTGTGTCCGGATCGGGCAACGTCGCTTTGTATGCTGCTGAGAAGGCGATACAGCTAGGCGCGAAGGTCGTGGCAATGAGTGATTCAGGCGGGACCATCCACGATCCGGAGGGGCTTGATGCATCTAAGTTGGATTGGCTACAGGATCTCAAGGAAGTTCGTCGCGGCCGCATTCATGAGTATGCTGAGCATTTCGGCTGCGAGTACCTCAAGGGCAAGCGCCCATGGGGGATCGCTTGCGACATTGCGCTACCTTGTGCTACTCAGAATGAGTTGGATGCCGACGACGCTCGCGCCCTGATCGCAGGTGGATGTAAGGTTGTCAGTGAGGGGGCCAACATGCCGAGCACCCTCGACGCAGTGCATGTCTTCCGTGAGGCGGGAACTCTTTTTGGGCCAGGCAAAGCTGCGAATGCTGGTGGGGTGGCTGTTTCGGGGTTAGAGCAGGCCCAGAACTCACAGCGACTATCTTGGTCACGCGAGCAAGTTGACGAGCGGTTGCAGGCGATCATGCGTGACATCCACGCCCAGTGCGTAGAGTACGGCAGTCAGGGTGGCACGGTCGATTACGTCACCGGCGCCAACCTTGCTGGCTTTGTGAAAGTTGCGCGCGGCATGCTGGCGCACGGAGTCGGCTAAGTAGCTCCGGATTGGAATCGGCCGTTTCCAATCCTCACTTGGCCGCCGCGACGGCACAATAAGTGGCTTCTTGGTCCATCGGGGCCTCGGAAAGATATGACTAAGCATCGCATCACGGTCGCGCGCGGCGACGGTATTGGGCCTGAGATCATGCAGGCCACTCTGGACATCCTCGGGGCGGCTGGCGCGCCGCTCGATTACGACTTCATTGAGGTCGGCGAGGCGCTTTATAAGGAGGGCATTACTTCGGGTGTGCCGGATTCGGCTTGGGACACACTGCGCAGTAATACGTGCTTTTTAAAGGGTCCGATCACTACCCCGCAGGGCAAGGGTTTCAAGAGTGTCAACGTCACGATTCGCAAGACGTTGAACCTTTATGCCAACGTTCGGCCAGTTAAGAGCTACTACCCCTTCGTCGCTGACTCGCATCCCTCGATTAATCTAGTCGTAGTGCGTGAGAATGAGGAAGACCTTTACGCTGGCATCGAGCACCGCCAGACCCAGGAGGTTGCACAGGTGCTCAAGCTGATTACGCGCCCAGGGACTGAGCGGATTGTGCGCTACGCCTTTGAGTATGCGCGAGCCTATGGCCGCAAGAAGGTCACTTGCATGACCAAGGACAACATCATGAAGCTGGCCGACGGCACCTTCCATCAGGTGTTTGACGAGATCGCGGTGGAGTACCCAGAGATCGAGAACGATCACATGATTATTGATATTGGCGCAGCCAAGCTTGCAGCCAAGCCGGAGATGCTCGACGTCGTTGTGTCGTTGAACCTTTACGGTGATATCTTGTCGGACATTGCGGCTGAAGTTGGTGGTTCGGTTGGCCTGGCAGGGTCGGCCAACATTGGAAACCGCGTTTCGATGTTCGAGGCAGTCCACGGATCGGCTCCAGATATTGCCGGTCAAGATTTAGCCAACCCTTCTGGCTTACTGCAGGGCGCAGCAATGATGCTCGTTCACCTAGGTGAAGGCGAGATCGCTGAGAGGATTATGAACGCATGGCTCAAGACACTTGAAGACGGCGTACACACCGGCGATATTTTCCGTGAGGGATCGAGTAAAGAGCGTGTTGGCTGTAAGGCTTTCGCCCAGGCTATTATCGATCGCCTTGGCCAAGCGCCGTCGCAGCTAGAGTCAGTGGCCTTTGGTGGCGCGGGGATTCAAATTGATGTCAACCGCGTTACTCCGCAGAAAAAGGATTTGGTCGGCGTTGACGTGTTCCTTGATTGGGATGAGGTTGGCCGTGATCCGAATGCGCTCGGCAAGGCGTTGTCTGAGCAGGCTGGCCCAGACTTCGAACTGCGGTTAATTACTAATCGCGGGGTAAAGGTATACCCCGACGGCATGCCCGAGACTTTTTGTACTGATCACTGGCGCTGCCGTTTCCGTATCGTCAATGACGGCACGGGGGATAACGATCAGATTGTGGGCCTATTGCAGCGCCTTGGCGCCTCCGGCCTCGATGCTGTTAAAACGGAGAACCTCTACCAGTTTGACGGTCAGCCGGGCTACTCGCTCGGACAAGGTGAGTAGGCCGGCCGCATGAGCGGATGGGGGCCAGTGCATGCGGGCAAGCTTTCGCTTGTGCTACGACTTGCTTGTCGGTGACTCATTTGCGTCGAGAAAACGCGTAATAGCATCGGGCGGAGGTGTTGGGCATGCCGATTTCTTCCCGAACCAGCGGTAACGATGGCGCGCAATCCAGCGATAGATCGCATCACGAATCGGTCGCGGGATAACCCATAGCGCCAGGAATAGTGCCCAGGGAAATCCGAGTAGGCGTGCGATGCGCAAGGCGGCATCACTACGTTCATAGATTTTTCCCTGGTCGATGACGACCACGCTGTCTGGCGTTGGCCCGTGGTGCCCAGTTTCTTTTATCGCCAGTTTGCCTGCGCGTGATTGAAGTGACGCAAAGCGGAAAAGCTTTTGCCGGTCGCGCTTCAGAACCCAGCGCACTGCCCTATGGCAGAGGTTGCATACGCCGTCAAACAGTAACAGCGGGGGGCGGCCAGAGGCGTCGCTCAAGCGTGCAGAGTATCCCCAAGCTAGTCGCCGAGACTACACTGGCATGATGTTGCTTGACGATGAGCCCGAAAGGGTGTGGGTGTGATGGAAGAAGGCCGAAAAGATCCGCGCTTTGGAGCAGGGGCTTGCTTGCTTGCAGGCTTTTGTCTGCTCTTGGCTATTCCTATGCCTAATGCCGCCCTTGCGCTTGCAGGCTCCTACCTTATTTTTCGAGGCTATGCCTGGTGGGTGGAGTCGGGGACTGGTCCGCTTGATGACGGTGAGGTCCGTCTGATGAAGGTGGGCGAGGAGGGTGAGCCCGATCGGCCCGTTCGTATCTCCGATATGAGCCAGTCGGAGGCAGACCCTAGCGAAAGAGATTAGAGGAGTCATTTTCCTGAGCCCCTGATGCTGCTTCGTTCTACTCCCTTCCTGCTCCTCTCCCTGCTGACAGCTTGCACGCTTGAGAGCCCCGAGCTCGATTTACCACTTGCGGTGGCTCCAGGTCATGAGGTGGTGTTGGTATACGCCCCGAAGGAGTCGAAAGTGCCGGCTCGCTCGGTAGCTACGTTTCAGCCAGTTGATTGGCCTCGCTTTGGCCCACCTTCCGGAGCCCGGGCTACGGGTGAATGGGAGTTAGGCGCAATGCGCAGCGCACACGGCGCTCGGGTGAGTCCGAGTGGGCCCGAGTCTCATTTGCGTTTTGCTGCTAAGGTTCGTGATAGTTGGGATAGTTCGATCTTGCGTTGGTTCACGCCGCTTGAGCCAAGCGATGCTGAGTTCTGGGCACTACTAACACTCGAGCCGGCCGAAACCGAGTTCGCATTCGCAGAGCCTTTGAGTTGGCGTGCTGACAGAGAGGGTGGAGAACTAGGTGGGTGGACCGAGGTCTATGCCGACTCACTCCATCGATACTTCCTGCTGCCGCTGCTCAATTTTAATGCATACGGATCGTTGCCGTCGAAGAGTATTGCCGGCCGTGCATATCGTCGGCTTTGGGCTACTTTTGACAGCGATGAGTTCGTTCTCTGGACGGATCCGGATACCGGGCGCCTTGTATTTGCTGAATACACCTTTCGTAAAGTTAGCGAAGGCCACACGGGTGTACTTGAGTTCTTGTCGTGGGCAGAGTTTGACAGTGA
>JAKVCF010000100.1 GCA_022447335.1 Planctomycetota bacterium | reverse complement strand
CTCAAGGCAGATTTCTCGCCTATCGTGCAGCAGGCTCGCGACCTACGTGACTTCCTCGAAGGCGCAGGCGCCCAACTACTCACTGATGCTGAAGTACAAGCTGCCAACGGCTACCCAATGCGGGCAGCCGCGTTACTGGAGAAGGTCTCAACTGACTTTATCGGCACCTCGACCGGTGACTTGGCAGCCGGCCGATTAGCAACCTTGCTCAAGGACAGCGACTACCGTGCCGTAAAACGCGCGTGGCGCTCCATGGACAAAGCCTTTAAGAGTGCCGAGCGTGATAAGCCAGCCGCTGAGATCATCCCGGATCTCGACGCTGCACTCGCCGAGTGTCAGCTAGCCGAGATCGCCGCCCTGCGCGAGCAGCTGCGCGCAGCCCTGTTCCGCGATAGCGCCGAAGGCTTCATCCACGCTTGGAAGCAGTCATCACCTGAAGGCTACCTGCAAACTCGCTTGGAAGCTCTGGCCGCTGAACTCGCGGACTAGTCCGCACGCAGGACCTTGACCTTAGGCTGGTCTGTAAGAGGCTGAAGATTCTTGCCTCTAAAAGCTGGGAAGTCCCCGGCGATCCGTGTGGCCCGAAATAAAGACCATGGCGGAATACCACTGCGACGTGGCCGCTGATCGCTATCCCGGTCCCCATCCCCCCGCGGAGGGTCATCGGGACGATCGCGAGGCGGGTCGCCGCCGCGCCCCGGAGATAGACCACCGCCTCGCGGCGGGCGACGATCACGGGCACGCGGCCTATCGGCCCCACCTGCCTTCTGAGCATCGGTTTTCAGAGCTGGCTTGCCCTGCCCTGGTGGGTTGATCAGATCCGAATCGCCCCACGGAGAAAGATACTCCCAGACGATCTCGCCTTCGCGGGTCACTTCAAAGACACGACCATCCGCACCTTCGCAGATCAGCGTGTTGCCATTGGCCAAACGCTGCGCACCCGAAATAAAGCTCGAATAGAACTCCGTATTATCCGCACTTCCATATCGCCAAACCGGCTCATTCGGCAGCATGTGGCCGTTGGCATCGAGCGCGACTTCTCCACCTGCGGAAAAGCCAGAAAAGTCAATTTCATCGACACTCGACCATGGCTCACCCGGGCGTCCTTGGCCATTGTTATAGACCAAAATATTTCCCTCACCCGGCAAACCAGGATCAATGAACTGAGAGTCGTGCTGAAAGAAGAGTTGGCGATGCTCCAGGCCACCGCGGCCATAAGCCTGTGGGTGCCCATAGCGGTAAAGCAGCCTCCCTCCGCGACCAAAGTTTCCACCCTGGGCGGTGGCCGCTTCTTCAGTGGTCGTCGAATGGTCAATGACCCAGAACTCGTTAAAGCGCCGCACGCTGATCACAATCAGATCGCGAACCGGATCGTAGTCGACACCATTTGAGTGCATCCAGTCCGAAGACCCACGCACCTGCGGGCGGCCATCCTGATCTGGACTCAAATAACCCAGTGCGATCAGTCGCTCACGCTCTTCCTCAGTGAGATTCTCTTTCTCGCCCTCGCCATTAACGTCAACACGGCCTGGATCTTCCCAGACTTCCCCGTAGGCAGGGCCGCCTTCAATGCGATCTTGCACGATGTGATCCCAGGTGTTCCAGCGCCAAACTTCTTCCCCCCCCTTTGGCAGAATGCGCTCGATCTCGACGATTGAGTCCGGCCATAAACCTCCTTCGCCAAGCAGTTCGGGATCCTTGCCATGTGCGAGAGCAATCTCCCGATCGATTTCATTCCATTCGATGAAAAGAAGGTTGCCATTGGGCATAATCGAAAAGTCATGGTGCATCAGCTTTTCTTCATCGTTCCAGTCCATGCTCCAAAGAAGATCGCCGTCCCAACTCCACTCCTGAAGGATGCCACCCTCGCCACCACCCTTGAAAGTTGGGTTGTTCTGCGGGCGCGCAGCACGAAATAGATTGCCATTCGGCATGAGATAGACCGAGTTACCCGGTGGAAGTTCGTGCTCCCACATGTGCACGACCTCACCATCCATGTCGAGCAGAAAAGTCCGCTTGTCCATCAACGGGCAAATTAGCGTGTAACCGGCATACGCTGATTCCTTGTGAATCTGCACACCACGTTCGGGCTTCGGTGCGACATCCGGGGCCGGCTCTTGCCACAGCGTGAACGGGACTACCGCAAGGAAGAGGGAAGTAAAACTCATCATGGCCCTTTAACCCTAACGCCCCCACTCGGTTTTCGTGCTCAGCAAAGAAGAGTGGCGCACCCTCATCAAGGGCACGCCACCAATTTTGCGAGGCCCTTGGCCCTACAAGTCATTCAGCGCCGCAGCGGTCAACGCGAGGCACTTGTCAGTGTCAGCGTCGGTAATGGCTAGATGTGGACGGAAGCGCACCGTGCGCTGACCCGAGGACAGGCCGATCAGACCGTGATCCATCATCTTATGCAGCACCTTCTCACGCCAAGTGCCATCGGGCATATCGAAGGCCATAATCAGGCCCATGCCACGTACGTTGGTAACGCGCTCGTCGCCCTCAGCGATCTTCTGCATACCCTCCAGCCAACGCTTGCCTTGACGAGCAGCGTTGTCGGCTAACTTGTCGTCGCGAATGACCTCGAGCACGCGGGTGGCGCGCACCATGTCGACGAGATTTCCACCCCAAGTCGAATTGATCCGACTCGACTTCGCGAAACAGTTATCCGGAACTAGATCGATCTTCGGACCAGCCACAATCCCGCACTGCTGCGACTTCTTGCCAAAGGCCCAAAGATCAGGCTGAATGCCCATCTGCTGCCAAGCCCACGCGGTGCCTGAACCGAAAAAACCAGTCTGAACCTCATCGAGAATGAACAGGCAGTCATACTTCTCGCAACGAGCCTGTAGCGCTTGCAAGAATTCCGGACGGAAGTGACGATCGCCACCTTCACACTGCAGTGTCTCGATCAGAATCGCGGCGATGTCATCGCCATGCTTTTCAAAAACCAAATCTATCTGCCGCAGGGCACAGGCCTCCTCGCCGATCAGCTTCTGTAAACCCTCTTCAGTCAGCGGGAACTCTACAGCCGGAGCCACGCAACGCGGCCATTCCTCAAACTTCGGAAAGTAGTCGACCTTATCTGGCAGCGTGTTAGTCAACGACAGGGTGTAACCTGAGCGGCCGTGGAAGGCCTTCTCGAAGTGCAATATCTTATTACCGACGTCATACTGCACACCCTTGGCACGGTTGCGACGAATTTTCCAATCGGTTGCGACCTTGATGCAATTCTCAACCGCAAGCGCGCCACCATCGATAAAGAACATGTGTTTGTAGGGCTCGGGAATCGCAATCTCACCCATCACCTTCACGAAATCTGCCATCTCGGTGGTGTACAAGTCCGTGTTGGCCGGGCGATTCACCACCGCATTTGCCGCCTTAGCGAGGAACTCCTCATTCCGCAGCGCAGGATGATTCCAGCCAATCGGCGTCGAACCGAAACAGCCGAAGAAGTCGAGGTACTCACGGCCCGTGCGACCATCCACGAGCGTCGCCCCTTGCGAACGTTCGAGATCGAGCACGAAAGGATAACCGTCGACGAGAATCCACTTGCCGAGTGACTCATGGACTTGATCGGGCGCAATGCCGGGTTGAATGGCGGTGGTCATGTTGTTGGATGGGCTGAGGATGATTCGAGCTGGCCGTCTTCACCCAAGCGATAGAACGCAAGGGAACCCGACAACGCAGCCAGGGTCGCGTCGGCGGCCGCAGCCGGCTCACTAGCGAGCATGGCGAGCACCGGACCGACGGGGGCCTGGGGGGAAACCAGGCAAGAACTCACATCTAGATGGATCAAGAGCGTTAGCGCAAAGCTTGTTTTACCTTCGGGCAAACCGCCCCCAATAAGGGTAGCGCCCTCGTCGAGCGCTCCATGCACGGCAGCCTGCAGGGAGTCGGCGTCGAGTGGCTGGCTCGGCACAGGAGCTAAGAGCACGCGCGTGCGCAGATGATCGATCAGCTGTGGCGCGCCGTCTTCTGCTGCCCAAATCAGTGCCGGGGGGACAGCAACAGACAGCCCAATCCAGATGCGAAAAATGGTCTCCGCCGCATTTGCGGCAGGTGGAAAAGAGCCTCTCTGCCCTACCACAAAGACCGGCCGCGCCGGCAGAGCCGGGTGCGAGGAAGCACCAAGGACCGGGGCGGAGGTATCCTGAGAGTGGGTCATGCAGAGCCAATCGCCGAGCGACGTAGCAACCGAAGAGCCTAAGCCCCGGCTGCGCCTTCGCCACCCCCCTGCCTGCCACATGCGCAGCAGCCGGGATTTTTCCCGAGTCTACCGCACGGGGGTGCGCGTGCGCGGCTCCCTCATTCTACTCGTGGCGGCCCCACGTTTGAACCCCGGGCCTACCCGCCTTGGGCTGTCCATCGGGCGCAAATTCAGTAAAAAAGCGGTCGTGCGCAATCGCGTCCGCCGCATCTTCCGTGAGGCATTCCGGCTGGCACGTCCAGATTTACCACCAATGGACCTCGTCCTGATCCCCGTCGGCCCGCCCCGCACTGATTTCCAAACTCCTGCATGCCACGCCGAACTGCTTCAGCTCGCAGACAACGCGATGCGGAAATGGGAGCGACACAAGAAGCGCCAGCCTCGTTCGCAAGACAAGAAATGAGGCGCCTCCTCCTTTGCCTGATCAACTTCTATCAGCGCCGCATCTCCTCTGGCCTTGGCCCGCGCTGCCGATTTCACCCTACTTGCTCCCACTACGCGCAAGAAGCCATCGAAATGCACGGAACCTTGAAAGGCTTCTTCCTATCGCTCTGGCGCGTACTGCGTTGTCAACCACTCTGCAAAGGTGGCTATGACCCCGTTCCCTTAGGTGGTAGAGAAGACTCGAACGAAAACCGCTCCCCAGCGGATTAGCTCAGACCGGAGGCCTTGGCCGCTCGGTCACGCACTTCAGTAGCACGGGCACGGGCTTTCTCGGCGCCAGCAGCCAAGACGCGCTCGACTTCACCTCGGTCCGCCATGAGCTCCTTGCGACGCTCACGTGCCGACGCGAAGTACTCTTCCATACCATGACGTATGACGCCCTTTAAGTGACCATAACCCGGAGCGCCTTCGCCACCAGCGCGGACCTTATCCTTCCAGTCATTGACCTCGGCCTCGTCACAGAATAAAGCCATTAGATCGAATAGAAAAAGCTCTTCAGGATCTTTTGGCTCTTCGGGCGGGCGACTATCAGTAACCACCCTGTTGATAACCTTCTTCAACGCTTTACCCTCTTCGAATATCCAGATCGTATTTCCGTAACTCTTAGACATCTTCTGCCCGTCAAGCCCAGGTACTTTCTGCATTTTTTCGGCCTTCGGCGTGCGAATCTCGGGGCGCACGAAGACTTCGCCGTAGGCCTGGTTGAAGTAACCCGCCATATCCTGAGTCATCTCGACATGCTGAATCTGGTCCTTGCCGACCGGCACACAGGTTGAGTCATAAGCCAGAATGTCCGCCGCCATCAGGATCGGATAAGTAAACAAGCCAACATTAGGCTTCACGCCCTGTGCCACCTTGTCCTTAAAGCTGTGAGCGCGCTCCAGTAAACCCATTCCGGTGACGCTCGCAAGTAGCCAAGCGATCTCGGTAACCTCAGGCACATCAGACTGCCGGAATAGGCAAGCCTTCTCTGGCTCGAACCCCAGGGCCAAGTATGTAACCGCGGTCTCAAAAACAAACTCGCGCAACTTCTCTGGCTCGCGGTTCGATGTCAACGCGTGATAATCCGCGATGAAGTAAAAATGCTCACCGTCCTCCTGCTGCAGCTGAATGTGCTGCCGGATGGCGCCGAAGTAGTTGCCGATGTGCAGCAAGCCGCTCGGCTGGATGCCAGACAGATAGGTCTCCATGGCGAGAAGATCCTAGCAGGTCGGACTGTAGACCTAAGCCACTCGCTTGTCGGTCACCAACTGCTCAAGCGCATCTAACCAGGTGGTCAGTGCGAGCAGGGCGGCGTCGCGCCCTTGAACCCACTCGCGATCGCGGGAAGCTTCGTCGAGGGGGTCGGGCACCAGGGCCTCCCCAACCTGCGTTCGGGCAGCCCAGAAGCTCGCGCCCCAGTGCGTACCGGAGCAGCTCTGCGCCCAACGCGAACCGACCCGCTCTAGCGCCCAAAGGGCGCCATTGCGCAGCGCCCGGCTGCGAATCAGGCCCTGCAGATCTTCACAAGCGCCACGCGTAGCCGGCAAAGCAGTGTCGACCCAGCCAGAATCGGCGTCCACCCAGCCAGAGCCGATCAGGCCGATGCTCTGCAGGAAATCGCGGTAGGCGTCGTGCGAATCAGTTAATCCAGCGTCGAGGGCACGTGCGGTACGACGTAGAACGCTGTACTCCGACGCAAAGGTGCGTGTGACCAGCGAAGCACCGTCTGACCGCGCCAAGCGCTCCAAAAAAGGATGCTGGGTGGCAGTGCTAGCCGCAATCGGGCCGTCGAGGGCAAAACTGAAGTAGGACACGACCCTCCCTCATCGGCCGAACCTGGCACCGGACTAAAGCTTAAATCTCGTCGATGGGCCTCCATCATCTCAGTCGCCCCAAGCCCACCTCGCCTGACCAGGTAGGACCCTCACAATTCCGGGCAAGAAACAAGTGACTTGACTTCGCCTCGACGGCTCGCCGTTTATCCATCGACTGCCCACTGGAAATCGATCGGCTTCTCTATCTCGGGGTGCAAAGATTGATGCACCGGACAAGTGTGCGCCGCACGCTCTAGCACGGTGCGCACGCGCTCGTCGAAGCTATTCGGGATCATCACCCGAACTGGCAATCGAGCGATACGCCGCGGCGTATCTGCACTCATATGCTTTTCGACGGTGACTTGCGTTCCGCTGAGATTCAGGCCATATTTCTCAGCCTGGATGCCCAGGATGGTCAGGATGCAGGCCCCCAAGCCTGTCGCCACTAAATCCGTTGGCGAAAAATTCTCGCCACGGCCGCAGTTGTCGACTGGTGCATCCGTGCAAATATGCACCCCAGACGGACCATGCACCGCCTCGCAGCGCAACTCACCAGAATAGTTGATGGTAATTTCCACACTCATCTACGTAGAATACGTCATGATCACAACTAACGTTGAAACGGTCCCTGGAAGAACGATTGTCGAGCACTACGGAATCGTGCAAGGCAGCACTATTCGAGCAAAACATATCGGCCGTGATCTTGCGGCCGGATTGAAAAACCTCGTCGGCGGAGAACTCCGTGGGTACACCGAGCTGCTTCAAGAAGCGCGAGACGAAGCCTATAACCGAATGGTCGAGCAGGCTGAGGAACTCGGTGGAAACGCTATTGTCAATGTGCGATTCGCCACTTCATCGGTCGCTTCGGGCGCTTCGGAAATCCTCTGCTACGGAACAGCTGTTCGGATTCAGTAATGATTTCCGCCTACCTCTCAATCCTGATCCCGCTTGGCCTTCTGATATTGGGCTGGACAGTCGGCGCCTTTCAGGAAAGAAAGCACTACAAGCGCCTGGACCAGCGAGAAGCGGAAAACTATCACGTACCTGCGACGACTGAGCGACAACTGTGGGACCAAAACAAACAAATTGCCGAAACGCGCATGGTGCGCGGCCAGGTAGTCATTTCGGTTGACTACTTCAAACGCTTTCTTGCCGCACTGCTTATGCTCTTCGGCGGAGAAGTCCACTCTTATTCCAGCCTGTTAGACCGTGGACGCCGCGAAGCACTACTGCGCATGCGAGATCAGTTCCCAAATGCGGATGCCTTCCTAAATCTCCGCTTCGAGACTAGTACTATCTCCTCCGGTTCTGGAAAATCTATCGGAACCGTCGAGGTGCTCGCTTATGGCACAGGTATTCGCTATGAGCAAGCCCGAGCCTAGCTTCATTTCAGATCCCGCATGAAGTTCGTTCCGCGTCGACTGGAAAAGTCCGCGGATGCATCGCGCGGTCAACCGCGCTGGAAGGATTGGATCAAGGGCCTGACTTCGATTGTGATCATTGGCTACGTCACCTATCTGCTGCTCGGATTTGCCGCAGACAGCCTTGCAGACGGCATCTCGGAAGAAACCGAGGCAAAGTGGTTCCAGTGGGTTGAGTTGGGCGATAACCCTAGGCAGCAACCTAAATTTTCGCAGGCCGAACGCATCTTTGATCGACTTTGCAGCGACTCAGAGCTTCGCCCGCTCCCCTACGAACTAGTCTATATAAACGAAAAGGCGCCGAACGCATTCGCTCTTCCTGGCGGACTGGTAGGAGTCACCAAGGGCCTGCTCGAGATGATCGACACCGAAATCGGTCTTGCTTTTGTGCTAGCACACGAACTCGGACACCATCAAAATCGCCACGCTCTCAAGCGTCTGGGCCGGACACTTTTAACGGGAGCCGCCTTTCACCTCGTCGCCGGCGCCAGCGCTGGTGACCTGGCCATAATAGACAGCGGCCTAACGCTTGCCGGACTGGCCTATACCCGCGATCAGGAGCTCGACGCCGACCTCTTCGGCCTGAATCTCGTTCACCGCGCCTATGGCACTACTGTAGGAGCCCTCGAATTCTTCGAGACCATGCTTGAAATATCGGGGAATGAAAGCTCTTTCGCTGCAATGCTGCACTCTCATCCGCTAACCGAAGATCGAATGGAGAACATT
>JAKVCF010000010.1 GCA_022447335.1 Planctomycetota bacterium | reverse complement strand
CCCCTGAAATCACAAGCTTGGAGTATGCTCGCCTCGGCTTCTCCCCCATGGTTCCCCCCTTACTCTCTCTGTTATTGGTGGCCATTGTTGCTGAGCCGCAGCAATTCGTGACCCAGCGCGTGTCCCTCGACTCGAATGGCAAGGAAGCTAACGGCGCAAGTTTGAACCCAGACCTATCGGGAGACGGTCGCCACTTAGGCTTCCAATCTACAGCGCTACTTGATCGGCTTTCGTCAGGGTTTACCGATATTTATGTGCGCGATCGGCTCGATGGCACTACGACTTTGATCTCGGTAGGGGCTGGCGGCGTCGCGGCCAACTCTTTCTCATCCGATGCGCACTTGTCCACTGATGGTCGCTTTATAACCTTCGCTTCATCAGCGTCAAACTTAGTTGCGAACGACACCAACGGATTCGACGACATCTTCATTGCTGACCGTGATCCAGACCAAAATGGGATCTTCGACGAAAGTAATGTGGCTCTAACTCGTATCTCACTCGGCATCGGCGGCGCCGAACCAAATGCCCCCTGTTCTTCGCCGTCAATCTCGGGGGACGGGAGATGGGTATGCTTTGCCAGCCTTGCCACTAATCTCGTCACCGGTGACGTTAATGGCTTCAGTGATGTCTTTGCCTACGACCGCACCACTAGCAACTTAGTACTAGTCAGCCGGGATGGGTTAGGCGCGCAGGGCAATGGGCCTTCAAGCATAAGTTCTTGCTCAAATGATGGCCGCTTCGTGACCTTCGAGTCGCTGGCGACCAATCTTGTCGGCTTCGATGGGAATAATGCGCGCGATGTTTTCTTACGCGACCGAGACCCTGATCGGAACGGTGTGTTCGATGAGCTCGGCGCGACTACTACGTTGATTAGCATGTCAACCTTGGGGGCGCAGGCAAACGCGGCAAGCAGCGCGCCCTCGATCTCAGGAGACGGCACTTCTATCGCCTTCCAGTCCACAGCCAGCAACTTGGCGGCGGGGACTTCAGGCGGCAACTCACAGGTCTATGTGCATCTTTTGAATAGCCGCCACACCGCGCTCGTTTCGCGCGGCTACACAGGCGCTGCCGGCAACGCGGACTCTGACTCTTCTGCGATCTCATCGAGCGGCCAGGTAATCGCCTTTGAAAGCCTGTCCACAAATTTAATCCCTGGTGACACCAACGGCTGGAGCGATGTCTATCGAGCTAATCTGATTAGCGCCACAGTCGCGCGTGCTTCGGTTGGCGTTTCAGGCACTGAGTCCACGCTTTATAGCCAGCGACCGGCGCTGAATTCCGACGGATCGGAAATCGCCTTTCAGAGCCCCGCCGACGACTTAGTCGCACATGACAATAACTCCTCGTTTGATGTCTTTGTGCGCAGTTCGGGTAGTTGGAGCCCTCAAGTTTTGCTCGACCCGCTGCAGCGCGGCGCCAGCTCGACCGCGCGAGTCTACAACGCAACCCCTGGCGAATCGGTGGTGCTGACCTATAGCACGGCTGGGCTCGGAGCCGGGCCTTGCCCGCCACAACTTGGCAACTTATGCATGGATATTCTTTCACCGTCTGTCTACGCGACGGTCACGGCGACCTCTTTTGGCGACGCACAATTTCCGGTTGCGGTACCTAGTAGTGCGCCGCTTATTCCTATCTATGTGCAAGCCGTGATCGCACGTGGAGCCGGTGGCGCCAGCTCGGTAAAGTCCAACGTCGCAATCGAGGCCATACACCCGTAATTGCCAACCCCTCTGCGCAATCATGGGCATAGCGGCCATAGCTGCCTCAGGCTCTATTGAGGACGGAAGAGGCCTGCGCTGCCCACCTCGCGGATAAACCCCCCAATCAAACCAAATAGACGCAGGCAGCCGAAGCCTCGCTTAGACTATAAGAGGCCGCGCACTACGCGCTTTGTCAGGCATGAATCGCATTCTCTCGATCGTGTTCGGCGCTGGCTTCGGCGCATTAACCGGAGCCGCACTGTTTACTGCTGTATTTCCGCCACTGGCTGGCGTGATGATCGCAGAGCAAATCTTCTTGGCCGCACTCGGCTCAGGCATGGTCGCGCTGCCACTTGGCCTACTAGTCGCACTGGCGACCAATCGTGAGCCGCAAGGGAGCTGGTTACGTGATCTCAGCGGCTTTGCGCTCGGATTCTGGGTCGCCTCCATCCCCTCCTTCGGAGTCAAGATGGCCAACGACAGCGAGGAGCACCGTTGGTCTGTGATCTCAATCGGCCTCGCCTTTTTTGCCCTTGCACTAACTTGGCGTTTTGGCCAGGCAGTAACCCGGCCAATAGTTATCCGAATGCTAAGCGGCACTGGAGTGATCGCTGGAGTGATAGCTTTCTTGCTTGGCCCCGGTCAGTACTGGTTTGGCTGGGTCGAGATGCCCCCCGTACCAGAAACCTTTCCAGCAACCTCCGCAATCAGCGCCGAGAGCGCCCCCCCGGACGTGCTGTTAGTTTCGATTGATACGCTGCGCGCTGACGCGGTTGTTGGCCACAATGCCGCCGATGTCCCGGTCATGGACGCACTGCGAGAGCGTGGCATATGGGCTGAATGGGCGCGATCTTCGTCGAATTGCACTGTCCCAGGACATACCGGCATGATGTTCGGCATGGGCACGCTTGAGCACCGCGTGACCAGCGTCTATCAAACCGTGCCGGCCGAACCAGTTGCCGTGGCCGAGCTCTTCCGCGACAACGGTTACGCAACTGTCGCAATCGTTTCAAATGGCGTGATGATGGGCGGAACCGGCTTCGAACGCGGCTTCCACGCCTATGACGATTCGGTAATGAAGCAGCGCACAAATGCTTCGGTACTCTTACAAGGCAGTGAAGCTCGCACCTTTGTCGGCCGCCTACTGCCGCGCAAGTACTACCGCCGCCTGATTTACTCTGGCGTCTTTGCTGCTCCGGGTGGCAACTCACTCGTGAAGCCTGAGAAAGCCGAAGGTGGAGAAACCACCGCACGCGCGATGGATTGGTTTGAAACGCTGTACGCGCAAGAAGACCCCTTCTTCTTCTTCCTACACTACATCGATCCGCATGGCCCATACCGCGCACCTGAAGGCTGGCGCGGCCGACATAGCACACCTGACACGCCCGCCCGCTCGAAGGAGCGCTATCTTGAAGAGGTCGAGTTCTCCGATTACTGCCTCGGCCAAGTGCTCGATCGGATGGATGCCTCCGGCCGCCCTTACGTAGTGCTTATCACCTCGGACCACGGCGAACACCTGGGCGAGCACGGGCTATGGGGTCACACCAACTCCGCCTATGAAGAACTAATCCGCGTGCCTTTCATTTTGGCAGGGCCCGGCATCCCGGCAAAGCGGATTGACGAGCCGCACCTCGCAGATGTAGCGCCAACTTTACTTGCTGCAGCAGGAATCCAAGCGCCCCAAGAGATGACCGGCTTTAGTGTGCTTAGCGAAGTGCCAAGTAACCGTGTGCATTTTGCACGCGAGCGCAAAGCCGTTGGCATTAAGCAGGGCACACGTAAATGGTCGGCCTACCAGCCGCTGGGCTTGCTCGACCCCTCTGAGCTCGTCGAATATGGGGAAGGTTTCCTGCTCGATCGGGATCCAGGCGAGAACAACTCTCTCGAAGTCCACGAAATGCCTGAAGGCTGGCTCGAGCTTATGCTTGATACCTTCGCTGCCGCGCCGCCGCCAATCCTAGAGCGCGTAACTGACTTGCAGGTGCGCGCTGATCGTTGGGCACAGCTACAGCAGATGGGCTACATCGACCCACGTGATGAGGTCAAGCAAGCCCAAGAAGGAAAAGGTGATAACAACTAGTTGAGGAGCTCGTTCGCCTTTTCTGGGGGGCGCGCCACCATGGCGCGGTCACCGGCGAACAACACTGGGCGTTCGAGCAAGTTGGGATGTGCCGCAAGCGCCTCGAGCAAGACTTCTGGAGAAGCCTCGGCTAGCCCTAACTCGCTGTAGACGCTCTCTTTTCTGCGCACGAGCATGTGAGGGTCATTAGTTCCCAATGCAACAAGCGCCTGCTGCAGTTCAGCAACGCTCGGAGGATCTTCCAAGTACTCGCGTAGCCGGTAGTCCTTTCCGGACGCTTTCAATAAGGCGACAAGCCCGCGGCACTTGGAACAGCGGGGATTGATCCAGGCGATTAACTCTTCCATCGAAATGTCACTTGTGCCGACCAAAAAGGAGCTGGGCGTCCGGGGGGGGTGCGCCCCGCTAAGGGCTAGGGTAGTCTGCTGACGGATCCCACGCACTCCCGCCCCACCAACGAATCAGGCTTGCTTCATCGGAAAAGCCCTATGACCGGACCCAAGATCCACTGGCTTAACACGCTGTTCATTGCAACGATGCACGTCAGCGCGATTGGCGGCGCGCTTTGGCTCATCTCCAACTTCTCGTGGGCCACGCTTAGCCTCGCCATCGGTTGGTTCGTGCTGTCCGGGATGGGCATAACGATGGGCTACCATCGATGCTTCTCTCACCGCGCCTTCAACGCAACCAAGCCCGTACAAGCCGTGCTGACCTTTTTCGGCTCGGCGGCAGTGCAAAACTCCTGCCTCAAGTGGTCGTCGGACCACCGCGTGCACCACGCCAAAGTCGACACCGAAAGCGATCCTTACAACCGCAAGAAGGGTTTCTGGTGGTCGCACATCGGCTGGATCCTGCATGACACGCCGGTCGAAGGCAGTATGCAGAATGTAGCCGACCTCGAACGCAACCCAATCCTGAGCTTCCAACACAAATACTATTTCTTCTTTGTTGCGATCGCGGGATTCCTTGCCCCCGCCCTCATTGCCATGGCCTGGGGTGACTTTATCGGTGGCCTTTTAGTTGCCGGCTGCCTACGCCTTGTCTTCCAATGGCATGCGACCTTCTCGATTAACTCAGTCGCACACACCATTGGCACACGCCCGTACAGCCTGAAAAACACCGCACGTGATTCAATCCTGACCGCACTACTGACCTTTGGAGAGGGTTATCACAACTTCCATCACCGTTTCCAGTCGGACTACCGCAACGGGGTGCGCTGGTGGCATGTTGATCCAAGTAAGTGGACTATCTGGAGCCTCAGCCGCATCGGCCTCGTCAGCGATCTGAAGCGCGCCTCCAAAGATGCGATCCGCCGAGCTAAGGAAAGCGTGCAACGTGAAAAGGAAGAGCGCAAAGCGGCGCGGCGCAAGTTGGCCACAAAGTAGACCCCCACCGCGCCCGCGCGCACTCCGTGCCCCACAGAGTCTCTGGTACTCTGTGGGGCATGCTGCGTTTTGCCGCTTTCCGTTTTGTCGCCGGCATCGTGATACTTGCCGTACTCTCTGGCCCTGCTTGCACAGCTAAAAAATCGCCTGGCCCACGCAAGCCGCGCAACCCACAAAGCCAAGAGCAGAGCCTCCCTGAAACGGGGGTAAGTGAACAGGCTCCCCCGCTGGAACAGCTAAAGCCGCCTAAAGCCAACCCGTCGGAAAACCCTTCGCAGTCAACCTCGCGGCCACCCACTCCGACCAGCCAAGAAAACGTCGTACTATTTGCCGAGCCCGCTAGCTTTGACTTCGAATTCAAGCCTGAGCCACAGGTCGCCGAAGTGCTGGCCCCCGCCAATGCCCCTGCGGCCGCGGGCAAGCACCCACGCCTTTTCTTCGACGCCGATGAGCTCGGCGCGCTGCAAGCTAAGGCGAAAAGTGGGAGCCAAAAAATAGCCGAACGACTCTTTGCCTATGGAGACAAGGTGGCAAATAGTCGTCGTAGTTTGCCGCCCGTAAATATGGATCAACTACCAAAAGCTAATGGGGCCTGGCGAAAGGAGGGCGACAAGCTAATGGGAGTTGCAGCCGCATATGCGCTGCAAACTAACCCAAAGAAGAAGGGAGCATATGGTACTTGGGCTAAAGAGGCCATGAGCCGCGTCGCCAACTGGAAAGCCTGGGGCCCATCAGCTGAATACGCAGTTGGCCTCGACGGCGCACACATACTTTTTGGTTTCTCTGTCGCATACGACCTCCTGCACAACGAGCTCGCCGCGACTGAGAGGAAAAGTTTTGCTGAGCGCATTCACAAGCAGGCGGAGCTCTTTTACGAAGAGACCCAAGCACGCAAGCCCGAGTTCTGGACGACCAGCTATACCAATAACCACAACTACATTAACTACAACGCACTATTGAATGCAGCGCTAGCAGTGGAAGCCATCTATCCGCGCGAGGCAGAGGCGTGGATTAAACAATGTGTCAAAAACACAGACCTTGTAATGGAAATCCGATCCCAGATCGGCGATGGATCGACCAATGAGGGAATCATGTATGGGACCTACGGGTCTCATGCACTATTTGCGACGCTCGAACTACTGCACGAGCACAGGCTGGCAGACCACCTCGACAATGTTTGGTTAACTCAGCACTTTAACTTCCTGCTCCACGGATCACTTCCAGGATTCCAGCGCGTGGTAGGCATTGCTGACGGCCATGGATCGTTTGGACATGGCCCGCGCCACTTGCTTTACTTCCTGGACCGCGTCACACGCGACGGTCGGCCAACCTGGGTAGCAAACCGCATCGACGAAGCGCTTGGCAGTCGACAGCCTTATGGCAAGCCTGAAGGCAGCAATCTACTCTTCGAAATGCTATGGCACGACCCGAGCATTGAGCCGCGTACCGTCAACCGCGGCAACGCCCCAGGATTCCACTATTTCAAGGACTGGGGCGTTGTGACCTACCGCCGTGGGTGGTCGGTGGGCAACACCTTCTTCAGTTTTAAGTCGGGCGACCCCGCGGGCGAAGCCACCTGGGGATTAATGCTAGATGGCGACCCGCGCGTAGCGGCGACCAATGTGTCGCACAGCCACCCTGATGCAGGCAGCTTTACTTTCTACCCAGAAGGGCAGGACTTCGTCGCTGGCGCGCTCTACCCAAAGCCGAAGCGTACCGCGCTCAGCAACACCTACACTTTCACGCCACCCTTTGCGATGGCGCCTCCGATTCCCGAATCTGCTATCTCGCGTCTATGGAATCCAAAGCAGGTGTATCAAATTGGCCGCCTCGACGAAGTCGGTCAACTGGGCGAGTGGGGCCAGTGGATGGGCCCGATTAAACCGCTCGTGAAGGCTGCGCCAAATGCAGACATCGTAACGGCAGTGAATGCTGGTGACGCGATCTTCGTGAGTGGCGAATTTGGTGGCGCTTATCCAAAGCAAGTCAAGCGGCGTAATGGCAGCCAAGAGCTGCTTGGCATTGAAAGCGTCTATCGCAGCATGCTGCTGCTCCCCGAAGACTTACTACTTATTGTCGACCGCGTGCAGACCCACAGCAATATGGGTACGAACGCTTACTTCCGAGCCCTATCAAGTCCGGATCACAAAGCCGAGTGGAAAGTGAATGGCAATATAGCCACCCTTTCAGGTGGTGGGTCCCCGGGCAGTGAAGTCGAACTCTATGCACCGCTTGGCGTACAAATCGAAACCGGCCGCGAGATTATCAGTTATGAAGACGCTAAGGGTGACAACCGCCGATCAATCAAAGATTGGGATGCGGTCTCACATAGCAGTGTTTACGCGCGCTTTAGCAAACCAAGTCAGTCTGGCGCAGAAACCTACGTCTACTTGGTGCGCCCGAATGGCACAGCCGGCGATATTGATGGCCTAAAAACTTCAGACACGCGCGGGGTCACGCTGAATATCGAAACGACCTCCCGCATCTACGACGTATGGGTGGCAACCGATCAAGACGCCGCAGCGCGCGCAGGATTCCTCGGCTTCGACGGCCATGTCCGAGTTAACTACAGCGAAAAATAAACGTATCGGGATTCGGTATGCACTGAAGCTTGATTTGGCCCCAAACTTATTCTGGGCCACTCTTCCGAGCCAAGATATTGCTTCACTCCGGCCAAAAGCTCGCACAAAAGGAAATACGCCCGCAACCTCTCCCAAGGCCACGGGCGCGATTCCCCTAACTCGAAATCTCTCTGATTCCTTTACTACAGGACAGGAATCAGATCGGTGTGGATGGAGCTGCGGCTACGCACGAACCCATCCTGGTTCCAAGTGACCGAGTAAGCGCCAAATCCACTGGAGGCGCCTTCGCGGGTCAGGCGGAGCTCCCACTGAGTCTGCCAGTTGTAGGAAGTGATGTTGCCCACGGTGAAGTGAGCCGGAGCCTTCATCTTGATGTCCAAATGATGGAGCTGTTGAGCGTATTCGCCAGTACGGGCGATATGACGTTCCTGGGCGCCCTCGATCTGAGCAAGATAAGTAAATGCTTCGGCGCCTTTGGCGCGCTCAACAGCGGTCTGGTAGCGCGGTACCGCCATCATGGCAAGAACGCCAAGGATGACCACAACAATGGTCATTTCGAAGAAGGAAAATCCAGCAAACCGGCTGCTGGTCGAGTTTTTGAGGGTTTTCATGGCGGTTCTGTCCTGTATGAGAGCTAGCGCTTAAGCGCTGGGAGGGGGCCAGATTGCTGGCCATAACAGCTATCGACTGGACTTCTGCCGCGGCTTAACTCTTTCGGGCAGATTTTTTTGGAACCCGCAATACTTCCCAGATGCGAGCCTCAGCTCCTCCGCCCGGGCATCTAGAGCTAAGTGGCCTAGTTTCGCGAAGCTGCACGCTCGGCGGAAAGCGCCTCGAGGTGATCGGTCGCATCGTGGGTCGGGTAATCGCCCGTGAAGCAACCGTTACAGAAAGCTTCAATACTCGGGTTGCCGACCCGGGCAGCTTCGACCATCCGCTCGAGATCGAGGTAAGCCAAATAGTCAGCGCCGATCTCACTGGCCACGCCTTCCACAGACTTTCCGCGAGCAACGAAGTCCTTTTCCGTAGCCATATCAATCCCATAGGGGCAAGCCGCGATCAATGGTGGCGAAGTCGATGCAAAGTACACATTCTTCGCCCCGGAAGCGCGCGCGGCTTCGATGATCTTGCGCGAAGTATTACCGCGAACAATCGAATCATCGACAAGTAGTACGATCTTGCCTTCAAACTCGAGTGGGATCGGGTTCAGCTTGCGCCGAATCGAAGTCTGCCGTGCTTGCTGATTCGGCATGATGAACGTCCGGCCAACATACCGGTTCTTGATGAATCCTTCGCGATACGGCACATCCAATGCTTGCGCCATTGATAGCGCCGCATCGCGCGCGCTATCTGGAATCGGAATAACAACATCGGGCTCAGGCGCGCCAGACTCCCGCCACTGCTCGGCGAGGGTCTCCCCGAAACGGCGGCGCGTCTTGTAGACGCTAATCTCATCCAGAAAAGAGTCTGGCCGAGCGAAGTAGACCAGCTCAAAAATGCATGGCCGGTGATCCTGCTCAATCACCTGCGTCCATACCGGATCTTGGCCGGGCTCGACCAAAAAAGCCTCCCCATTCCGCAAGTCGCGCACACGCGTAAACCCAAGCACATCAAGGGCTACTGATTCACTCGCCACAGCCCACTCAACGCCTTCTTTGGTCTCGCGTTTGCCAACAATGCATGGCTTAATTCCAGTTGGATCACGGAATGCAAATAAAGCGCCCTCCCCCAGGATTCCTGCGACCGAGTACGCACCCTTGGTAGTTTCGAAAGCACGAGACGTCGCCATGTGAACGCGCTGCTCAATTGGCAGCGAAGGGTCGGCATCTTTCATCCCGCTCGCAAAGGCGTACAAAATAGCTTCGACATCGCACGAAGACTCGAGCGTGATGTTGCTGGCTGGGTACTCCCGCGACTTTAGATCCATCCAGTTGGTCAAGTTCCCGTTGTGTGTCATGCCAATGCCAAATGGGAAGTTGATGTAAAACGGCTGTGCATCCTGCTCCGATCCCATGCCAACCGTGGGATAGCGGACGTGCGCAATAGCTAAGTTGCCAGTCAGGCGCTGCATGTCTTGTGCGCGGAAAATATCGCGCACCATGCCGTTTTGCTTCCGCAGGTGGAACATGCCATCGAAAGACAGAATGCCCGCAGCATCTTGGCCGCGGTGCTGCAGTGCAATAAGCCCCTCGTATAGTTCAGGAGCGACGTCCTTTCCGGGAAGGCCTGCGATGCCGATGAAGCCGCACATGGAGGGCTTCGATTCTATCCGCCCTCGGGCAAGCGCGCTTCGTAGCGGGCACGAAGCTCGAGAAGAGAGTCCAAAAGGTCCGGTGACGTCGCATCGAACTCGGCCAGGTAGCTCCGGCCACACTCGCCATGGGAATAAAGCGGGTCGTAGTGGGCGTGCAGCAGCCGCTCGGTGACCCCCCGCCACGCGCCCTCTCGCAACTCTGCCTGCATACCATCCACTCGAGCATCCCCCAACTTGGCACGCAGCCCATCTAAAGCCCGCGCACAGGCCTGGAGGCGCCGGTCATCGGCCAACCCATATAGGCATCCTTTGCCGAGGTAATCCTCGCCGAGGCGCTCTACCCGTGCCACAATCGGCGCTGTGAGCTTAAGCTGGGGAGCGGTTTGCATAGCTACATAAAGCCCCCTTGGGAGAACCACGTCCCCGACCTTACGGCTTTCCCCCTCGACGAAAATTGGGCCTGCCCGCAAAGCTTCGATCCGCTGCAACAGCCCAGACTCGAAGGCTGGCTGGCTAGCTGGCTCGAGCCCAACCGCGCCGAGCACAGAAGAGCGGTGACCCGCTAGGCCCTCCAAGTCAAGCGTGCACCCCGGCCGGCGAGCCTCAAGCGCACGCAGCACTTCGGTCTTCCCCACCCCAGTTGCCCCTCGCAACACGAACAGTTGGAAGTCATCGCCCCGCAACCTTTCGATGCGCTGCATCACCCAGTTTCGATAGGACTTGTAGCCACCTGGAAGTAACCCGACACGGTCTTCCCCTAACGCACGGAGCAACAACGCTACCGACTGTGAGCGCATGCCACCGCGCCAGCAGTGCAGGATTAGTGGCTGATCGCCGAGCGCCCTCAAGTCGCTCTGCTCTTCTAAAAGTACGCCGGGCTCGCGCATCTGCTTACGCAGCCGAGCTGCGAGCTCAGTGAACCGCTCGCGCCATTCTTCGGGCGGGACCGGCCGTCCGAGGATCGCCGCCAGCCGTTCCCCCATGCCATTTTCAGCCATCTCCAGCCCTGCTTTATATGCCGCCTCCGGCGACTCGCGCTTGTACAGCGTGCCAACAATGGCCCGCTGCTGATCGTCAAACAACGGAACCGACATCGCCCCGGGCAGGTGGTCGCGCGCATACTCAGCCGGGCTGCGCAGATCAACAATCTGTGCTTTCGAGGCAAGAACGGTCGCGCAAGAGAAGGTAGGGAGGCGCACGGGCTATGCAGATTCTAGAATCTCGACTCCTTTATCTCCGAAGCGCCATGCCCGACTCCCCCACCCTCATAACTCCACAACTCAACTCCGTTATCCAGGCCGGCATCTCCGAAGAGCTGCTACACGGTGGAATCAACCCACTATGGGCGCGTTTACGTGAAGTTGGCACCGAGCCATGGCTCGACACCGGAGACATGGAAGAGGCTTCGCGGCTTTGGGCTCATGAATTCACCGCACTAACTACCAATAACACGCTGCTTAATAAGGAAATCCAAAAGGGCATTTACGATGCCTGGATCCCCGAGGCCGCCGCGGCGGCGCGGGCCGACCGCTTGGATCTTTCCGAACACGACCTGATCCTCGAAATCGCCTTCGCACTAAACGCGCGCCACGGCCTACGCTTAGTCGAACGTTTCGGTGCTTACGTTTCGGTGGAGTTGCACACTGACTTGGCCTACGACGTCGAGCGCTCATTGGCTTATGGCCGTCGCTATGCCGCACTGTCAGACAAGTTCATCGTCAAAGTTCCACTGACTCCAGAAGGGCTGATAGCGGCCCGTCTACTCGAAGAAGACGGGATCAATGTCAACTTCACGTTGGGCTTCAGTGCGCGGCAGAACTTCCTAGTCACCTGCATTGCGCGCCCGAGTTGGGTCAATATTTTTCTGGGTCGGCTAAACGCTTATGCCGCCAGTGAAGGCTTGGGCGATGGTGCCTGGGTCGGCGAACGAACTCATATGGCATCACAGGCTGCGGTACGCGAAGCTCGCGAAACAATCGGCGCGTCAACGCGGCAAATTGCTGCAAGTATGCGTTCGGGCGAACAAGTGGCAACATTAGCCGGGACCGATGTATACACCATGCCAATCGCAGTGGCCGAAGGCTATTTGGCAAGCAACCCGCAAATCGACAGCCTCGCCGATCAGACCAGTAAGGATTACCAACCCACTTGGGGTGAAGGGATTGACCCAGATTCGGAAGGTGTAAATGACCTTTGGGAGATCGACGACCGCTTCCGCAAAACCTGCCTCGAGTTGGCAGAAGTAGAAGCTGAGTCACTGAGCGCTGACATGGTCCTGCGCGCACTTGACGATGCGGGATTTGCTGCGATCTTCCCCCGCTTAGAGGGTGAAGAGCTCGCCACGCTCGTCGCTGAAGGTAAAGCGCCTAAGCGCGAAACATGGCAAAGCCAGCTTTCGCGCGGCAAGTACGGCCTCGATGGGCTTTTCACGCTCGCTGGCCTGCACGCCTTCGCGCAAGACCAGGCGGCACTTGATAATCGTATTCGCCAGCAACTCGCCTAGAAGCGATCATCGCGTCGACCGTTAGCACGCTCTGGCGAGCCCTCGCCCTTACGACTACCGCTGCGGCCGCCACGTCGGTCGCGGTCGCGCAACAACGCTGAACGCTTCCGCAATTCTTCAAGAAACTCGCGTGGTGGCAGCGCCTTGATGCGCCCTTGCTCGGCATCGTCAATTTCGAGCTTCTGCCAGAGACCCTTCGCATCGAAATGCTCAACCATGCGCCATTGGCGCACCTGGCACAGCGCTTCTGAAAGATTCTCCGGCGAACCGGCGCGCAGTTTTTCGGCCGCCTTTTTGGAAAGCCACCCGTCTTCGACGGCTTTACCCAGTTCGCGCTGGTGATGCTTCCTAGCACGCTCTTCGCGCTTCTCGCGCGTATGGCGCAGGCGATCTTCAAAGCCTCCCTTTTGCAGGGAATCTTCGCCGCCTCCCATGTCCTCACCACGCTTCTTGAGCGCAGCGCGCACCATCTCCTGATGTATCCGGCCGCGCTCTTCACGCGGCAATGCATCAAAGTTCTCACGACGCTCTGCGTCCATGCCAACGACTACTTCTTCGCCGACCGCGTGCAACAATTCAACGCGACGCTGTAGCTCACGCCGCGCTTCGGGGGACATCTCCCGGAAGCGCTTCATGCGATCGCGCGCCTGCCCGCGCTCTTCTTCGCTGAGCCCTCCCCACCAACGCTGCGCATCTTCGCGGTTCATATGCCGCGAATCCTTCTGTTTGTCACCACTTTTTTGCTTGCCCGCCGGTCGCTGCTTCGGTCGGCCCGACCTCTGCTTTGATTGCATAGCCGGCAACTCAACGGGAGCGAGCTTCTGAGCTGGCGACTTATCCATCTGCCAAGCGCAGGTCAGCAAAGTTATAGTTGGCCATAGCATGATCAATACTCCTCGGTAGCGAGCAGCTCTTCGACCCAAGTCTCGTCTAAAGCCGCGAAGGCCCGCTCAAGGGCGGCGTCTTCAGCAAGGTCCCAAGCGTCGATGACTTCTCGCATTTCGTAAAGATCGATCAGATCCGCTTCGGCAATCGAGCCACCTGAATCAATGACAGTGGCTACATGGCTGCCTTCCCCGGCGCCTAACTGGTACCCAACTGCAATTAGCAGCAGCGCAGCGGCAGCCGAAAGGAGCGGGCTCACGAAGCGGTGGAAGCGGCCCGCCGGAGCCTCAATCGATTCAGTGCACAACCCCTCCCGGACGAGGCGATCTCGCAGGTCGCGGCGGAAACCAAAAGGGGCCGGCTGCGACGGAACCGCATCTAGCGCGCTATTCAACCAGTCTTCAGTCTTGTTCGGCATCCTTGTAGGGCTGTAGATACTCGCGCAGATTCTCCCGCGCGCGGTGTAGCAGTGACTTCGCTGCCTTAGGGCTTATGCCCAAAACCTCACCGATTTCGGCCAAGCCTAGGCCATCGTAATGCTGAAACACGAGAGCTGCCCGCTGGTTCTCCGGAAGTTCCTGCAGCCCACGCTCGACTAGGCCAGCCCAATCACTTGCGTCGGCATCATCCTCCGGGGCGAGGCGCTCCCCCGCATCAGCCACGACCATCTCTTCGCCTTCAGGCCCAACTCGCAGGCCCCCCGAAGGGCGGCGCTTCTCATCGCGAATCCGGTTGAGCGCCAGGTTGTATGCGATCCGACAGAGAAACGTCGAAAGCTTGCTAGCTGGGCTATAGCGCTCACGTACGCGATAAAGCCGAATGAACGTCTCCTGAGCCATCTCTTCCACCCAGCCCGATGGCCCGAGTAAGCGGCGGAGCGTGCCAAAAACTAAGCCTTCATACTCCGCAACAATGTGATCGAAAGCCTGATCATCGCCGGCCTGAAAGGCCAGCATCAGGGCAACTCCGCGATCTTCGTCCTCAGAGAGCCCGCTCACCGGCAGCCCCCGAAACTACTCACTCCCCCGCCCTCCAAGGACACGGCGGTGCATCGCCTCGAACCGTACGGGCCCGAATGCGCGCGAGTCAATGCTGGCAGAGAGGTTGTCACCAAGGAGAAAGTAATGGCCGGCCGGTAGCGCCATCTCTT
Organism: Planctomycetota bacterium; assembly: GCA_022447335.1. Taxonomy (GTDB): domain Bacteria; phylum Planctomycetota; class UBA1135; order UBA1135; family UBA1135. The sequence continues at coordinate 16,106 of JAKVCF010000010.1, read as the reverse complement.
CTTGCTCGTCATAAACCCAATGATCCAGATGGGTTTCGATTGAAGCGCGCCCCGGGGTTGATTGCATTCGTTCGAAGCTCTTCATCAGCACCTCGCCTGGGAGACCTGCCACTCTTTTCATCGACCGGCCAGAGCCATCCGGTGCTTTGAAAATAACAACCTCGCCTCGCTCTGGGCCCCTTAAGAGTGGCGCAGTCCAGATCAAGTCTCCGTCCAAGTAATGTGGGGCCATGCTATTGCCGACCACGCGGTAGGGTTGCACTATCCAAGCCGTGATTACCAAAACGGCAACAGTCCCTCCCGCAAGCCATCGCCATCGCCCTAAGCACATACTTACCCGCCAAGTAAAGCTTCAGCGGTCAGGAAGAAAATTACCACTGCACTCAGATCTGAAACTGCAATCATCAATGGGCCCGCTACCACCGCTGGGTCCTTGCCGGCTGCCTCGGTACCCATTGCGATGCCCGACGCAATCGTAGTTGTCCAGGTCATTGCGATCAGTAACGCTGAAGCCATCGCGAAACCAACGTCCCAGGAAACAAACCAGGCGACCGCAGGCAGCGCGATGGCTGCACACACGCCGCCAAGAAAAAGGCCAACCTGCACCTCAGTCAAGAAGACGCGCAGTCTCTTGCCATCAACGATTTGGCCAACCGCAAACCCACGTACCAGCACAGCCGAAGTTTGCATACCTACCGTGCCCGCAAGCGCTAACACCATTGGGATGAAGCTAATAATCGCCGCCAACGAATCGGCAGCAATCCCTCCGGAAGACCCTTGTGGAATTACCCCTTTGGCTAACCCGCCTGCAAACAAATCCATAACCCTCGACATTGCCAAGCCAGCAATAACCGGTATCGCCAGCATCGGTGCCCGGTGCAGCACTTTGGTCCGAAACGTTTCGGAAGCGTCCGAATCCGCGCCTGCTCCCGCCAACAATAAGGCATCCTCCGACCCTTCGCCTTCGAGCACCTCGAGCGCATCATCAGCCGTGACAATGCCAACTATCGCTCCGCGTGGATCGACAACTGGGATGGCCGACAAATTGTAATGAAGCAGCCGATGAGCAACGTCTTCCTGGTCTTCATCAACGCGCACCAAAATGACATCTGGATTCATTAGGTCGCCAACCACTTCGTGAATGCCCGCCTCGAGTAACTCGCGCGAACTAATCACACCCTGAAGCACTTCGCGGCCATCGGTAACGTAAAGCGAGTGAATGGTCTCGGCAGAGTCCTCATCCCGCTTAATCCGCTTGAGCACGTCGCCGATCCGCTCATCCTGTGAGACCGTGATGAACTCGGTTGTCATCATCCCGCCCGCGGTATCCGGCTCGTACTCGGCTAGATGGCGCAGATCGCTAGCATCTTCCGGCTCGATGAAGCAAAGCACTTGCTGCCGCACGTCCTCCGGCACCATCTCAAGGATGTCCGTGCCATCGTCGGCCGGGATACGCTCGAGCTTGCGCGCCAGCATCTCGGGCTCCACGCCCTCAAGTAGCACCTCGACCAGCTTTGGCTCTGCCTCAGCCAGCACCTCGGCTAGCGTCTCTTCGGGCAAGCTCTGGTAAAGTTTTGTCGCCTCGTCTCGCGCAAAATCCAGCCACAAGACATCGGCGATATCGGCTGGATAGTGGCCTTCGTCTGGCACCAGCGGCTGATGCACGCCGCCCTCAAGATGGGCGCGCAGCGCAAGTAGCACCTGATGGCGCATCTCCCGGCGGCGGTTACGTGGCATGCCTCCATCGTAACTTCCGCCTTCGCTTGGCGATTGGGCGGGGATCGGGGAAAATGGCCCGCGTGGAACGCAGCGAGCTGATCTACGACTGGGAGGCCCATGGCCCCAACCACCTGCCGTCGCCGAAGAGCAAAGTCATGCTTGACGACGAGACGCTGCGGGACGGCCTGCAATGCCCATCAGTGGTAGACCCTCCGCTTGACACTAAAATTGAGTTAATCCACCTGATGAACGATCTTGGTATCGACACGGCCAACATCGGACTCCCGGGCGCAGGGCCTAACCCGCGCGAGCATATCTTAACTCTCGCGCACGAAATGACGTCGCTGTCAATCACTCCGAACGTAGCCTGCCGCACGGTGACCAGTGATATTGAACCGGTAGTCGACATGGTCCATCAGCTTGGCGCGCCCATCGAAGTATGCGCCTTCATTGGCAGCTCGCCGATTCGCGCTTACGCCGAGGACTGGGACCTCGACCGCATGGAAAACAACGTGCGGGACGCGGTTGGCTTTGGCTCACGCAACGGACTACCAATCATGTTCGTAACTGAAGATACCGTACGGTCCACTCCGGAAACGCTAACGCGCCTATTCACTGCGGCTTTAGAAGAGGGTGCGCAGCGCCTCTGTTTATGCGACACCGTCGGCAGCGCAACGCCGGCAGAAGTGCGTAACCTCGTACGTTGGACACGAAAGTTCCTTGCCGCTCAGGGCCGCTCCGATATTGGCATCGACTGGCACGGTCACCGCGACCGCGGCCTGGGCTTGATCAACACGCTCGCTGCAATCTCGGGTGGCGCCACGCGCGCGCATGGCGCTGCCATGGGCATTGGCGAGCGAGCGGGCAATACCGAGATGGACCTACTCCTCGTTAATCTAAAGATCGCTGGTTGGATCGATCGCGACTTAACTAAGCTCGGTGACTACGTCCGTGCCGTGGCAAAGGCTGTTGGACGAGACCTGCGCCATGAGTACCCCGTATTTGGCGCCGACGCCTTCGAAACAGGCACTGGCGTACATGCCGCCGCGGTCATCAAGGCCCTGCGAAAAGGTGACGCCTGGCTCGCCGACCGTGTTTATTCAGGCGTGCCCGCAGGTGAGTTTGGGATGGAGCAAGGAATCTCGGTCGGCCCAATGAGCGGTAAGTCGAATGTGATCTTCAAACTTGAGAAGTTGGGCATCGACCCAAGTAAAGAGCGCGTCGAAGCGGTGCTCGGCCGAGCTAAGAACTCAGACCGCCTATTGAGCGACGCCGAAGTCACTGCTGCCGCCTTGGCTGCCCACCCAGCGTAAGTCAGCCGAAAGCCGCGGGAATGGCAAGGCGCGCTAGCCGCAACAAACTTGGCTTCGCTTCCCAATTTGCCCATGACCGCCCAAGCGAACGCAGCCGGCGGTGCCCGGGGTCGAAAGCCTGGCGACGGCTGGGGCGAAAAGGACCTCGAACAATTGAGCGACGCACATCATCGAGCATGAAGGCCTCGTGCACGTGGCCGATGCCAGAGCCTGCATCGGCAAGCGTATGCCCCGGATAAGCGCCCCAGCTCGAGGCGCCCAACCCAAAGGCGAGGCCTGGCCACGTATTCACGCAAAGCGTGCCGTATTCCAATCGATCTATGGCCTGATCGAGCATCTCCTTAGGAGTATGCGGCGGGGAAATAATCGCACAAGACAGGGTGCCGAAAACCTCCTCATTAACTGGGCCAATGACACGGCTCAGAAACTCTTCGGGCGACTTCGCGGAGATCGCCGCTTCAGCGAGCACGGGGCTAAAGGCCTCCTTTCGACAAGCGAGCTCCGTGCGCCGCAACGGGACATTGGGGATGAACAGCCACGGTAAAATCTCAGCCGCACCATCGGCAACTGCGTCCACCTGCTTCGAGGCAATCTCCTCCCCCTGCTCGTAGCGCGTGCGAAATTCTTCCCAACGCGCTCGCGATCCTGGGTACCACGAAGCGCGCGCCGGCAAAGCCGCAAGCGCCTTGCGCAAAGCTTTTAAGAAGGCGCCGCGCTGCGGCCAACCCCGCGCGGTTACAACCAACTTAGCGGCGTTGCAATTATTGGACGCATTATGAGCGGCCATAGCCGCCACCTGCTGCGCTTGGTTGCGAATGTCCGCATTTGACCAGGGGCCGGGGACCACCAACACCGGTGTAACTGCTCCCAGCTCAGCGCTGACCTCCCCCATCACGCGTGGCTCTTTAGCCTTTCGGCGGCGAAGACTCTCTTTTTCACTTCCGCCCCAAACCATTGCATCGAAACTGGCGTTGCTGCCCGTTAGATGTACCGCGTCAACGCGGGGGTGCACAGAAAGCTCCTCGCCGACGGCGCTTCCCCCCTCAACCAAGGCAAGGAAGCCAAGCTCAATCAGAGGAGCAAAGGCTCGCTGCATTGACGCGCGAATCGCTGCATTGACAGGATTAAACTTCAGCACGACAACGCGCTTGTGGCGTAACAGTTGATCGAGTAAGTCGAAGACTAGAATCGAGTCAATGTTCCCCGCCCCTAGAACCAACGCCAGACCGCCTGGCGCAGCTTTGCGGACTTCGTGTGTGGCTTCGGCAGCCTTGTTCAGTTCAACTTCAATACGAAGACCTGGCATTAACAGCCCTTCGACAAAATCGTACGGGAAAGTCTGCACACGCGTCCGACCACTTGGACTCTGGCTCAAAGGCAGTTGGTCCGCCCGCCGCTTGCCTTCCAATACTTCGGCATAGATCCGTAGAGCGCGCAGAGAAACCGCGACGCCCGCAATCCATTCCTCCCCCGCTAGGTTGGAGTTCGGGCGCACTCCCTTGGTACGACAGGCTGCCGCAACCCAGTCTTCGCGCACCGCGTGCAATGATGCCGCACAAGCCCGAATCAGCCGCGCTCGCGCAGCATCATCGAGCTCCGCCCAAGTGCGCGCTTGGGCGGCTACAGCTTCAATGGTCTGGGTTGGTTCCATCACCCTTGTTAGGATCCCGCAATGACGCTTTTTGCCGCGCTCCGTTACAAAGCCCTGGTCGCCGGCTCGTTAACGTTGAGCGCGTGCGGATCGCCCGAGCCGCCAACTTCTAGTAAGGCCGAGCTCGCCGATGCGATGCGGCCCCATATCGTACTCGTGATTGCTGACGACCTTGGTTTCGGCGACCTCGCCCGCGCTGGAAGGCCTGAACACATCCCAGCTTTATTAGAGCTGGCAGAGCGGGGGGTCCGCCTCGAGCAATTTCACACCTTCCCATTGTGCACCCCTTCGCGCGCCGCCCTGATGACCGGGCGTTCGCCACTGCGCGACGGCCTCGCTTGGTCGCCACTGCGCCCATGGAGCGAGCTCGGACTCGACCCCGCCCGCGAGACCTTGCCCGAAGTCCTGCGAGCCGCAGGCTACCATACCGCGCTATTGGGGAAGTGGCACTTGGGCCACACCTTCGCGCGCCACCACCCAAACAACCACGGATTCGACCACTTCTATGGCTTCCTAACCGGCGCGGTCGATTACTTCAGCCATGAAAGCCGCGATGGAGGGCGTGACTGGCAGCGCAATGGAACCACAGTGCAGGAGTCCGGCTACGTCACGCGCCTACTCAGCCACGAAGCTGAGCGGCTGATTGCCGAACACGACTTTGCGCAGCCCTTGTTCTTAATGCTGTCTTACAGCGCGCCGCATCGACCGATGCAAGCGCCGCCGGAAACGCTCGCCAAAATGGCAGAAATGCCAAAAGCCGCCGACCGAGTGTACACATCGATGCTTGCTGAACTTGACCAGGGCATCGAACGCGTGCGATCCGCTCTCGAGCTGGCGGGCGTTACGTCCAACACTTTGTGGGTCTTCCTTTCCGATAACGGCGCCGCCCTACAACTAGGCGGCTCGAACGGCGAACTAAAGGGCGGCAAGTCTGCCGTAACTCAGGGCGGACTTCGCGTGCCTGCCTTTGTACATTGGCCAGGCCAGATTGAAGGTGGTCGATCGAGCGCGAGCTTCCAAGTGATGCAGGATATCGCCCCAACGCTCGCAAGCTTTGCTGGCGCCCACTTCACACAAGCGATTGATGGTCGTGATCTGCATGCTGAGTGGCTCGGCCAAAAAAGCGCAAACTACGAGGTGCCTGCAACGGCCTTCGTCGCGCACAACGAGCAGCGTGGCCAAATGGCACTGATCTACTGGCCTTGGAAACTAATTCGCCGCATTGATCGTGCAGGCGGCAATGTGCGGGAGCAACTCTTCCGAATTGACGAAGACCCCACTGAATCCACTAACCTCATCAGAGAAAATGAAGGGCGCGCTCAAGAGCTCCGCGCCTTGCTCGCCGAGTGGGTCGCACTTGACCCGCAAGGGCTTGGGCTTGAGAAACTTCCAAATTGGGAGGGCAGTGCGCCAGAAACGTGGAAAGCCCCTGCCGCGTGGGCGGAGGCTATCCGCTAGGGAGCCAGATGACCGGCGCCTTACCGCGATGATTAAAGCGCCCCAAAACTCAAGGCGCCTACCTAAGAACCCCGGACATAGCGCCAGAAAACTCACGTATGCGGACTTCAACTACTCCGGCCGCCCCGGGGTGGCGCTCTAATTCAACCTGCAAAGCCAAAAGGCCCTCCAGGAGAGGGCCCAACTTTTCGGAAAGCCCCTTCTTCTCTCGCCGGAAACGGATCGGGTCACCGCCTTCTTCTTCTTGCCACCGGTACAGCTCGCGGATCTGCCCCAGTATTTCCTCTCCTTCGCGATCAGCGCGCTGCCAGCGCTCATCCAGAGTCCAGAGCATATGATCCGGCAAAGCAGGCGGTGGCGCCAGAGGCTCGGCGACCTCCGCCGGCGCCGTATCTTGGTGTACCGGCACACCTAGCTTGCGCTCGTTCGCCGCAAGCCGCTGCTGATAGAAGATAAAAGCGGCAATAGCTGCGACGAATAGTGCCGCCATCGCGATGATCGGTCGCATAAATAGCCCCTAGGCCTCAAACTCGGAGATAAGGCGGGGGGCGAGTTCGTGGAAACGATGGCTATCACGGCTGAGCTCAAAGCACGCGGGAGTGTCCTCCGGCAATGTGGCAAGAAAAGTGCGGACCGCATGCCAGTCAACTTCACCCTCACCCGGTACTAGATGTTCGTGCACACCGCGCCGCATGTCATCGAGCTGCACATTCCAGACTGCATTGCGATGTGGGCCGACCACAGATTCGAGAGGGCCTTCATCTTCAACCATTAGGTGCCCAACGTCGAGGCTCATACCCAATCGCTCACCAAGCCGCCCGCGCACCCTTACCCAATCAGCCACTGTAGCGATCAGATGCCCTGGCTCTGGCTCGAGCGCCAGCCGCACTCCACGCTCTTCGGCTAGATCGAGCAGCGGGATAAGCCGATTTAGCAACCGCGCTTCGGCTTCTTCTGCAGTTGATCCTTCCGGGATCGCGCCGGACCAGAAGGAAACGAGCCGCGCCCCAAGTGGGTCGCACCATTCAATCATCTGGCGAAGGAAGTCGACCCGAGCCTCTGCCGAAGCGTCGGGCTCAAGTAGATTGGGGCGATGCTTCCGCCGCGGGTCGAGTAGGAACCTTGCGCCGGTTTCGATCACGACACTAAGCCCAACCGCCTGCGCAAGTTGCCCATAGACCTGCAACGCGTCAGGCCCGGTAAAGAGCGGGTCAAGATGGCCTACATCTGGCGTAATCGCAATCGAACGATACCCCATGTGCCCCAACCACTCGATAGCCTCTTCGAGTCGGTGGCTGGTGAAGCCATTCGAGTTATAGCCCAGTCGTACCACGGGCCTACTTGCGGTGGCTTGGGGACCGCTTTTTGAAGTACTCCACCCATTGATCAATGTTCTTTACGGCCGCGCTATCGCTTTTGGCATCTTTGCGCAGGCTCTGAAGCGCCGCCACCGAACGGTTCACCTTCGCGCCAGACTCTTTAACTAGATTGGCAAACTTGAAGGGATCCCCCCCAACATTTTCATTCCAATCAAGCGCCTTCTTGTAGTCATCCAACCCCTCCTTGCCGAGTGTGATTGCATCGCGGATTTTCTGTTTGTAGGCGGGCTCGGCCACTGACGGCGCCGCCGGATGCACTTGGCTCTGAGTCGTAGGCGGCACCTTCAGGTGGGTTGGCGCCTCTCCTTGGCTCGCGCCTACTTCCATGCCGATATGCACAAAGGCCCATGCGACGAAGATCAGGCTTGCCGCTAGGCCTCCCGCGACCGTCCCGCGATCGATGCGGCTGACAAGCTCGGACTTGGACTTCTTCTTCGCGCTCATATCAGTGGACGCCTCTATTCAACGGGCTCAGGGCCTAGGATAGCTGCATATCCGCCCGCGCGAAGGCCGTCTGGCTCGAAGCGCCGCTCTTCGACAATGCGGTATTGCGCGTGTTTAGCTATTCGCGCCGCCATTTCTTCATTCTCTTCGGGCTCGAGCGAGCAGGTCGTCCACAGTACACGAGGGCGCTGCCCCTCGGGGCTGAGATAAGCTTTCTGCACCGCCTTGCGAATTAAGTTCTGCACCGTAGTAGCGCGGTGCAATTCGTCTTTGTGAAACCGCGCTCGGGCCTCGGGGCGCTTATGCAGAACTCCGGTGTTGGTACAGGGCACATCAAGGATGAGCAAATCGACTGGGCGCGCCGGGCACTGATAGGGCTCGCCAACTTCGACAGAAATAGTGTGCCCAAGTCGGTCGGCTTCCGGCGAAAGGCGCGCAAGGCGGCCCGAGTCTATGTCGCAGGCCAAAATGTCGGCTTTGCCCTCAGTGAGCTCGGCAACGGCGAAAGATTTGCCGCCGGGGGCAGCACAAAGATCGAGCACCCTCTCCCCCGCCTTTGGTTGGGCCATTTCAACGGCTTCAAAAGAAGTGATGTCTTGTACTGCCCAATGCCCTTCGGCGTAGCCCGGAAGCGCTGCCAACTCGATGCCAGCCCTGCGCATGAGCAAAAAACGAGGGTGGTCGGCCTCCTCAACCTCAACATTCGCTTCCCGCAAGGCCGCCAGAGCTTCACTCCGTGTGACGCGCGCCGTATGCACGCGCAGCCATACGGGTGGGGCCTCGCCGAGCGCCTGCATCCGCATAAGCGCGGCATCTTCTCCAAGTTCATCAAACCAGCGGCGGACTAAGCCAACCGGGAAGGACTGCTGCTGTGAGTGATAATCGATTGGGAACTTCTTTGGGTCGGCGAATAGCGAACGATCGAACCACCACGAACGCCGCCCTACCGTGAGCCGCCGCCTTGAAAACTCCGTTGAGAAAGGAGTTTCCTGTTTGGACTTGCGCTGCAAGCTGCGCAGCACCGCATGAGCGAACCCTGTGCGCTCTCGGAGAAATGGCCGGGCCGCCTGAATGGTGGCATGCACTGCTGCGTGCTCGGGGACCTGCGAGAGAAAGAAAAGTTGAAGCGTCCCGAGCCGCAATGCCCACCGCGCCGCATCGTCAGTGACGCGCTTCTTGCAATAAGGCTCGTATATTGCATCGAGCTGCACAGCGCGCCGGAGGACCCCGCCTAAAAGCTGGCGAGCAAGCGAACGGTCGAGCGGCCCGAGCTCCGCCGCCCGCACAGCTGCGCCGAAGCGCCGCGTTGGATAATCACGACTATCGAGCAGCAACTCCATAACCACTCGGCGAAGGTCGGGCTTGCGATCACCGCGGTCGGTCATGGTCGCCCCTCAAATTTCATGCGCGCGCCCACTTCAACAGGCGTGCCCCGTAGAAACTCGTCGCTTGCCAGTGCCGCCTTGCCGGTGCGCTGCAATCGATCGATTCGGTAGACCCCTTCGCCAGCAGCCACAAATAAGCCCCCCATGGTGTCCACCACCGTGCCATGTGCTGCCTCCGTCGAAAAGTTGCCCGCCGGCTGGCCTTCAAGAAGTCTTACGTGCACTCCGCTAGGCAAAATAGCCTGCGCCCACGGCCAACCGTACATCGCTCTCACTAATCGATCGATCTCAACCGCACTACTTGCCCAATCCACAATGCCCTCTGACCGGAAGATCTTGCGGCAATGAGTGACATGGTCTTCGTCTTGCTCCTGCCCGGCGGGCAAAGGGCCCTCACCCACCGAATGCATGAATGCCACCAAACAATCTGCGCCTACCTCGCTCAATCGCACAAACAGCTCATCTCCGCGCTCAACTGGACTTAATGCGACCTCTCGCTCCGCGAGCACTGCGCCTGCGTCTAAGGCCTCGACTACCCGCTGCACGCTGACCCCGCTGACCTCATCGCCAGCAAGAATCGCAGCCTGCACCGGAGATGCGCCGCGCCACCGCGGCAGAAGTGAACCGTGTAAATTGATGAAACCTTCGCGAGGCATGTCCAGCAGTGGCTTCTGCAGAATCTCGCCATAAGCCACTACGACCCCTAGGTCGGGCCGCAAAGAAGCCGCGGCTGCAAGGAACTCGGGGCTATCGGCTCGCTCCGGGCGCAACACGGGGACGCCGTATGCCTCAGCAATGGCGACTAGCTCGTTACCAACCCCTTTGCGGCCACGCCCCCCCCGACGCGGGGGGGGTGTAACCAGCCCACAAGGAGTGAGCCCCCCTTCTACCAAGGAAAGAAAAGAGGGCACCGCAAAGGGCGGCGAACCAAAGAAGATGGTGCGCAAAGGGCGCGTTGCCTTAAACGTGCGGCTCGACTAAGCCGCGCAAATCGTCTACCGACATCATGCCGGTGTTGCGGCCAACTTCCTGTCCAGCTTTGAACACAACCATCGTCGGGATGGCCATGATGCCAAGACTTGATGGCGTAGTTGGCGAGTCCTGCGTGTTGACCTTCACCACCTTAAGCTTGCCGGACATCTCTTCGGCAATCGCGTCGATTGCTGGAGCCATCGCGCGGCAAGGGCCGCACCACGGGGCCCAAAAATCAACAAGCACGGGCATGTCATTCTCGATCACTTCACTTTGGAAGTTCTCGTCTGTGACGTCTTGAGCGTTCGACATCGTTCTTTTATTTCCTGTTTAAGCTGAGGATGATTCGTCTTGCAGCAGCTCGCCGACTTCGGCCTCTCCAGCCGAAGGATCTTCATCGAACTGCTCGTCGATGGCATCTAGATTGAACAGCTCATTACCTTCGCTGCGGTGCACCTGGATATCATCGAAAAAGTCGCACTGTTTCAAATCGACCTGCTGCTGCTTGGCTAGTTCAAGTAATGCAACCAGGTAGTAGGCCGCGTCGGCTCGGCCGCGATTGCCCTCGCGGAGCAAAGTGAGAAGAGATGTTTCGCGGATGTCTTGCAACTTCTCCCAAACCTCTTGCACGTAGGCCCTAAGTGGACGGCCTGCAGGTCGGATTTGGTGGGGACGCAAGAAGCCTGTCTCCTCATCGAGACGAGTGGTGATCTTAAGTAGGTCCCAAATTGAAAGATCCCCGATGTCCCACTCATCTTCCTCCTCACCCTCTTCGGCCTCGTAGCGGCCCAGCCATCTGCCCCCGGCAGGAAGTAGACGCTTGCGCGCTTCCCAGCGGTCGGCGAGCTGGTCCGACGCCTGGCGGAGCTCCTTGTAAGCCAAGAGCTGCTGGACCAGCTCTTCACCTGGGTCAAAAGGGGCTTCGTCGAGGTCGACTTCTTCGCTGGGCAACAGGCTTTTGGACTTAATCGCCAGCAAAGTTGCTGCAACAACTAAATAGTCCGCCGCCTCGTCAACCGGGATTTCCGGCATCGAGCGAATGTGGTGACAAAAGCCGTCGCAAACCTCGGCAAGCGAAACCACGTGGATCTCGAGCTCCTTCTCGCGCACGAGCTGCAGCAGTAGGTCAAGCGGGCCGTGGAAAACCCGGTCCAGATGCACCGTGTAACTAAGGTCGCGATCGATCTCAGCCTCGGGAGCAGTTGCCCCTACTTGGCCCGGCACCCGTGCAGGCGGGAGTTCTTCCGGGTGGACGGGTTCTATCATCGATCGCGATGGCCGAGGTGGCTCTTCAGGCATCTTACAAAGAGGTCGGCCGGATCCCTAGCTGCCAAAGCCTAGGTTGACTGCCTGGACCAGCTCGTTCCGGATCCCGAACAAATCGCCCATCCAGTAGGCGACCTCGCTGCCAGGAGTAAGAACGAAGAAATACAGGACCTCTGGGGCGAAGAAGAAAATCCCGAGTAACACAAACAAGCCAATGCGCTGCAGCTTCCACCAGAAGACCTCAGCCTCCCCTCGTAGAAAAGATGCCACGATCTTGCTGCCGTCCAAGGGCGGAATGGGGGCGAGATTGAGGAAGCCCAAGAAAATATTCCAGTAAGCGCCAAGTGCAAGCACTTGGGCCCCCAGAGAGTCCTTCGGCCAATACCCCGATTTCAGGAAGGCCGCCAAAATACCTACCAGAACAAAGGCAATCAGGAGATTGCTGATGGGCCCCGCCGCAGCCACAAAGGCCATATCCCGGCGCGGCTTCCCCAAAAGCATTGGGTTGACTGGAACGGGCTTCGCGCCTCCAATCATGGGCGCGCCACTCAAAACCAAGATAAGTGGCAAGCCGATCGTCATGAAGGGGTCGATGTGTGGCACCGGATTCAAGGTCAGCCGCCCCAAGGACTTGGCGGTGTGGTCGCCACATAAGTAGGCCACCCACCCGTGGGCCACCTCGTGGGTCGTGATCGACACGATCACAATCACAATCACTCCAATCAGGACAAAGGTCTCCATTCCATGCACGGGCTGCCGCCCACAAGCGCGCAGCCTACAATAGTCTCTTCGATGCCGCCTCCCAGCGGTACGGAAGCCCATGGCATTTGACGGCAAGCGCGCTTTGGACCGCGGAAAGCAGGTTCTCGCACTCGAGGCCGAGGCTGTTCGGTTGTTAGCCGAGGTCCTCGACGGTTCCACCTTTTTGAAGGCCTGCGAGATGCTGCTCGCATGCTCGGGCCGCGCGGTCGTGACCGGCATGGGCAAAGCTGGCCTAATCGGCCAGAAGCTCTCCGCCACCCTAGCTTCGACCGGTACACCTAGCCTTTTCCTTCATCCAGGCGAAGCGCTGCACGGTGACTTAGGTCGAGTGCGCCCCGAAGACGTGGTGATCGCACTCTCCAAAAGTGGTGGAACGCGTGAGGTTGTGCAACTACTCAGCCCAATACGCGCAATCGGAGCATCGACTATCGCATTATGTGAATCGCCCGAGTCTCCTCTTGGCGACAGCGCTGACCTGGTGCTGGCTCTCGGCCAGGCCCCCGAAGCCTGCCCGCTAGGTCTCGCTCCAACAGTAAGCACCACTGTCATGCTCGCCCTCGGCGATGCACTGGCTATGGCAGTGCTCGAAGGCCGCGACTTCACTCGCGAAGAATTTGCGCGCTTCCACCCAGCAGGCTCGCTTGGCAAACAGCTTATGCGGGTGAGCGAGATCATGCGGCAAGGCAATGAGCTTCCATTGGTCGCGGCTGGCAGTAGCGTCACTGATGTCCTGGCTATCATGTCCAAAACCCCGGGCCGCCCGGGCGCCGCCTTGATCGTGGATGACACCCAAGCACTGTGCGGCATCTTTACCGACGGCGACCTGCGCCGCATGGCCGAAGACGGGTCGATCCCAGTGAGCGAACCGATTGACGCATTTATGGCTACGAATCCAAAACGGCTGCGCCCCGAAGAGCTAGTCGGCGATGCCCTGCGAGCTTTCCGCGACACGCATGTCGATCAAATGCCCGTCGTCAATATCGACGGCCGCGTAGTCGGCCTTGTCGATGTTCAAGATCTATTGGAGGTGCGACTATGAGCGTGCCGCACTCCGGCAGCTTGCTCGAGCGAGCAGGGGAAATTCAACTGCTCCTTTCCGATGTTGATGGATGTTGGACCGATGGTGGCATTCAGATATCACCCGATAGCGAAGTCGTACGCTTCCATGTGCACGATGGCTATGGCATCAAGCAGCTGCAACATGCCGGCATAGAAGTCGTAGTGATTAGTGGTCGCAATGTCCCCGCGGTCGAAAAGCGTGCGCGCTCCCTTGGCCTGCAGGAAATCCATTTAGGCTCTCCCGACAAAGCCGAGCTTGCGCAAGCACTCGTGCAGGCGCGAGGCCTTCAGCCACATCAGGTAGCCGCGCTCGGTGATGACCTCCCAGACCTGGCACTCTTCAAAGTTGCCGGGCTGCGCGTTGCCCCTGCGAACGCGGTAAGCAGAATTCGGGAAGCCGCGGACTTAGTCCTAGAGCGTGGTGGCGGCCACGGCGCTGTGCGCGAACTTGCCGACTTCCTACTGACTGCGCGCGCCGCCCCCGGAGGCTCTTAGACCTTGAGCGCGCGCTTCTTCGGCCGCCTCGCTCTGCTGCTGATCGTACTTGTCCTAGTTGTGGACGTGCTGCGTAACCTGCCTAGCGAGCCGAAGCCTTTGGGCGAAAGCCCTGACGGCTTCCCGTGGCCAACGCGAGGCTTAGGCGAGATTTCGCTCGGCATGGAGGGCCGCTTTTTGCTCGACCTCGAAGAGCGCACGCAAAGTGGTGAAGGCGTCCAGCGCGTGCCCCAGATGAGCCTTGCTGGCACTGACCCGCGGCCGCATGACGGTGGTATGGTTTTACGGGAAGCGGAGATCCGAAGCTTTGGGGAGACGGCTCAGCGAGGCATGGTGCGCGTACAGGTCAATGCGCCAGAAGCTTGGGTCCCAATGAGCCTTGCTCGCGATGGCTCACGCGAACTCGATCGCACTCAGCCGTGGCGTTTTAAGCAGCCGGTAGTAGCTCTCCCAAGGTTAGGAGGTGTACAGGATTTCATCCTCGAAGCAGATAGCGCCGAGCTCGACCCGATTAGCAATGAGGTTTACTGCCCTGGACCCTTTATCTTGCGCTCTTCCAGCTTGCGTTTTCGTGGCCGTGGCTTGCGCCTCACTCCCGAAACCAGCTCGGTCTGTTTCGGCGAACTAGATGGTCACCTCAGCTGGGAGCTCGCCCTCCCCGAGGGCGGCAGGTTGCGCGGCGCCCCGGAAGGCGGCGGCGAGCTTGGCCTTTTAAGTAAAACCGAAGCGCTCCTGATCATGCGCGCTTACGACCAGTGCTGGGTGGAGCTACCAGAAGAGGCTGGCTTGCCGGGCCGACTCGAAACCAGTGGGCTGAGACTATCGCTCTTTACTCCGGCACAGGGCGGTATCGAAGAAGAAGAAAATGCGGCCGGGAGCGGCGCCCGCTGGGCCCCTCGTCACCTTGATGGAGAAGGTAGGACCTTCTGGTCGAGCGCTTCACAAACGCTATCTGGCGGAACTAGCGCCGTGGACTGGGATAAATCTGGCGATCTCCTCGGCTTACTGATCGATGGGCCAATCCTCGCACACTCCTTAGGATCAGCCGCCGGGTGGAACACGGCGCAGGGTGGCGCGCACCTTGACGCCGGAACGGGCGCGCTCAACCTCTGGGATCGCGTTATCGCACGCACTATGCATGCCTCGGTGCACGCCGACCGCGCACGCGTTGATGGCGAAGAGAACCTCTTCGCGCAAGGCCAGTTAGTAGTGACGGCCGCGCAGGGATTAAGCTTTGCAAATAACCTTGAAAGTTCACGAGAAGAAGAAAACCTCTGGCTAGCAAAGGTCGTTAGCTTCCCTTCGGCCCCAGAGGTTCGCCGCGTGCAAGCGCCTCGCATGCGCGTAAGCGCTGACCAATCTGCCGAAATCCCAGCCGAGTTCGTGCTTTCGGGGGAGCTCGAAGGTCAAGTCTGGAGTTTTAAAGGGGCCTCCCTTTCCAGTTGGCTCGATTCAGTCGACCGCCAAGTTGTGGTCGCACGCGGCGGCGTGCGTGGGCTAATAGACAAAGCTGCGTGGGCTGGCGAAACCTTGAGTCTGCGCGAGAGTCGCTTTGTACTGAAGGGCTCGCCCTGTTCTATCGAACTCCCACTTGAAACTGGCGATGCTGTTGTAGCTCATGCCGAAACAGCTACCTTGGCTTTTGGTTCCCTCCGCCTTTCTGGGGGGCCGCGGGTGCGCGTGCCAGCCGCATTACTTGGCCTTGCCGGCGACTTTGTCACCGTTTCGGCGCACCATGTGGTCCGCGACGCGGATGGGCGCTGGACCTTTGACCGCGACGTTCGTTTCGATGGCTCGTGCCTAGGTGGAGCGAGGCGTATGGAGTGGTGGCCGAACGGCTACTTCCGCGTGGAACGTGACGGCTATAACGACGCCCTGGTTGCGCAGTTAGAAGATGGCTCCGTTGCACATGTTCACGCGCGCTTAATTGAGCACCAGCAGGGCGGGCAACTACGCCTCAGTAGCGAGTTGGACTTACGCTTGCGCCTCAATAACAAAGAGCCTGAGGTGCGCGTAGAAGGCGCCCGAGCCGAGCTCCGCGCGGACGGCGGCACTATCGAAGGCCCGGTGACCTTTACACAAGGAGAGCGTAAAGCTTCCGCACAACGCGTCGAATGGGAAGGCGACCCGGCTATCGGACCTTATGTTGTCTACCTGACTGGCAACGCTTCTTTTGATGCCCCAGAGGGCTCCGGCAAAGCAC
>JAKVCF010000001.1 GCA_022447335.1 Planctomycetota bacterium | reverse complement strand
AAAACCCGGGGTTGGTCGCCAAGTAGGGGCGGAAAGCTTTCGACCTGCACGCCGCTCACTCAATCAGAACTCGCAAACGAGACAAGCACAAGCGTCGCTCCATCTGGAGTGCGCACGCCGATTTCATCAGCACCATAGAAAGCCTCACGCCGCGGCACGAGCACCGTTCCCCTGAACTCAAAACCAAGCCATCCTTGCGAGAACGCCAGCGAGACCGGCAGATCAGGGACCTTCAACATAGGGGTGAGCCGATTCATCTCGGAATAACCTGAGTCTAGTGCGGCGCGCGCCCGCCGGTCTTGGCGCTATCGGCAGCCGCTCGGTCACGCAGGAACGAAGCCTGGCTTGCCGCCCCGTCAACCAAACCTGCGCGGCGCACCCAGCCGCGTGCAACCCAAGACAGCGCGTCAACGGCGAGCACGAGCACCGCGCCAAGGCCGATCAACGCGATCATCTCGTCATAACGATCGCGCGCGTTGGCGTCGTTAATCCAGTAGCCAAGTGAAACCACACCGAGCATGCCAAGCACGGTGGCTTCGCGCACGCAGGTCTCGTAGCGGTAGAACCAGAACAGCAAGAAGCGGCCAAAGGCCTGTGGGAACAGGAAAGCCAAGGCTGCCTGCGACCGTGAGGCTCCCAACTGGCGCAGCGCCTGGCCAGGGCGCGGCCCGAGATTCTCGGTGACGTCCGCACCAAGTCGGGCCACGATGCCTGCGTTGTGAATCGCTAAAGCAAGCACCGCCGGCCAGGCGGATGGCCCCACGACCGCAAGGATCAGGAATGCCCAGATGTACTCGGGCACCGCACGCAACAGCACGTTGAAGAAACGCAGACTCGCGGTCACGGCGCGCCAGCCCCGGCCACGGTCCTCCTGCAGATAGGGATCGCGCGCCATGAGCGTGCGCGTGCAGAGCGGCGCGATCAGCAGCGCGTAGGCGCCGGCCATCGTCATCGCCAGCCACGAGATCCAGAATGTCGCGAGTACACCATCGCGACCGCGCGAATACCAGATCGCAGCAAACCACTCTCCCAACGACTGCTCGGCATCCTCGACACGCAGCGGATAGGGCTTGGCCTCGTCGCCGAGGAAGCGCTTCAAGTTATCCCCACGCCGATCGCTGAATAGGTCCGAAACCGCGATCTCTCCGGTAAACCAAACTCCAATCGCCAGCCCTGCCAGCGCAAGCAGACTCAAACGCAGGAAGCAGCTCCGCGGACGCTCACGCCGCAACTGATCGAGGCAGCCCGCAGTCATGCCACGAACCTCCGCCGCAACGCGCTGCTCCAAGCCTCCAGCAGGATCACGACGATGATCAGCACGTAAAGCCAGGTCCAGACTTCGCGGAAGTGCAAGTTCTCAAAGGACAGCTTGAGGTAGTAGCCAATCGTCGGATACCCGAAGAAGCCCAGCACCGCCGAACTGCGCAAAGCGCATTCAAATCGATAAAAGGCATAAGCCGCCATATCCGGCGCGGCGCGCGGCAGCAATCCGGCGAAGAAAGCCTGTAGCCGCGTGGCACCCGCGAGTTGCAGCGCACGGAATGCCTGCGGCGGCGCCTCGTCGAGCATCTCGCTGAAGATCTTCGCCAGGGTTCCTGCATAGGGAATGGTGAGTGCCAGGACCGCGCCCGCTGTGTTCAGCCCCACCGCCGCGAGCAAGACGACTGCCCAGAGCAGTTCATGCACCGAGCGCATCAGAGCAATCATCGCGCGCACCGAGACGCGAACTGGCATCGGGGCCAGCGAAGAAGCGAGCAGCCCAAGCGGAAACCCGATGACGAGTGAAAGTCCAATGGCCGCCGCAGCAAATACCACGGTGCGCCAAAGGCCTGCAAAGACCTGATAGAAAAAGGGGTTCCAGTCGGTCGGAACCGCGCCGGATTCGTAGTCGAAGGCTGGCTTGAAGGCCGCGCCGAGAAACTCGAGCAGGAGATCCCCTCCGCCGCGCGTCGGGGAAAGCCCACCCAGATCCAGATCGAGCGCGAGGTAGGCGATCATGCCTACCACCAGCAAGGCGATCAGGACCAGGCCCTGCCTCATGCGTTCGGGAGCGCGTACAGCGCTTGCAGGCGCTCCGAATCAACCTGGTCAGCAGGCAGGTCAAACTCAATACGACCCTCACGCAGTCCCACCATACGCCCAAACAACGCGCGCGCGAGTTCAGCATCGTGCAAACTGACGACCAGAGGCAACTCGCGTTCGGCTGCGACCGCGTGCATCAGTTCGAGCAACGCGCGGGCGCGCGTGGGATCGACCGAAGAGACGGGCTCGTCGGCCAACAACACACGGGGCTGTTGAAAGAGCGCGCGCGCCAGAGCCACGCGCTGCTGTTGCCCGCCTGACAGAGTGTCAACTCGCTGGAAGATCTTCTCACCGATACCAAGGCGGTCGAGCAAGCTGAGGACTTCCTGCTGAAGTGGACGCTTGGGCATGACCAGATCGGCAAGCGCACTCCAGAAGCCACGTCGCGAGAAGCCTCCCGAGACGACGTTCTGCACTACACGCAAGTTCGGTACCAGCGCATAGTCCTGATGGACAAAGCCGACTTCGGCGCGCATCCGCCGCAGCTCGGACCCGCGATCGCAAACCGCAGCAAAGCTGCGGCCATCCAGCTCGATTGTGCCCGAGTCAGGAAAGACCGAGCCCGCCATCAAGCGCAACAAGGTCGTCTTGCCGGCTCCACTCGGCCCGACGAAGGCTACCGATTGCTCCGCCTCGATGGCGAGGCTGATATCGCTCAAGACACTCGTCTCTCCGTAGGAAAGGGAGACTCGATCGATTCGGTATTGCGCTGGAACGATCAAAACAAAAGACCCGGCCAGAATTTCATCTGGCCGGGTTGGAGATTTCGAGGTCTATTGCAGGAAGCCCAAGCTTTCTGCCAGCTCAGCGATGCTAGCGAAGTCATCGTTGGTTGCCGGAATGATGCCCTCGGGACGACGCACGGCGTTCAGCAACTCGGCATCTTCCATTCCTACCAGAGCGGACTGCAGGCGATCGATCGTGCCTTCACCAAACATTTCGTCGAGCGCTGGGTGCGCCGTCCAGTTGTAGTCCGGGTAAGTCGGGGTCGTCCAGATGATGCGGCAGACAGCGGGATCAATCTTGCCCTCTTCGACCAGACCGTCGTAGGTCTTGTAGCTGAGCACGCCAGCATCGAAGGTGCCCGCTTCCACGAGCTTGGCCGTCTTGTCATGGCTGCCCGAGAACTGCATTTCTCCACCGAGGAAGTCGGAGGGCGCCTTACCGGTAAATTGGCGGATGAAGAACTCCGGCATCAGGCGACCTGAAGTGCTGCGGTCGGAACCGAAGGTGAACTTCTTGTCAGCGATTCCCATCGGGAAATCGTCGCTGGGCTCGAGCCCGGAATCCTTATTGGCGATGAAGTAGCTCTTGTACGCCGGATCAACCTTACCTTGCGCAATCGCACGCGAGCCTTCGACGGCAGCGCGAGCCTGAACGCCGGTGAGACCGCCGAACCACGCGAGGTGAATGTCGCCATTCTTGAATGTCTGAACGGAGGCGCCATAGTTCGCAGTCGGCACATACTCGACCTCGACACCGAGTTCAGCGGAAAGATAGTCAGCCACACGGTTGAACTTCTGCTGTAGTTCGGTCGTGTTCTCATCCGGAATCGCCGAGAAGCGTAGGACAGCTGGCTCATTACTTGCAGTCTCGGGATCTGCACTGCCGCACGAAGTAGTTAGAACTAAAGCAAAAAGGGTAGCTATACGAAACACGCCAGAGAGCCTATCAGCGCCTCGGAAAATCTAAACCCAACCCTCGCAGAAGATCCTCAACGGACCGAGGCCAACAGCTCCGTCAAGGATGCGTGCCGCGTACCCTGGCTAGGCTAGCAAGGGCTGCATCACGTGGCCGTGGACATCGGTCAGGCGGAAGCGCCGCCCCTGGTACTTCCAGATCAGGCGTTCGTGGTCGATGCCGAGCAGATGCAGCAAGGTGGCCTGCAGATCGTGCACATGCACGGGATGGGCCGTGATGTTGTAGCCGAAGGGGTCTGTCTCACCATATATCGTGCCCGGCTTGATCCCGCCGCCAGCCATCCACATCGAGAAGCAACGCGGGTGGTGGTCACGGCCGTAGTTATTTGCGGTCAGCTTGCCTTGCGAGTAGTTCGTTCGGCCAAACTCGCCGCCCCAGACCACCAGCGTGTCATCAAGCATGCCTCGCTGTTCAAGGTCCTGAACAAGCGCCGCCGAAGCCTGGTCGGTCTCGCGGCACTGGGTGCGAATCGCCCCAGGAAGACTGCCGTGCTGATCCCAACCCTGGTGGAAAAGCTGCACAAATCGCACTCCGCGCTCGAGCAGACGCCGTGCCATTAAGGCATTCGCAGCATAGGTGCCCGGCTTACGGGCGTCTTCACCATAGAGCGCGAAGGTCTCCTTTGGTTCATCTGAAAGATCCGCCACCTCGGGCACACTCTCCTGCATGCGGTAGGCAAGCTCTTCCTTGGCCATCGCGGTATCTCCTCCAGGGTCAAGACCTTGCAGCTCGGCCTGCGCGTCGAGCATGCGGCGACGGCGCTCGCGATCGATGCCCGGTACATTCTCAAGGTAGAGCACCGGGTCCGTGCCGGCGCGCAGTTGCACTCCCTGATAACGCGCCGGCAAAAAGCCCGCGCCCCAGAGTCGTGCATAAAGCGGCTGCCCGCCTTTGCCCTGTGTGACGAGCACAACAAAGCTCGGCAGATCCTGAGTCATGGAACCGAGCGCGTAAGAAAGCCATGCCCCCATCGAAGGGCGACCCGCAATCTGAGAACCGGTGAGAAAGAAGGTGATCGCCGGGTCGTGATTGATCGCTTCGGTATACATCGAGCGCACGATGCACAGCTTGTCGACAATTTTTGCGGTGTGAGGCAGCAGTTCACTCACCCAGGCGCCGCTCTCGCCGTATTGTGCGAAGTCAAACTGCGCGCCGGCCAACGGAAGTGAGGTTTGATTGCCCGACATGCCGGTGAGACGCTGACCTTGGCGTACGGAGTCGGGAAGCTGCTCGCCATTACGCTCGTTCAATAATGGCTTGTAGTCGAAAGTCTCAAGCTGCGAGGGGCCGCCGGACTGAAAGAGATAGATCACACGCTTGGCTTTGGCAGCGTGATGCAAGCCATCCTTCGGTCGACCCAGCAGACCTGCAAGCGGGGCGGTGCCCGGCGACAGAGTTGGCACCAGCAGCGAACCACCCAGCGTGCGGCGCAGGAAGTCACGGCGATCAAGGAAGCGCGGTGGGATCATGGCAGCAGCAGGTAGAGGTCGGAGGAGAGGATGGTCGAGCAGACAATCGTCATCGCAGCGAGCTCGGCAAGATCGATGTCCTCGGGCATCGGCGTGTCACCCACGCCCAGTAGTGCGCTTGCCGACTCGAGGTCGGCGGCAAAGGCCTCGCGTTCGCTCTCAAAGAAGGCACTCAGGCTGGACAGAATGTGATCCGGACCGAAGCCTAGCTCGATGCCGAGCTTCTCCAGGCTGATTGAGTCGCGCAGCATGCGCGTTGCGAGCATGCGCGAGGCCTCAACTAGTTGCGGGTCATTCCAGCTGACCAGCACTTGGAGTGGGGTCTGAGTTTCCTGGCGCTTAACTACGCAGACGTCGCGCTTGGCCGCATCGAAGATCATCATCGACGGCGGCGGCGAAGTGCGCTTCCAGAAGGTGTAGAGGCTGCGACGGTAAAGACCCTCTCCCTTGCTCGGGTGGTAGACCTGACCCGACTTCTCCTGCCAAAGGCCGGCGGGCTGATACGGCTTGACGCTGGCGCCGCCAATCTTGCGTACCAGCAGACCGGAATGAGCGAGCGCGCCGTCGCGCACCATCTCGGCGGTGAGTCGGCGATCAGGGTAGTAGGACCAGTAGCGCGACTCCGGGTCAACTGCGCGACTCGGATCATCGAACGCAACGCGGGCCTGCGCAAAGGTACGGCTGAGCACAATACGGCGCAGCATCGCTTTGCGATCCCAGCCAGACTCCATTAAGTCCAGCGCAAGGCGGTCTAGCAACTTCGGATGAGTCGGAAGCTCGCCCTGACTGCCCCAATTCTCAGGCGTACGCATCAGGCCTTTGCCGAAAACGGCGCGCCATAAGCGATCGACTTCCACCCGAGCGGTCAGCGGATGATCGCGATTGAGCATCCAATTAGCAAGTTCGAGGCGGTTCTTCGGTTGATCCACATCGCCCAGTAAAGCCGTAGGAACTGCACGCCCGACGGGCCCCTTTGGCGAATCGTAAAGCCCACGATCAAGAAAGCGTGATGCGCGCGGCTGCGCGCGCTCGCGCATGACCATGAGCTGCGGAATCTCGTCGCGCAGTTCATCGCGATTGCGACGGGCATTACGAAGATCGGCGCGCGCCAAATCAACTGCAGGATCCCAACTGGGACCCGGCCAACCTGAAATGAAACGCACCTCATCCAGCACGCCTTGGCTGAATCCGCGGTCACGGAAGCGCGCGCCAAAACTAGGATCGCCCGGACCACCTCCGACTATAGCTCGAGTTAGCGAGTTCTCACCGACCGTAACTCGCGCGGACTCTCCATTGACAGAAAGCGCCATGCCGTAAGCATTAGAAGATCCGTCATAAGCCAACTGTACTTCGATCCATTCGCCAATCGGCAAGGGGTCGAAAGTCCGGACCATCGCCATGTCGCCAGGCCAGAAATGCACAAGCGCAGCGGTCAGCCGGCCATCTTCGATCAATAGCTGCCAGCCCTGGCTAGCAGCGTCGTGCCAGGCACGTGAACGATGCAGCAGCACGGCGCGCTCGATTGGGCCGTCAAGTTTAAGCCACATGCTAACCGTAAACGGATCGGAGCGTCGCCAGGCGCCGACGCCACTAAAGCGAATGCCCTCATCGCCATTGAGGCGGATTCCACTGCCGCGCACGCCATCGACTTTCTTAAAGAACCCTTCCATGCGCGCCGCGGCGTTCTCAGCACCGACTCCGAGAGAAACCTGGTCTTCGCTCCAGGTATCGAAGTCGAAGAGCACCTCCACGTCGTCGCTGGGCACAACCCTGGCAAGGCCATGCTGGTCCTGCAAAACTTCGGACAGCTTAGCCTCAGCCGCAGCGACAGCTGCCTCGGCGTCGGCCATGGCGATGGATTGCCGCTCACTAGGCAACTCCATCGCAGGTGTAGGTGTCGCATTGGTGAAGTGCGAATACAGCCCACTTTCTTTTATGTCATCAAAGTAGTCGCTGAGTTGATAATACTCGACCTGCGAGATCGGGTCATAACGATGGTCGTGGCAACGCGCGCACTCAAAAGTCAGGCCAAGGAAGGCTGTGCCCATTGTGTGCACACGATCGCTAACGTATTCGACGCGAAACTCCTCTTCGACAGAGCCGCCCTCGTTAGTCTGCCGGTGCAGCCGCTGGAAGGCCGTTGCAATTCGCTGCTCAAGCGTCGGATCGGGCAGCATGTCACCTGCCAACTGCCAACGCACAAAGTCGTCATAGGGAAGATTCTCGTTGTAAGCCCGAATAACCCAGTCGCGATAAGGCCAGACGCGCCGCTCGCGGTCGTTCTGATATCCATAGGTGTCCGCATATCGTGCGATGTCCATCCACTGCGCTGCAAAGTGTTCGCCGAAGTGTGGTGAGCCAAGTAATTGATCAACTACCTGCCCCCGCGTTAGTTCAGAGGGAAATCCTGTGATCAACTCCATTGTCGGCGGCAAGCCGGTCAACACAAAACTGACTCGGCGAAGCCAGTCTTCGTCAACTGCATCGCGCTGAGGGTCCAACCCCGCCATCTTCATGCGATGCAGCACATAGGAGTCAATCTCGTCACGCGCCCACTCCTCGGTGACCGCCGGTGACAAGACTGAATCAACGGGAACGAAAGACCAATGGGGCGCGTACTCCGCGCCCTGATCAACCCAAGCCCGCAGGGTAGCCCGCTCTTCATCTGTAAGACTATGGCCGGACTCGGGCGGGGGCATCAACTCACGCCTATCTTCGCTCGTAATGCGATAGATCAATTCCGACTCTTCGGCGCCGCCCGGCACAACCGCGACGTAGCCACCAAGATCTGCCAACGCACCTTCGCGTGTGTCGAGTCGCAAATCAGCTTTGCGCGCCGCCGCATCAGGGCCGTGACAAGCAAAGCACTTATCTGACAAAATCGGTCGCACATCACGCTGGAAATCGATCGACTGCAAGGGCTCTTGCGTTAGAGCCGCGCACACGAAGACGAAGTCCGATACAAGCATGAGGCCATTCTAGGCAGATCTGGCGACCATTCTGCAGCTATGGCTCTTGACCGACCTCTAAAGCCGGCGTGCCAGCCCACCCCGCCCACACCATCATGGTCGCCACAGCAGCACGACTGACCTTGGCCATGAACTCAAAATCGATGGTCTCGATAGTGTCTGTGCTCTGATGGTAGTTTGGATTTCGAAAGTTTGCCGTATCTGAAACCATGACGCCGCGCAGACCAGCCTGCCAATAACTTGAGTGATCACTCCGTGCGGCATCAGAAAAGCACCCCGCGATGCGATTAGCGCTGTAGTACTTGAGATCGGGAACGAAGCGATCGACACAGGTTTCGAAGATATTGCCAAGCCTTCCTGAAAAGAAGTTACCTGCAACTAAAATAAAATCCCCCGTGCTCGGAAGCGATGCAAGGATCGGAATGCGAATGGGGGCACCCTGGCTATCCGGGGCTTTTGACATGTATCCAATCATCTCGAGATTAAGGAGGCCATCAACCTCCTCTTGCTCACGCTCCAACACCAAAGCAACATGTGCCGCACTTCCAAGAATCCCAACCTCTTCCGCGGCAAAAAAGCAGAAACGAATTGTGCGCTCCGGGGAATACCCTTGCAGCGCCTTTGCAACCTGCAAAATTCCAGCTACACCCGAACCGTTGTCATCTGCGCCTGGTGATTCCTCAACGGTGTCGTAGTGAGCTCCAATCTCACAGATCACTTTGGGATCGACCGTGCCAGAAATCTCCGCAAAAAGGTTCCACTGTTCGACATTCAAAAAAGATCCAGCAGACTCGCGATAGGTCGCGTATCCCATGCCCTGCATGCGCTGCTCAAGATAGCGCAGGGCCTTTTCCGACTGCCCCGCATCCCGAGCCATTCGCAAGCCCAGCCCTTGAAACGAACGTAACTCTTGCTCGCAGGTAGTCGGCGAGACCCCTTCAACTACGATTGAAATTTGCGCCTCGAGCTCCTGGGGAATATGAACGCAAGAAGCGAGGGCGGCAAGCAGAAGCCCGCGGCACAGAAGGCACGCCTCCCGCACCTTATTCGCCCCCTGCCTCGGGGAACTCGACGCGTGCAACCACCGTATGCCCCTTACCTTCGCTAGAGGTAATCGACTGAACTGTCCATAAGGTTCGACCATCGTCGCCATCCATGCAGCTTCCGCTGTAGTCGCCCCAAGACCTCCCGTCCGTCGGCCCCTTTCCCTCCCCCAAAGAAACAATCTCGCGCAGCGTGCCTGGAGAATCCGAAGCGCGGCGCCAGGCGCAGCGAGGGCTAATAAACATGTCCGAACTTGTCTCTTGAAAGCCAACTAGTACATCCAAATTGCGATTCACTGCCAAACTAGTTTGAATGTAACTAGAGGATTCACTGGATAGAAGACCCGTCTGAACGATGCTCCCGTCCTTGCGGATTTGATGCCATTGAACTGCGGCCCGACCTTGATGGCGGACCGTCTGTGAAAACCATAGATAGCCCCCTTGCAGGACAACGTTCTTGGGGTTCCGGTCTCCCGATGCCGTAAGTTGATCGGTCCCCTTCTGTGGCGAAGGGGGCGGGAATCCGATCGAGGTTAGGCCGTGATCGGCACTCCCCACCTCTTCGGCAACAGCCTCCCCATCGCGCTCGACAACGCGTCGCACTACAAAGGACTTGTCTGTCACCTGCAGGAAATAGAGCGCGTCTTCGGGATCCTGCCCCAACACTGGATGGCCCAAGCTGCCGTCAAAATGCCAGACCTTAGCGGGCTTGCCAGACTTGAGTTCCGCGCTTCGCAAAACAAAGGTGCGCTCCTTTCCCCCTGGGAAGCTATATCCCACCCAAGCCCTGCTACATCCAATCGCACCGCCGTCTACACCGCCTGGAGCAGGGACGGAATAGGTATTCCAAGCCGCGCGAGGATCCTCTGTCTCAGACATCGAAATCTGCACTGGCTTCTGCTTGGCATCATCCCAGTACACCCAAAGATCAAAGCCAAAGACGCGGTTGTTAGGGTCAAAGAATATTTTCGGATCGATTCCTCCTCGGAAAACATTCTGCCTCACGCCCCGGACATATTCTCCTTCCTTGGAGTAGACAATAAATCCGGAGTTAGTCCCGGTAAAAACGTACCCACCACCGACTGCAACCTGTGGGTCGACCTGACGATATCCGTCGTTTGCCCCATCGAATACGAGCAGCCCAGACTTTGTCCGTGGGCTTCCCCCTTGCCTGCGCTCACGGGCCTTGCCATCTAAGTCAAGATTTCGCGTTCGATGCGGCTCAACGACTTCCGTGCGAGCAGCGGGCCTCCAATCTTTAGACGACGGCTCCTTGACAACCGGAGCCGGATCTTGAGCAATAAGTGAAGGGGTCACCAAACCAAACATGGCCACCAAGAACCCTGAGTTCATCGCATCGCGCACTTGCATCGTCGAAGATTCTAGCTTGAACTCGTCGTAAATGATGACCGCGCAGCCACCACTTAATAATGTCGCTCATTGAGAGCACCTCGACTGAGCCACGCGTCGAGATCCTCCACCTGGATCAACTCCAACTGATTCCACGGCCGAGTATCAGCGAGCACAGGAGCATGACGACGATAAAGGACTATCCCAAAACCAGAACTGCGCAATCGGTCCACCAATCGCACGTCGTCCAATAAACGGTCGGAGTTCTGATCTAGGTACTTCACGATTTTGCTCGCCCCTTGCCTCAACTCCTCTTGAACAAGGTCGGGCCCAGCCAAGATCGGAATGCCATATACGCCCACAAACCACGGCAGATCCTTTGCAACTCGGCTCAAGCTTTGCGACTTCGGCTCTGACCAGGGGTGCTGACCTGGCCCCCAAAGGGCACCTCCCTGAGTAGACATGGGATCCAAAGGAATAGGAGGGAGAGCGAACTCCTTCACTAGCAACCCCAAGAGGGCGTCGGCCAGACCTTCAACCAAAGGCTGCCTAACTTCTGCCCCTGACCTGCGTGGCTTTGGTGGAAGCTCAATCTGAATCGACCGTAGGCCATCCCCACGGTGCCTACGCACCGTGTAACCTCCGGTGAAATAGGCTTGGCCGATCTTCGGCGCAGGACGAGCCGGACTGGGCACTGACTTCCAACCTAAAGCATCTAAGCGCGCCCCTAAACTCATCGATCCCCGCACCCAATCCTCGTCATTTAACTGAGAGGGCTCGCGCCGAAGCTCCTCCGCAGATATCGCGAAACCGAGCTCTATCAGACCATGATCATGACCATGACCATGAAGATCGATTAGCAGAGCATGACCCCCTCCTTGTTTAAGTGCAGCCTGTGTCGCATTTTCAATCTCCTCGTGATAGCCCTGCCAGAGGCGAAGTTGTTCCTTGCCAAGTTCAGCTCCCGAATCCTGCCGATCTCTATTAAGGTCCAAATGGCGCCGATGCACCCGACTGGCAATCAGATGCGGAGGCGTGCCAACTCGCCGACGAATTGCATCACGCAAGGCAAGGGCTATCTCGAAGGTGTTCGTGTCGCGAACCTTGACCCCCGTCGCACGGACCTGCCACTCATTCGGAAATCTAGCGCCTCCATGAGGCGCGCTCAAAATCAGAGGGATACCCCCTTCTTGAACAACAAGATTATCGTTCGTATGGACTACGGAATCCGCGCCCTGTTGCGACCAGGCCTCGGCCGTAAAACCAAGGACCCAAATCATCAGACTGAGGAAACGCACGCTACTCACACAAGTCATGTCACATCAGGTGCCGCCAAAGACTCTCTGAGCGAACTCTGGAACTTCTTGTAGTTGAAAAGTTCAGATTTCCCAATACCCGGCGGGATTACTCATAGGATCAGCCTATCAGAGGGTCTCTATCTTCACCTAAGCACCTCGCATCATGACCGAATTCGACCTCGTCCTGCACGGAGCGACTGGCTTCACCGGCCAGCTCGCCGCAAAGGAGATCGCACGGACTGCCGACTCAGGGCTGCGGTGGGCCATTAGTGGCCGCTCCGAACCCAAGCTTCAAGCGCTCGGCGGACAACTGGGAGCAACCTCCATCGTCACCGACAGCACTGACCCGGCTGCATGCGAACGACTGGTCGCGCGAACCCGTGTTGTGCTCAGCTGTGCTGGCCCATATCAGCTGTATGGCACCCCGCTCTTGGCGGCATGCGCCGCCTCGGGCACGCACTACGCCGACCTATCTGGCGAACTCGGCTGGATGTGGGAAATGATTCAATCCCACGATGCCATTGCACGCCGCACGGGGGCAGCGCTTCTTCCCGCCTCGGGCTTTGACTCCGTCCCCTCCGATCTGGCCGTGCTCACCTTGGTACGCGAACTCCAACAAAAGAACCTCCCGGTCAACGACTTGGCTGGCTTCTATCGCTTGAAAGGTGGGCTTAACGGCGGAACGCTGGCGACTGGCATCGCTCAGTCCACTCGCTACGAACCCGAAGATCTCGCTCACCCATTCTTACTCGACCCAGACCCCCAACAATCCTGGGAATACCGAGCGCAGCCCCCCTCGAGGAAGGAAACCTTCTCCATCCCGGCACTTAATGGCTACGCGGCCCCCTTCATCATGGCTCCCGTCAACGAGCGCGTCATACGACGATCCGCCGCTCTCTCAGACGCTGCAGGCCGCAGCTACGGCAATGATTTCAGTTACTCCGAATTCATGCGCACCTCCGACCTCAACAAAGCGAAGCAAATTGCATTCGGCATGAAGGTCGGCGATTGGGCGCTGCGCAAGCCACTCGGGCGCAAAATCATGCAGCGGTTTGGACCCACACCTGGCACAGGCCCTTCTGAGCAAACTCGCACCAATGGCTTTGTCGAACTTACTGTGCTCGCTGGGAATCTTGCTCAGCCCGACGCCCGAGTCGATTGGTTCTTCCCCGGGGATCCAGGCAATACCGTGACGGTGCGATGTCTAGCGCAAATCGGACTTGCCCTCTGCGCAGGCGAGGCGCGCGACGCCGGCCTCTTGACCCCTGCACATGCGCTGGGCGAACGACTAGTCGAGCGGCTGCGTGAGCGCGACGCCTTGCTCGACACCTTCTAACCGAACATCTGGGTCCAGTGATTCTGGTGCCGACCTAGGCCAATTCGCCCATGGTTGGCCATCATGTTTCGGTGGTGACCCGGGCTATACCACCAAGCGCGAATGGCCGCATGGCCCGAGCTCTGACCAGCAGCGATATTCTCCGCCCCTCCACTAGTCCCTGCGAGCGCCGCGCGATCACTGGGTGACTTCTTGCCGGGCAAGGGAGATTCGTGCGCAAAAAAATGGTGTTCGACCATGTCCTTAGAATGACCGCGCCCGGCATCGCACAACTTCAGGTCCACGCGCAACGCAGAAAGCCCCGCGCGCACCCGGATGCGATTGAGCTCCAAAATCCCTGCAGCCTCTTCAGCTTCCAGCTGCGCTAAATCGGCTTCATTCGCCAGAATCGTCTTCCGGTCCTTTTCGGGCATTACTGTCGCAAGGCGAGCCGCACGATCCAGGGCGGCCAAAATACGGCGCTCATAGAGAAGTGGGTCCGGAAGATCCTTCTTCACATAGGACTTGCGGGCCCATGCCCCCCCCGCCTCAAGCAGCTGCTCTCGTGCAGCAGCCCAATAGTCATACAAAAAGATCTGATCATCGAGCCGAAGAACCAGATCAGTCCAACGAGCTTCGAGCTTGGGGGATGCGCTCCAAACATGAACTACTGAAACATCAAGTAAGGTTTTAAGCTCTGCGTGTGCAGAGTCACATACCTCTTGCACCTGCCCCTTGGTCAAAGACGCCATGCGACTGGCCGCTAGCCATGTCTTCCGCAATTCTTCGACTTGCTTCATCGCAGCCTTATTGAGACGACCCTCGGCGATTTCGCTCGCCTCCTTCGCAAAATCTCGCTCTAAACGCGTCCAGCTCTTATGAAAGGAAGCATCCAAACTCTGACAGGACTTCGCCAAATGGCTCGCAAGTTCTCCACAGCCCCCCAAGCCCGCCGCAAGAAGCGTGTCCATAGCCTCCGCCTTTTCGTCCCAAGACAGCTTGCGGGCCTTGAGGATACGGACCGCCTGATCGACCTCAGCGGCGTCTTCTGGCTCCTGCAAGGCCAACCCAGGATTCCCAGCCTGCAACTCCGACCTACACCAGAAGAGACTGGTCACGATCAGCAAACCCTTTGCCCAAGTGTGCATACCCCATCCTAACCGGACTTTGGAATTCACCCGCCTTCAACTAAAAGATGATGATGCTATCCGGCTTGCTACTTCTGCTCGCAACTCAAGGCTCAGTAGACCACAACACGAGCCCATCAACTCTCCATCGCGAAGTTAGCTGGAAAGAATTCTGCGAACTGCACTTCGATCCGGATTGGTCCTTACCCATACCAACACAAAAGGAAGTGGGCAACCTCCCCATTGACCTTGTGGCTTGGTTCCAAGAGTTCGCGACGCGCGACCTCAACCTGTCACCGGGCCAAAAACCTGGCCCTAAACACGAGCCAACCTATCTCGCCGACCTCATCCTCGAGCTAGCCCCTTTCCGCACCGACACCAAACTCCTACTCAAGCGACTCGACGAACGCGAAAAACAACTACCTGGGCTCAGTAAGTCTGAGCGCCGCAATCTCGACGAGCTACTCTGCGATGCCGGCCTATTCCACCGCAAGTGGGCCCCTCAAAACAACATGCACGATGATGGCATCCTTCACCTTGCAAATTGGCAGCTCACAGACAATAAGGATCGCTCCGAGCTCTGGCGCAAGCGCGGCGGAGAAGACACAGTTCTGCGCGCAGCCACTTTAGTCTTCGCCGATCTTGAATCTTGGTCTGCCGCTGAAGACGATTGCTCCAGCTACTTCGATCAGCCAGGCAACCGGTTTGAAGTTGTTGAGATCCCAGCGGAGAGCCGAGTGCGAGCGACCGCACCGAATGGGGATAGATATCGCGCTCAAATTTTTCGCATTCTGTCGGACCTCCCCTTCCCCTTCAGCAACTACGGCGGAGATAACCGAGTGCGCATGTCTTTACGCCCGGACGGACTTCTTATGAATGAGATCTATCTCAAGAAGAACAAAGACTTCCATTGGCTAGCCGGACGCGACGTATTCATCCCGATCGAAACCAAAACCGGTCAATTCATCTGCCTACTCGTCGTGCAAGAATTCGGCTTTGACCTCGACGGTGTGCCGGAAAGTGAAAGTAGCCGGAAAGAAGCTATACGCGCCGCACTCGGCAATAAGAAGCGAGGCGCCGAAGCGCTCTTCCGACCCCAGGTGGACCTACCTACTCAACGTGGCCGTCTCCCCGCCGCCCCAAAGACTGAGCCCAGCGCGACCGGAGCCAATAGGTAGAACTACGCTCTCCGGTGGTCAAATAAGTCGATCGAGTAGATCCGCAGCTTGGCCGCCAGGATCTTTCGTATCTATGGATTCCTGCACTTGGCCGTGCGCGTCGATCACAAATGTGTAGCGCGAAGCGTACTGATCTTCAGCACTCGCAGCAGCCCCGTAAGCCATGCTCATAGCACCCGTGGTGTCACACAAGAGCGGAAAGGGAAATCTGAATTTCTCAGCAAATACGCGATTATCCTCGACCGAGTCGAGAGAAACGCCACACACCGCGATATCGCGGTCGACAAAGTCTTGGATTCGATCACGGAATCCTTGGCC
Source organism: Planctomycetota bacterium (assembly GCA_022447335.1). Classification (GTDB taxonomy): domain Bacteria; phylum Planctomycetota; class UBA1135; order UBA1135; family UBA1135. The sequence goes on along the minus strand of JAKVCF010000001.1, from coordinate 34,105 downwards.
TTGCTTCGTTCATCCAGGAGTGTCAGCTTTGGGATAGAACCAGAGCACAAGGCGCTTACCAGCGAACTCGCTGAGCGTGCGCTCCTTGCCCTCGTGATCAAATACACGAAAGTCTGGCGCAGTAGTTCCTACTTGAATCATCTTGGGTCGTCCGCGAAAGACGCGGCAGAGAAAGGTGCGGAGCATGGGGGTGACCACCATTGTGGCTCTACCTTCTCTAACCTGACCAAGCGCTGGACTCAAGTAGCTCTTCGCACGATTACCGCGCGAAGCTTGCAATAAACCCGATCTAGACCGATTCTGCGATGCGCGACTGGGCCTGTACGGCACTAGCCGATTCTTCGAAGAAAAACTTCGACTCGCCAAAGGCCGGCTGCAACTCATTGAGCCAAGCGGCACTTGGGTCGTAACGCGCAAAGAAGGTGCGTCCCGACCAATCCGGATTACGGCTCTGCAAGAAGCGAAGAACGAAGACTTCTTCGCCCGCGATACGCTCAATCGAATCCAAGCAAACCTTACCAGGGTCCGCTGACATCGACGGCCCGCGCACCGTGCGCGCCAGACCCGAAGTACGCCGCAGCGCCTCGCGGTAGATCTCCAACGCACGCGTCAACGGCAGATGGTAGTAGGCCCGGGCACCAGTATCACGCTCGACGAACATGTAGTACGGCACCATGCCGAGGCGCACTTCTTCCCGCCACAAGTCTGCCCAAACTTCTGGGTCGTCATTAACATGACGCACCAAAGGGGCCTGGCAGCGAATAACTGCACCCGTGTCCTGAATACGACGCACAGCTTCGCGCGCCACTTTCGGCTCGAGCTCGACCGGATGACTAGCATGAGCCATCAACGCCATGCGCTTGCCAGCACCACGCACCCGCTCGAAAAGACGCATTAAATCGTCGGAATCCTTGTCGGTGACGAAGCGATAAGGCCACCACGCCAGTGCTTTCGTGCCAATTCGGATGCTCTGCACATGATCAAGGGTTAGCAAGGGCTCAATGTAACGCTCAAGCACCCTCGTCCGCATGACCATGGGGTCGCCACCTGTCAACAGGACATCGGTGACCTCAGGATGCTCCCGTAGATAGGAGGCCAGCCCTTCGGCCTCGCGCGACGCGAACTTAAGTTCGTCGATGCCGACGAACTGCGCCCAGCGGAAACAATAGCCGCAGTAAGCGTGGCAGGTCTGGCCCTGCGAAGGGAAAAACAGCACCGTTTCGCGGTACTTGTGCTGAATCCCATCCATGCGGACCCCGTCGACCAGCGGCACATTGTGCTCCAGCTGCCCTGCCGGGTGCGGATTCAAATCCTGGGTCTGGATCGCTCGGGCCTCGCGCTGGACCGTATCCTCATCGGCCCCAGCTTTGATCAACTCTGCAACGCGATCAAAAACTTGGGGCTCCAGCTGTCCAGGCTGCGGGAAAACCAACCGGAACATCGGATCATCCGGCACCCTAGACCAGTCAATCAGCTCCTCAAGCACGTGGTTGTTCACCCGGAAAGGGAGAACTGTAGCCACGACGCGCATCGCAAACTGGGTATCCGCTGGCAGAGCACGGACTTGCGGAAGATCAAGCAGCTTCTGACCCGAAATGGGCTGAAAAGTCTTTGGCTCGATCATCACTTGCGACTCACTCTCTTACTCGGATTTTTGGACCTGATCTGTCCAGCGCGAACCCTCATCGTAACACGGCCTCCCAGCTTGCCCAAAAGGACTCCATAGACATCAAACCCTCAGCCCTTGTGCAAACGATTTCCTTGTGCTCTCAAAAATCTTCCTGCCCACACAGTTTTTCAGGATCTCGCTTTGCAAGGCCGGCCACAACTATTTCCAAGCTCTGCCCTATAAGCTGAACTGATGCTGCCCTTGTACGGAACACTGCTCGCGCCTCTTCTCTTGCAGGGACCCGAGCATGCCAGCCCAGACCTTCGCTACGAGTTGGGCCTGCGTGTGCAGGAAATGGAACGCGCCTTTGAGCACGCCCAAGAACAACCACAGTTGCGGCGCGATGCACTGCCCGTGATTGAAAAGTCTGTCAATGCCTTCTTCAGCCTCGACCTTCCGGGCGCGGCACGAGCGCTGGACGAGGCGCGTGCGCAGCTCGCTGGGAAAGATCTGAACGCCTACGACTGCCTCTCCGTCGCCCCAAATATGTGGATGCTCGAACCCGGCGACTCTTTTCGCCTGACAGTCGCGCAGATTTACCCAGCCGATCTTCCACATCCAATCACGATTCACGTACCGAAGGCGAAGAAGTCATTCGAAGTGAAGTCGCTTCCTTTCACGTATGACTACGGCCCAATTACCTCGCCCGAAGGGCCGTATGGCACATCTTCGGAGCTCTATGGCTTCTCGTATGGAGAACTCCCTGCGATTTACTCGGCCAATCCAGAAGTAGTGCCCAACGCACGCAAACGAGCTCGCACGGTGCAAAACACTCGCTCAGCATCCATAGACACTCTCGCCCCCTGGGTCACCGCAACGACGCGACTCCATCTTGAAATTCTCAGCGGCATGCTCCGAGGCGATTCCTTCGAGACAAAACTACCGGGGGAGTTTCTGCTTCATCGTTCCGAACAACTCCTTGTCGCTGACCAAAAAGCGCTGCAAGTCCCTGGAGGATACATGCGATGGTTACGGCAACAGGGCGACGAAGAACAGGTGCGTAAGCGCAGTGGATCTATCGCTCGTCAGGAGTGGATTGCACTCCCGCGTGAACGAGGTCGCGACGTCGTCCGACTGCAATGGCCAGAGTCCAAGGAAGAACAACCACCCTTGGTGATCGCCCTCCACGGTATGGGCGGTAGCGAGAACCTATTCTTCGAGGGATATGGCTTCGGTAAAGCGGCTCGGAAAGCCAATACACTGCGCGGATTCTTGGCCGCCCCACGTGTGGACGCTGGCTTTAAGCTCGCGTCAGTGACGCAGCAGTTAGTGGAAATGCTAAACGCAGACCCAAAGCGTATTTTTGTACTGGGCCATTCCATGGGAGCACAAACCGCCTTGTCGGCAGCCGCCCTACTTGAAGAGGCCGGCATTCGCATTGCTGGCATGGTATTGATCGGCGGAGGCCGCCCAGCGAATGATGCGGCCACGCTAGTTGCACTCGGCAAGATCCCAATCTTGGTACAAGCCGGAGAAAAGGACTTTGCCCGCCCAGGCGCCGAGGCGCTGATTGCGCAGCTGGAAGAGTCCAGCCACCCAACCCTGGTCGGCCGCATCGTGCCGGACACCGAGCACCTCACCATTGTGCAAGTCGCTCTAGACGAGGCCTTCGACTGGATTCAGTGGCTACTGAATCGGCACTCCGAATAGCTCGGAAACTGCGGTGTGCAAAACACACACCTCCGCTCATCGTATCCTGCTGCCATGACCTCTACCCTTGTCGTGGGCGCCAGCCGTGGGCTAGGCCGAGGATTCGTCGAGCGACTACTCACGCGTGGCGACCAAGTCATAGCAACCACTCGCAATGAAGCAGATGCTGATGTTCTGCATACGATCGCGAGTTCCCTTGGTGCCAACAATCGACTGGAAACCCTTAGCTGTGATGTCGCCATCGCAGATTCCCGCTCCGCCCTCGCCGAAGCCCTCGACGGGCGCGCAATCCACACGCTGATTCACAATGCGGGGATCTACGGACCCAAAGGAATTTGCATGGGGGAATTGCCAGAAACTGATTGGAAGCGAGTACTGCATGTAAACACCATTGCCCCAATCTTGACCGCGCAGGCCTTACTCCCACAGCTTCGCGCTGGCGCCACCAAAGGTGGTGCGAAGGTGGCCTTCCTGACCAGCTTAATGGGCAGCATTACGGACAACAGTTCCGGCGGCTCGTACCTTTATCGTTCTGCAAAAGCAGGATTGAATGCGGCCGCTCGATCCCTCGCCATCGACCTTGCGCCCGACGAAATCTCGGTACTGCTACTTCACCCAGGCTGGGTACAGACTGACATGGGAGGTATCGCGGCACCGCTTGAGATTGGCGAATCGGTCGCCGGCATGCTGGCACGCATCGACAACTTGTCCTTATCTGATTCGGGCAGCTTCGTGAACTGGTCAGGCAAAAGCCTGCCTTGGTGATCGCGGCAGCGAGGCAGGATTTCCCAACCTCGCGTAGGCTGGAGCAATGCGCCTCCCTACCCTCCTCTCCCTCTTCGCGCTAATCCTCGCCCCTTCCCTGGAAGCTCAGACTGGCTCCCTGGACCAACTTTCTCCCTTCTCCAGCGAGACTGCAGGCACCAGTGCACAGGGTGCGTCCTACAACTTCAGTACGAGCAGCCTCACTTGGCAAGCCGAAACTCTTGCTGGCTTTGATGGTCAGCTCGAAGGATTTGAGCTTGAACTGACTGGATCGGCGGGATCCACCATCAAGCTTGCCATTCTTCTTGGAAGCGCGTGGCAGACCAGTACTCCTGTATGGACCGGAAACTATTCCAAGAGCACGAGCAACACGGAGATCGCCTGGATCAACGTGACCTCGGCAAACATCCAGATGCGAGCGGGCGAACCCTATGTCATCCAAGTAATCGGCACTGACACCGGCATGAATGGAACGGGCAGTTATGAGTCGCCAGTAAACACGCAATATGACCCCCCACTCTTCCTCAATGGCGGCGCGTTCCCGCCCGAGTGGCGAATCGGATTTCACACCTATATGCTCACCGGCCCATCGCTAACCAAAGTTGGGGACTGTGGGAGCTCGATGACTTTCTTGGTCAGCGGCATGACACCGGGCGAGCTAGTCGCATTCGCTTGGGCGCGAGGAATCGGAAACTACGTCGTGCCCGGTGGGCGTTGCGCCGGGATTCAACTCGGGCTGAACTCAACGGCACGCGTTGGAGGCTTCGCGTCAGCCGATGCGAACGGCAACGCGAGCCTGTCCTTTTTCGTGCCTTCCGCAGTCTGCGGAGCTGTCTGGGGCCAAGCAGTCGACACCTCAAACTGCTTGACTACCAACGTTCTCGCAGTCAAGTAGCGATTTTCGCGCATGAAGCCCCTCACGAAGAGCTGAGATCTACCACGAAAAGATATTCGCGGTTGCTCGCGTGTGAGGCTGTACCCACTTTCTCGCCCGCAGGATTGTGGATACCGATTTTCGCTCCGACATAACGCTTGTGCGGCCGCTCTAATACATGAACATTGCCACGTCGCGCCAAGATCAATTCGAGCTCTTCGCGAGAGAGAAAGCCTTCGTCGCTGAAAGACACTAGAGCCCATCTTGCGCGCAGCGCGTCAACAACCTCAGTCAGCGCGGCCGCGATTCCCGGCTTGGAGTTGAATCCGCTGCGCCGTTCGCGGACATCCACACGCTTACGGGCCACACCGTAGTGTTCGGGAGCATCCCAACGCACCAAAGTCTCCCAGACATGGTAGTTGCCCTCGTATTTGTGCTGATTGTATGGCGGATCGAGATACACCAAGTCGGCTTCGATCATTGCCGCGGCCTCACGCGCTTCCGCCTGCATAGCGCGACACGGCCCCACCGCCGGCTGCGACAACAACTGGGGCATGCGCAATTCGAGCTCGCCTCGGGCGCGCGGCGCCCAATCCTTCAGGTAAGCCATCTGCACTCCGGTAGTAGAGTCCACACGATCAGCAGCCTCCATCAGAGAGGTTAGAAGTATTGACTCGAGTTCAGGGTCGCAATCCCATGCGGCAATCTGATCACGGATGGCATCAACTCGCGCACCGTTGCGTGGCTGAAAAAATCGCGCTCGCTCGCAAAAAGTCTCGGTGAAATACCCGGATCGCCCTGGAAGAGATGCGAGCTCGAGCAGAAGCGCTTCTGCTTCGGCCGCACGTGTGACATCTGACTGCACATAGCAGCGCGCTAAAGTCGCCGCATATGTATTCCAATCATTAGCCGTTACACGATGACCCGCGGCCTTCAACGCATGACCCACCCGCGAAGTCCCTGAAAAGAGATCGAGCACATGAAGCTTTTCACCTTGCGCGCATTCCTCGATTGTCTCGAGAATCCAAGGGAGCAGCGTACGCTTCGAGCCCAAGTACTTGATCACCCGACCATCTTAGGCCCGCGCCACTTCAGCTGGACGCGACTCGGCGCGTCCCCGATGATAGAAACGACACGATGGCATCGATCTTCCAGGACACGCTGCAAGTCCGCACCTCGGGGCGCGGCTTTCTCGAAATCAGTGAACCTGCGCAGCACTTCGTTGCAGGCACTCCGGCGCAAACCGGCGTGCTCACTGTATTTATCCATCACACTTCGGCCTCGCTCATCATCTGCGAGAATGCTGACCCGCAAGTTCTATCCGATCTTGAAGAGTGGATGCAGCGCGCCATCCCGGACGGTGACCCGATGTTTGGCCACACTGCAGAGGGCCCTGATGACATGCCTGCGCATATACGCTCGGTACTCACTGCCACCAGCTTGAGTCTGCCAGTAACACACGGCCGCATCTCCGCCGGCACGTGGCAAGGCCTCTACCTCTATGAACATCGCGCGGCCCCGCATACGCGACACGTCAGCTTGACTCTGGTCGGCGAATGACCGAACCCCTCTCCTTCCAGCGCGTCTACCTTGGGCGCACCGCCCTCAATTGCGATTTAGCGGCCGCGCTGCTGCAGCGTCAGCACGTCGAAAAGTCGACCTTCTTCATCTACGGCATGCAATTCGAGCTGTTCGCCATGAATCGCAAGATAGACGAAATGGTGGCGGCGCGCCTTCTTATGCCCAAACCACGTGTTAGTTGCATCGAAATCTTCGAGTGACCCCCCTCCCCCGGCAGCGGTGACGTAGATCACTCCACCCTTGCTATAGGGCTGCACCTCCCCTCCAAAGATAGGAAAGGTGCGCTCGTAGTCATGTACGTGACCTGAAAAGCATAGGTCTACTCCATAGCGCTCAAGCAAAGCCACGATATTGCGCACATTCATATCTCCACGCGTCGAGCTAGTCGTCGCCGTATTGCCATAATCATTGGAGTCGCTGGTATAAGGCGGCTGATGAAGTACGGCAAATCGCCAAGTCGCCCTCGAATTCCGTAGTGCGGACTTCAGCCATTCCAGCTGCTCCGACTGATCTTCCAATGAACGATTGCCATCGATCATGAAGAACTCGGCGTTGCCGTATTCGAAACTGTACCAGCGTTCCGGGTCGGGCAAATCCATGTAGTCGTAATAGAGTCGCGCATCCTGCTCATGATTGCCAAGGACCGGCATCATCGGTGCGTGCGCGAGAAGCGGCTGCATAGCTGGGAAAAAAGTATCGGTCCAATCGCGCTTGTTGCCACCTGTATCGACTAGATCGCCACAGTGCACAACAAAATTTGGGCGATGCTCGAAAGCCAGTTGAGCCACGCGCCCAGCCACCGCTCCGTTCGTCTGTGTATCCCCAATCACAGCGAAGGTATACGAACGATCCTCCGTTGAAGCGGTGCGGAAAGAACGCACCGGAGACTCGACCGATTCACCGCTCGCACTCTCAACGTATACCGAGTAGAAGTACTTCTGATTCGCAGTCAGATCGCGTAAACGAAAAGTATGAAGTGTGCGCATATCTTCCGAACGATGTGCAGCAACCTCTATCTCGCCCTGATCGTCACGCCGTAAGCGCAGCTCGGCACGCGCTGGAAAGGTAGTCTCACATTGCAAGCTGACTCCATCGACACGCGGCCAAGTCAAGAAGGGGTCTACCGAAAAACCAAACTCTGTATCAGTCCATATCGGGAGCTTGCTCCGCTCACGATGCTCGGCGTAACGCTTTGCAATCTCTCGCGGTGACCAGGCTTTGTCGCTGATAGTCACAGAGGCCATGCGGCCATCAAGAACATTGTCTTCGTTATCATCGCGGTAAGCGCCAATCACTAAAGGCGCACTAGGGTCGTACAGCACTTCTCCATGCTGTAACTTCGACTCGAAGTCAAGCGCTCCATCGACATAGATGCATGAAACCTCGCCATCGAATGTCGCAACTACATGATGCCAACGCCCCACTTCAAAGGGCGTGCGCCCCGTGAAGTAACTCATGCGGCCGTCGCCATCATCCATGCCCGTAGTCGCCAGACCGAAAGTGAAGTGCTGATCGTCATAACCCAGGACGAATCCCTTCTCGTAATTAGCATTGTCTTGTAGGCAGCTCACGACCCCACCCCAGCGCTGCGGCCGCTCGATCGCGACCCAAGCCTCGACACTCATCGCCGCACGCGGCATCTGGCTAAATCGGTCACCTAAGGGAGCGGCCACAACCAGCACATCCTCCTTTTGGTTAAAGATAAGACCGTGCCCATTTTCGCTCGGCGCATAGCTATCAGCGCTGCCACGCGTTGCCGGTGGCGCACCTTGCGAAGCGGAGTAACCCGGCTGACGGTCGTCCGTCAAAAATAACCATTGCCACTCGTTAGATGCCAACTCAGTCGAGCGGAGCGCTCCCAAACCGAGGGCCAGAGGAGCGAAGGCCAGAATCCAGGAGGGACGACTGCGCATGACGGCACTATCCTGCCGCCCACTACCGCCACTGTCCAACTCGGCTAGGCTCAGCTCATGTTCGCCTTGGCCCCCCTACTCCTTGCGACCACTGCGCTTCCCGCCCAACTCGAAGGCAACGCGCCTCCAGGAGGACTGGAAACTCCTTGGCTGCACTACCCAAACAATGCCGGCCAGGCGCCCGGGAAGGGCCGTCGCGTTGTATTGATTGCAGGCGACGAAGAGTATCGTTCAGAAGAAGTGCAACCGATGCTGGCACGCCAACTGCATGCACTAGGCTTCGAATGCTACGTGCTATTCAGCCAAAATCCTGAAACTGGAGAAGTTGACCCAAACCAACTGCACCATATTCCAGGCACAGAACTGATTGCTAATGCTGACTTGCTAGTGATTCAGCTTCGTTTTCGTGAGTTACCAGAGGCGCAGATGAAGCCGATCGTTGATTACATCGAAGCAGGTAAACCGGTAATCGGAATCCGCACCTCGACGCACGCTTTCCACTACAAGAAAAATCGCAAGGATCGCTATGCGCACTGGGACTTCCGCGCACAAGATTGGAAGGATGGCTTCGGCCGCCAGATACTCGGCGAAACTTGGATTAGTCACCATGGCAACCACGGCAGCCAAGCCACGCGCGCACTACCACATCCGATGCAGGCTCATCATCCGGCGCTACGCGGTGTCGGCCCAGCATTCGGTCCAAGCGATGTATACGGTGTACGAGAATTGCCAGGCGACGCGACCGTGCTACTCGAAGGCCAGGTCGTATCTGGCATGTCGCCAGATGATCCGGCACTGGAAGGTAAAAAGAACTCACCGATGATGCCGGTCGCTTGGGTCCGTGAGATCCTTCGCGATGATGGACGGCCGTCTCAGCGAGTGTTCACAACGACTATGGGCACAGCCGATGATTGGACTGATGTCGACCTCCGCCGCCTCTTACTCAACGCCAGCCTGTGGTGCCTAGGCGAGGCCGATGTGATCCCACGCGAGGGGTTCCCCGCCACCCTGACCGAGAACTGGCACCCAACCCCCTTCGGCTTCAACGGCGCGCGCACCGGATACAGGCCTGAGGACTACCGCCAAGGATCGCCCTGGGCGAAAAGAGTGACAGCTGGCAGTGCCACTCGAGAATGACCTGATTCACCCGCGAAACAGCGAAAAATCGGCGGCCGATTCGCGCTCGCCAGCACCACCTAGCAGTAGATTCCGGAATAGGATGGTGACTCCCATTTGGATCGATGCCGACCCCCACTCTCCCACTTCGCGCTCTTTCTTGCCTAGGCCTCGCAGGCCTTGCCGCCGCGACCCCGGGCTGGCTGTCCCCCTCCCCTGAGGGCACCGCCGATTTGGCCACTGCGCAAGATCCAGTCACCCAGGAACAAGTTCGCTACGGCCGTGACATTCGACCTCTACTGAGTGACCGCTGCTTTGTCTGCCACGGACCAGACGAAGCTACGCTCAAAGCCGACCTGCGCCTCGACTCACACACCTTTGCCACGGCGGACCTTGGCGGTTACAGGGCGATCGTGCCAGGCAACCCAGACGAAAGCGAACTTTGGTATCGCATCAGCCTGGATCACGGCGACTCGGAAATCATGCCGCCAACTGACAGCAAAGTGCGGCCGCTAACGCGCGATGAGAAGGAGCTCATCCACAAGTGGATCGAACAGGGAGCGGTCTATGAAGATCACTGGGCATTCATCCCCCCAGAACGTCCAGAAGTACCGACGCCGAAACAACTGGAGTGGGTACGCGACCCAATGGATGCCTTCGTACTGCAAGGCCTGGAACGCGCCGGCCTAACTCCATCAGCCGAAGCAGATCAAGCGACTTTAGCTCGCCGAGTCTTCCTAGACCTTACCGGGCTGCCACCGACCCCTGAAGAACTTGACTCCTACCTCAAACAAGCAGCGCGTGATCCGGAGGCTTATGAAGCGCTAGTTGACAAGATTCTTACTAAAGAGCCATACAGAACCCGCTATGCCGAACGCATGGCGACTCCGTGGCTTGATGCTGCACGCTACGCCGACACCAATGGCATCCATATGGATGCTGGGCGCCAAATGTGGGCTTGGCGTGACTGGGTGCTCGAATCGATTCGCAACAACAAGCCCTTTGATGAGTTCGTTTACGAACAACTCGCGGGCGACCTGATCCCCAACGCCACAATTGCGCAGAAGGTAGCGAGTGGATTCCACCGCAACCATGTCATTACCGACGAAGGTGGCGCAATCAATGAGGAATATCTGGTCGAATACGCTGCAGACCGCACGGCAACGACAGGCGCTGTCTTCCTCGGCCTCACCGTCGAATGCAGCCGCTGTCACGACCATAAGTTCGACCCAATATCACAGGAGGAGTACTTCTCGCTCTTCGCGTACTTCAACTCGAACCAGGAGCCGGGCCTTTACAGCCAACTCCCCAATTCGCAACGCGCCTTTGAGCCTTTCATGCAGGTGCCAAGCGAAAAGCAGACGATCGCACAGGCTGACTTAAAGAAGCAGATTGAGCAGCTGCAAACAGAGATGGCAAAACCATCGAGTGAAGACGCAATCGCTTATGAAACTTTTCTCAGCAGCGCCGCGCAAAGATATAGCGTCATGTGGTCGGAGAACGAGTTCATCTCGGCCGAAGCGAGCGCCGGCTCGACCTTGACCCCGCAGAACGATGGCTCAATCTTGGCAAGCGGAGAAAGCCCGGCCAAAGAAAGTCACACGATCGTGTTGCGCACAATGGACACAAATCTGCGCACATTGCTACTGGAAGCGATCGGCGACCCTAGTCATACCGAGGGGCGCGTCGGTCGTGCCTCAAATGGCAACGCCGTACTTTCACATATCGAAGCTGAGGCTATTTCACTGGCCGACTCGACTATTCGTGAGCCATTGAAATTCACCTGGGCCTGGGCAGACTTCGAACAAGCAGATGCCGACTTCGACGTGGTAAATGTCCTGGACCCGGACCACAACAAAGTCTGGGCCGTAGACGCTCACAATACCCCCGGTGGCCGCAACGCAATATTCCTAACCGACAAACCTTTCGGATACCCAGGTGGCACCGACCTGAAGATCACGCTTCACTACCAATCGATCTACAGTGAACATTCTTTTGGGCGCGTACGCTTGACTCCGGGAAACATCGGCGCCGATGGCCTAGCTGCGCTCCCTATTGCCGATTCACGCTGGTATGGAACCTGGCCATACAAACCACAAAGCGAAGGTGATCCGGGTTACGACACCGTGTTTGGCCCAGAGGCCGATTCGACTATCGACTTCGCCAAAAAATATGCGCCCGACAACTACAGCTGGGTCTTCGTCGCACAAGTCAAGGATGGCGAGCGAGTTACTTCATTACCATCCGGCCAGGCAATCAGCTTCGCTGGTAAGCGACTATTTGTACCGAGCGAACGCGAACTAGAACTCTCGCTAGGGTCCGATGATGGCATTCAGGTTTATCTGAATGGAAAAATGATCCACGAGAACCGAGTTAACCGCGGCGTCGCTCCGGATCAGGAAAAGGTCGTGATCAAGCTTACGCCAGGCGTACACACCTTCGTCATGAAAATCATCAACACAGGCGGCGCTGGCGGCCTGTACTACGAAGCGCGTCCGCCGCAAGATGAATTAGGGGGATCATTAGTCTTTGCACTGACGCCGGAATCCTCCCGCGAACTGGGCGCCAACAACCTAGCCCAGCGTATGTCGGCAACTTGGCGTACACAGCACTCACCAGCATTCCTTGCCAAGCTGACCAAGATCGAGGAACTCGCGACTGAGCTGGACACAATCGAATCTTCCATCCCACTGACAATGGTCATGCAAGAACTGGAAAGTCCGCGTGAAACTTTTGTTCTGATGCGCGGCGCCTATGACCACCCAGACAAGGATCGCCCGGTTGAGCGGGGCATTCCCGCCTCACTAGGTTCACTGCCTGAAGGCGCACCAAATGACCGGCGTGGTCTGGCGATGTGGCTGACCGATGCCAATAACCCGCTACTCGCGCGCGTAACTATCAACCGTTACTGGGAAATGGTCTTTGGCTCGGGCATTGTTGAAACTAGTGAAGACTTTGGGCTGCAAGGATCCTGGCCTAGTCACCCCGAACTACTTGACTGGCTCGCCGTTGAGTTTCGAGAAAGCGGTTGGGATACGCGCGCGATTCTGCGCCGCATAGTGACCAGCTCAACCTACCGCCAAGACTCACGCCTACGCCCCGAAGTCTCTGCTGCCGACCCGGGAGGTCGCCTGCTGGGGAACTACCCCCGCCGTCGATTGGGAGCCGAAGAGATACGCGACCAAGCCCTCTATGTATCGGGCTTGCTGGTTGAACAAATGGGCGGCCCATCAGTAAAGCCATATCAACCCTCTGGCCTCTGGCGCGAAGTCGCGATGCCACAATCCAATACACGCAATTTCGAGCAAGGGGAAGGCGATGACCTCTGGCGGCGCAGCATCTACACCTACTGGAAACGCGCTGTTCCACCGCCATCACTACTAACCTTCGATGCACCAACCCGTGAGTTCTGCACCATTCGCCGTGGCGTAACTAACACGCCACTGCAGGCGCTAGTACTTTGGAACGACGAACAGTTTGTCGAATCAGCACGCCTACTCTCTCAGCGCATACTCGCTGAGGAACCGCCTGCCAACATGGGAGAGCTTCTGAATGACGCCACTGACTGGCGCATCGCGCGCATGTTCCGCCGCTGTACCAGCCGAATGCCGGAAACCGCAGAACTTGTCCGCCTGCGTGAAGTACTCGAAGCCTTCCAAGAACGTTATACGAATGCCATTGAAGACGCCAGAAAGCTGATCTCCGTCGGTGAAGCCATGCTTCCTGCAGAGTACGACCCTGCCGAACTGGCCGCCTGGACCATGCTCGGCAATGCTCTCCTAGCCCTCGACGAGACCATCTCCCGCAAGTAAGTGCTGAAGTTCAAATGACCGATCCTCATACGAACGACCCTCTGCGCGAGCGCGAACTACTGCTCACCCGCCGCCGCTTTTTCCGCAAGGCCGGTGCGACGCTCAGTACTGGCCTCGGCGCCCTGGCCATGCAGTCGCTGCTTGGCCGCGAGCTAGGCGCCAATCCGGCCACCTTGGCCGGCCTTCCCAACAAAGCAGGTGCCATGGGTAGCAGCGCTCTGCCACTGGGCCCACATTTCAAGCCAAAGGCCAAGCGCGTCATCTACATGCACATGGAGGGCGCGCCGAGCCACCTTGACCTGTATGACTACAAGCCAGGACTGCGCCAACGCTTTGACCAGGATCTTCCGGATTCGATTCGCGACGGCCAACGCTTGACTGGCATGACTAGTGGCCAGGCACGCTTCCCAGTTGCCCCCTCTATCTTTCAGTTCTCGCGCTACGAGAACAATCAGAACGGCCTGTGGCTATCGGAGCTGTTACCCCACACCGGATCGGTGGCGAAGGAGATCTGCATGATCAACTCGATGCACACCGAGGCGATTAACCACGAACCTGCAATTACTTTCTTCCAGACCGGAAACCAGCAGCCTGGCCGACCGAGCTTCGGCTCATGGATGTCCTATGGGCTAGGTAGCGCCAATGCCAATCTGCCTACTTTTGTAGTCATGATCACGCAAGGCACCGGCAACATGCAGGCGCTATCGGCACGCTTCTGGGGTTCGGGATTCCTACCCAGCGAGCACCAGGGATGCAAGATGCGAGCGGGCGGAGACCCAGTGCTATATCTAAGCGACCCGGACGGCGTGACGCGCGAAGACCGCCGCCGCATGCTCGACCTAGTTGGTGAGCTCAATGAGCGCGAGTATGAGCGGAGCCTCGACCCTGAGGTGCAAGCCCGGATCTCACAATACGAGATGGCATACCGCATGCAAATGTCAGTGCCCGAATTGACCGACTTCTCAGACGAAGATGAGGCCACACTAGAAATGTATGGTCCCGATGTTAAAAAGCCGGGAAGTTACGCTTCGAACTGTCTGATGGCGCGCCGCCTCGCCGAACGCGGAGTGCGCTTCATTCAACTGTACATGCGGGGATGGGACCAGCTGGGCAACTTGCCCAATGAACTGCGCGCACAGGCCGGAACGGTCGACCAACCGCAAGCAGCTCTAATCAAGGACCTCAAGCGTCGCGGCCTACTAGATGACACATTGGTGCTATGGGCCGGTGAATTTGGACGCACCGTATACAGCCAAGGCCAGTTAACTAAGACTAACTATGGTCGCGATCACCACCCCCGCGCCTTCAGCGTATGGGCCGCCGGGGGTGGCATGAATCCGGGCATCAGCTTTGGCAAGACTGACGACTTCGGATACAACATCGTCGAGAACCCAGTCAGTGTTCATGATTTACACGCGACGCTCCTGCATTGCCTTGGATTCGACCATGAGCGGCTAGGCTATCGCCATCAGGGCCGCGACATGCGACTGACCGATGTCTTTGGTGACGTGCGCAAGGAACTGCTCGCTTAGTCCCAATGCCAATCGATTCCGCTTCTGAACTACTTTCGGTCTTTGGCCGAATGCACCCGCTGATTCTGCACCTACCCATCGGCATACTGATTGGCCTGGTGATGCTGGAGTGCGTCAACACGTTACGGCGCCAGCCAGTGGCGCCGGCATTCCTCGTCTTTTTCGCAAGCGTTTCTGCATGCCTGGCTGCAGCGAGCGGAGTTGTGCTACACAACGATCCCAGCTACAGCGCGAGTGAAGTACTCAAACTACATGAGCAGCTCGGCATAGCTACTGCAGCATGTAGCATCGTAGTCTTCCTACTGCGCATATTTGGCGCACGAACGATGTACCGTTGGGCTTTGGCCCTGACGGTGATCGTCATGATTCCGACAGGTCACTTCGGCGCCGAAATGACTCACGGCAAAGGCTTCCTGTTCAAGCCACTGGTCGAACCTAAGGAATCGATGTCGGCCAATCAGACTACCCCAGAGGGAGGCAGCCTGATCCTGGCCAGCTACGAGTTGCACATTCAGCACTTCTTTGAGGCGAAATGCAACATGTGCCACGGTGATCGCAAAGTCAAAGGCGGCCTACGGACGGACTCTCCGGAGGCATTGCTTGCGGGCGGCGATGGCGGCCCAGCCATCGAAACCGGCATCTCACCGGAAGATCAGGAACTGCTTCATCGCATACTACTCCCGATCGATGACGACGATCACATGCCGCCGGACCACAAGGCCCAGCCGAGCGAGCTAGAAATTCAACTGATACGCGCCTGGCTTGCTGCCGGCGCACCCTTCGAAAACGAGTTCGAGCTCGCTGAAGGCGCCAAATTGCCACTGCCGACTAACCCGGCAAATGAAAGTGAAGGCGCAACTGATCCAGAAGAAGAGAGTGCCGCGCACGCCGCCCCTGAAGCCGCGCTGTCGGCCATGCGTAAGCATCTGGTGCACGTACAGCCCGTCGAAGTTGGATCCAAAATGCTTTGGGTCGACTTTGCCGCCCCCGCAAATACAACTGATGACGCCATAGTGCTTGAGCTAATCACCCCGACCATCAAATGGATTAGCGATCTCTCGCTTGCGCGCACGCAGATCACCGATGCAAGCGTTGAAATAATTTCGACTATACCCGCCCTGGTACGCCTCGACCTGCGCGAAACGCGAGTGACTACCTCTGGCCTGGCCTACCTCGCCGGCCATGATCATCTACGTGAACTGATCGTTAGTCGCACGCATCTGAACGACGCTGTGATCGAAACGCTCGGGCAACTGCCCGCGCTCGAGCGACTTTGGATTTGGGATGCTGGCATAACCACCGAGGGCCTGGCCACTCTACGCAAAGCTATGCCAGAGGTGCACATCGATGCCGGCGACGTCGGCATATCAGTCGCACTCGAGACTGAAGAAACACCAAAGCTCACCAATGATGCCTCGCAAGTCGACCCGGCCCTCGACCCGGAAACCAACTCGCTCACTACACAAAATCCCGTCAACAGCATCTGCCTCGTCAGCGGCAATGTGATTGATCCACAATTCAACCTGCTGCACGATGGAAAGGTCATCGGCTTCTGCTGCCCAAACTGCCCGAAAACCTTTCAAGCCAACCCCGCCAAGTTCTTAGCGAAGCTCGAAACCGAAAACGACGGCTAGCCTTCCCCCTCGCCGCTCTCCTCACCACTCTCCGGTATGTCAAACTTCGGCCGGTAAAAGAGACGGGGGCGCGGTAAGTCGCTTCCATCGATCGCGCGTACAGCATCTTCAAGCTCAAAGAGATTGGCGCCTTCAAGCACTTTGATTGCGGAATCGAAAGCCGCAATGCTCGCCTCAAGCTTGACTTCCCCGCGAAGCTTCTTAAGTGTATCGATTGCACTGCGCTCACGGCCCAAAGCGAGCGCTAACGCCGCAGCACATTGCCTTTCCCCGATAGCCGTTTCGGCCATCTCGATTAGCCAATCACGCGCATCCGGCTGCGGTAGTACGTGCCCCAGGGCAAGTACTGCATTCAGTTGCACCAATGAGTTGTCATCCCTCTCGGCAAACTTGATCAGCTGCTTCGCAACTGACTTGTCGCGCGAGGCACATGCGCCCAAAGCACGCACCCACTCGGGCCGGACAACCTCATCCTTCTCGCTCTTGAGCGCCTTCTTAACTGCCTTTAAACCATCCGGATGACCTATTTGCTCGTATCCGACCGCAATGATCGCACGCAAACTCGCTCGCGGTGAACCAACTTTGCTCTCCAGCAATTCGAGAAACTCGACTGGAGCCACTAGACCAATCAGGCCATAGACAAAGTCGATAATCCCGGAGGTCGATGAACCGCCAAGAGCCCAAATATCTATTTGCTGGCCGAGGAACTCGGCCCCATCCTCGTTTGCTGTGAACATAATGCGGCCGATGTCATCACGATTGCGCGCAGTCACGTACCCTCTCTTCAGTCGCTTCATCGTGGGCTCGAGTTCATCATCCGTAAGACCGCGCCCGAGATCATCGTCATCAAGCACGCTGGTGACTGCCCCAAAAAGTAATCGGCGTGGAGGATGAGATTTTTTAGTTGGCGCCGGACGATCCTCCACGGCTGCCAGGCGCAACGCCTCATCAAAGCACCAACTCATTTCGTCGGCATCTAACTCCCACGGCACCGACAATAAAACTTCTCCTGCCCCATTCAACCAAAGGTGTTGAGGAGCCGCAAAAGTACCAAGAGCGTTCACCGAGATCCACTCACTGGTCGCACGCGCGAGATTTGCCGAATGATCGAGCGCCTCCGCCTTCCCGAAGTCAGGCAGCCTCCTCTCGTCACCAATCGCCCAAGTCCAAGCGGGCACGTTGATCGTTCGCGCAGCCTGAGCTATGACTGCTTTATCTGCGAAAACTCTCTTTCGAATCTCCTCGCTACGCGCCTCGCCGACAAATCCGATCGATACAAAGATGACAGACCCTTCTTCGGTGGCCGCCTCAAAAGCCACGTCGGCATCGGGCACCCACCTTAACTTGTTCTGCGCAAGCAGAGGGCAGGCCAGTAGAAGGAAGGCAGCAAGTGTGAGAAACTTCATGTGAATAAACTAGATTGGGCTGACAAGGCTGCGTGGCACTCATGAATGCTATCGCTCATACGCTCTCTGTCACAGATCGTTAGCGACGCCCATCACGACGTGCCCCCCCACCTTTCTTAGAGGCACTATTCGCCGGATCGTGGGCCGAGCCGCGAACACTGCCACGCGCACCTCCGCGACGACTGTCACGCTTACGACCAGGCTCAGGGCCGCGCCTTTTCTTTGGTGGGCCCTGCTTGCCCTGGGCCTTCTTGCCAAAGGCTCCAGAGACTCGCTCCTGCGGTGCGTTGCGCTCGTTGTAACCCGAGTCAAAGCCCTTCTCCTTGTGGCGCCTAATCTCACGCCCAAGCATCTTCTGGGTCGCCTTCAGCCAGCGTTTATCGGCTTGGGTCAAGAAGGTCAGCGCCTTACCAGCCAACTCGGATCGGCCAGTGCGACCGATACGGTGCGTGTAGGCCTCGGACGTCATGGGAACATCGAAGTTAAGGACGTAGGACACGCCCTGCACATCAATACCTCGCGCGACAATGTCAGTTGCCACAAGCACGCGGAACTTGCCCTCGCGGAAACCGCGCATCGCACGGTCACGTGCGTTCTGGGACATATTCCCCTGCAGTGCGATGGCCTTGTGACCGTTCTTCCAAAGTTGGTCGGCCAAACGTCGCGCACGGTGCTTAGTCCTACAGAACACAATCGCAGAGTGACAATCTTCGCGGCGCAGCACGCGGTCTAATAGATCGCGCTTACGATCCTCTGAAACCGCTATCAACGCGTGATCGATAGTCTGGGCTGGCTGGCGAATTGTCAACTCAACCTGATGCGGATCATGCAAGATCTCACTTGCCAGCCCGCGAATGTCCAAGGGCATAGTCGCTGAGAAAAGAAGATTCTGCCGATTATTAGGCAACTGCTTCAAAATCCGGCGGATCGTCGGCAGGAAGCCCATGTCGAACATGTGATCCGCTTCATCGAGCACCAGCGTTTCAACCTGGTCAAGATGCAGGAAGCCCTGTTCGTACAGGTCGTAAAGACGACCAGGACAACCCACAATCACGTCCGGGTGGCGGCGCAGTGCGCTGGTCTGCATACGCTGCGAGACACCACCAAAGATCGTGATGACCTTGAGACCGGTGTGGCGCGCCAGTGCGCGGGTCTGCTCGGCAATCTGCGTGGCTAGCTCGCGGGTCGGCGCGATGATCAGCGCACGCGGGTGCATCTTGCGGTGCTCGCGCAGGCGTTCCAGGATTGGCAAAGCAAAGGCAGCCGTCTTGCCCGTGCCCGTCTGAGCGAGGCCCAGGACATCGCGGCCCTCGACCGCAGCGGGAATGGTCTGGACCTGGATCGGCCGCGGCTTGTCGAAGCCGGCAAAGTCGATCCCCTTCAGAATGGTGTCGCTGAGGCCGAGCTCAATAAAGCCCTGCGCCGCACCTTGAGTGGCGGAAGTCATCGTCGTGGTGAGGTCGGTGGCAGCCGTAGCTGCGCGCCGGCCCGTACAACAGCGACGGACGTGGCAGGGAAATCAGCGCAGTCGTTTGCCATTCGCCACGGCGAACGATTCGACTCTGTTGTGCGCTGACAAAGCAGGATGAGTTGCTTCGCACTCCGTATTCTACCCGCCCATGCGATTTGCGCGCACCCTCCCCCTTGGCCTTCTCGCGAGCTGCTCGCCGGCCCTCAGCGAACTTCCCGTTTTTGAAGAAGGAGCGACGGTGCAGACCATCGCGTCGGACTTGGGCTTTACCGAAGGCCCGGTGTGGATTCCAAACGAGTCCAGGTTGGTCTTCAGCGACATCCCGAACGCCAAGCTGATGTCCTGGACCGAAGTCGATGGCGTGAACGTCTTTCGCGAGGAAGCAAATCCGAATGGTAACCTGCTCGATGGAAACGGGCGCCTCATGACCTGCCGTCATGGAGCGCGCGACATTGTGTGTACCGAGGAAGACGGTTCGTTAACAACGGTCGCGAGCCACTGGAACGAGAAGCGACTCAACTCCCCCAATGACCTCGCCATCGATGAGGAGGGCCTGGTCTGGTTTACCGATCCGCCGTGGGGACTGCCGCGTCAACGCGAGGGCCGCGAGGTCGACCGCAACTGCGTGTACCGCGTTGACCCGCACGCGGGAACGGTAGTCCAAGTTTCCATCCTGCACGCGATGCCGAATGGCATTGCCTTTGCGCCCGACTTCAAGACTCTCTACGTCTCGGACACCGGCGGGCACGACTCACACCCGGAGGAGCACATGCGTTCGGCCCCGGCTCAGATTACCGCCTACAACATCGACCGCCGTGGCGTGAATGACATCAACATGAGCGTCAAGTGGCAGACACCCGGTCTCAGCGATGGCATGGCAGTCGATCGAGAAGGTCGGCTCTACACAACCGCCCGCGAAGGGGTCGTGGTCTTCGACCCCGACGGCATTGAGATTGCCCGACTTCCGCTTGAGGAAGCGCCGACGAACTGCGCCTTTGGAGGCGCGGACGGCAAGACGCTTTACATCACGGCGCGCAGCCGCGTGTTCTCAATCCGCACCACCAGCGCCGGCACGAAGCCGCTGCCCGCTCCCGCTGCCTACTGATCCCTTTCGGTCGGCGACGCGCTCGAATGACGAAACCGACCGCAGATCTGAATCTGCCTATTCCACGCCTGGCACGTCCACGCCGCGCTCGCGCATGGCGGTGAAAGCCTCGTCGTATCCGGCGTCGACGTGACGTACGACACCCATGCCGGGGTCGTTGGTCAACACGGCGCGAATGCGCTCGTCGGTCTCAGCTGAGCCGTCGCAGCAAATGACTTGGCCCGAGTGCTGACTGTAGCCGATGCCCACTCCACCCCCGTGGTGCAGGCTGACCCAGCTTGCACCGCCGGCTACCGCCAACATGGCGTTGAGCAACGGCCAGTCGGCCACGGCGTCGGTGCCATCCTTCATGGCTTCGGTTTCGCGGTTGGGACTGGCCACAGAACCGCAGTCCAGGTGATCACGACCTAGTGCAACCGGCGCGCTCAGTTCGCCATCTCGCACCATGCGGTTGAACTCAAGACCGGCGATATGACGCTCGCCGTAACCCAGCCAGCAGATCCGCGAAGGTAGGCCCTGGAAAGCCACGCGCTCGCCGGCCATCTTGATCCAGCGGCAGAGTGATTCCTTGTGCGGAAACAACCGCAGGATGGCTTCGTCGGTCTTGCGAATGTCTTCCGGATCACCCGACAGCGCCGCCCAGCGGAAGGGCCCCATGCCCTCGCAGAACAGCGGACGAATGTACGCGGGCACAAAGCCGGGGAAGTCGAAGGCGTTCTCGACACCAGCGCGCTCCTGCGCAAAGCCGCGCAGGTTGTTGCCGTAGTCAAAGGTCTCCGAGCCGCGCTTCTGCAGCTCGAGCATCAGCTTCACGTGCTCACCCATGGTGCGAAAGCTGTGATCCTGATAAGCCTCGGCGTCGCGCTTGCGCAGCGCCGTGGCCTCGTCGAAGCTCATTCTGTTCGGCACATAACCCCCGAGCGGATCGTGTGCGCTAGTTTGGTCGGTCAGCAGCTCGGGCGTGATGTCACGATCGATCAGCGTCTGCAGGAGCTCGGTCGCATTGCAGCAAACGCCGATGCTGACGGCTTCTCCTGCCCCTTTGGCCTGCAGTGCGCGCGCAATCGCGGCGTCGATACTGGGTTGCACTTCATCGAGATACTTGGTGCGCAGGCGAAAGTCCAAGCGCGCCTGCTCAACGTCAGCGATCAGACAAGTGCCCTCATTCATCGTCACGGCCAGCGGCTGCGCGCCCCCCATGCCGCCGCAACCCGCCGTCACCGAGAGCGTGCCTTTCAAGGTTCCGCCAAAACTCTTGGTCGCTGCGGACGCAAAGGTCTCGTAGGTGCCTTGCAGAATGCCCTGCGTGCCGATGTAGATCCATGAGCCGGCTGTCATCTGGCCGTACATCATCAACCCTTGGCGCTCGAGCTCGCGGAAATGCTCCCAGGTCGCCCATTTGCCGACTAGGTTGCTGTTCGCGATCAGCACCTTGGGCGCTCCAGGGCGCGTGCGAAACACGGCAACCGGCTTGCCCGATTGCACCAGCATGGTCTCGTCGCTCTCGAGCCGCTGCAGTGTGTGCACAATCTTCTGCGCCGACTCCCAGTCACGCGCTGCTTTACCGGTGCCGCCGTACACAACGAGATCCTCCGGTCGCTCCGCCACCTCGGCATCGAGGTTATTCAGGAACATGCGCAAGGCCGCTTCGGCGTGCCAGTCTTTGCAGTGCAATTCGCTGCCATGCGGCGCCTGTTGAGCGCCAGGGGTAATCTTCAGAAGATCCTGTTCGGTCACTGGCATCTCCCCATTCTACGGGGAAGCCCGCAGCGAACTAAGTAGTCCTCACCTAAGGATGACGCCCCGTGCACTCGCACCAAAACGATCACCTATACCTAGTCTTCAAAAGATCATTCTAAGCTCAAAGTCTAAGCTCAAAGTTTTGCATAGACCAAAAGACGGCGCCATTCTTCCACGTCTAAACTACGTTGAACCTCAGTGCCACACTCTTGTTCAGCACTTGCTTCCGGACTAGTCGTGGAAAGAGGCTGATTTTTTCCATGAACACCTCTCGCATCGCCTTCGTACTCATCGCACTCAACGGACTGATTGCGCTCGGATTTGGATTGCTTGGGCTCGCCTATCCGCAGGAAACCGCCGAAAGCGTCTCCCTCGAACCGCAGAATGCCTTTGGCTTCGGAGAGATCCGCGCGCTTTACGGCGGCATGTGGGCAGCAATGGGTCTATTACTGCTCGGTAGCTTAAGACCACTAGCAACTCAACCACATAGCCCCCACACCGAACGCGTACGCACCATCGGGCTGTGCTGGCTCGGCCTTCCACTCGGTCGCGGATTAGGCGCAGTGATGCAAGGTACTGAGGGTGGTCCGACCATCGCTTTTCTGCTCGCCGAAGTCGTAATGGTCGTCACGCTCCTTACTGGCCTCACCCTGCTCCAACGAGCGCGCACGTAGGCTGATCCGAAGCCTTCCCGCTATGCGCACCCTCTTACTCCTCCGCCACGGCAAGTCAGACTGGGACCACGACCTGCCTGATCATCAGCGGCCGCTTTCCAAGCGTGGTCGCAAAGCAGTAAAGGCGATGGGCAAGTATTCGGCGAAAACCGGCCCGCAACCACATCGCGCGCTGTGCGCGGATGCCCGCCGAACCATTGAAACCTGGGAAATTCTGTCTGACGCAGGCTGGGGTGCTGAGGCGCCGCATTGCGAACTACTTCCGGAGCTCTACCTAGCTGACGCGAAAGGCCTACTGCGACGCATCCAACAGATGGAAGCGAAAACTACGACGCTGCTAGTCATCGCGCACGAACCGGGCTGCTCAGGCCTAGTGCAGCTGCTGACCGGCGCGCGACTTCGCTATCCGACAGCGGCGCTCGCGCAGATTGACATGCCACACGAAAGCTGGCGTGCATTGGACGAAAATGAGGGCGAGTTGCGCCTGCTACTTCCACCAAAGCAGTTGCCATCGCACAAAACCGATCAGGTCTAGACTAAACCCAGGCGGCAAGTCTTACCTAGGACGCCCCCAACCGTCAGCACGATGAGCCACCCCAGCTGGTCCCTCCCTTCGGCTGTCCTCTTTGACATGGACGGCACCCTGCTCGACTCCGAGCATCTGCACTGGAACTCCGCGATGGAAGTCATCGCAAAATACCGTCGCCGTCAAGCAGCTGCGCCGCATATTCACGATTGGATTGGCTGGAATGAATCGGAATTTTGGAATTCGATGCGAGCTGACTTCAATCTCGAGCCAACCAACGAAGAGCTGACCAAAATTCGCAGTCGGATCTTTATCCGTATGTTTGAGGAAGATGGGCCACAGTGGATGCCTGGAGCAGTGCCTTTGCTCGAAACTCTGCACCAAATTGGGCTGCCGATGGCAGTAGTCACTGCGGCGCCGCGCCAGCAGTTAGACATCATTGCCGACCGAGGTGACTTCGGCCGCTGGTTCAAGACTTGGCTCTCGGGCGAGACTGATTCAGAACGCAGCAAACCGCACCCAGACCCCTATCTCGAAGGAGCTTTCCGCCTAGGCTTTGCGGCAGAAGAGTGCCTAGCAATTGAAGACTCGCCGACCGGAACGCGCTCTGCTTTTGCTGCGGGATGCTACACGATTGCCGTGCCATCGCTCCCGCTGCCTGCCAAGCAGTTCGCTGAAGCACATCACGTCATGACAGACCTCCACGAAGTCCGCATGTAGCTGCTCAATCGCAACACTAACGCTAAGAGCGACATTGATTCATCTGCGAGAGCGTGCAGCGAAGCCGGCTACGAGCACGGCCGCGAGCACTAACGCCATCCCGATCCACTTCCGCGCAACTTCGCCGCTAGAACCGCTCACACTGAGAGACTCGCCAAAAAACAGTAGCGATATCAATACTGCCCCTGGAACCTTGAGATTGTTCATCGTCGCAAGCACGCCAGCCGAAACCTGCCGCGCGCCAGCGTTCCAAAGGAGGAACCCGAAACCTGCTGCAACCAGACCGAGATAGACCAGAGCGGCCATCTGCTGCAGATCGATGGCAAACGACTCGATGGCATGAATCGGACTGTTTAAAAATCCGACAAGGAACCGCCATCCGGCAAAGATGCCCGCGACCAAGGTGCCCCCAAGGAACATCCAAGCATGCGCACTCGCGTCCTGCACATCGGGTCGATCGACAAGTATGCGCCGATAGGCCACCTGACCAAAAGCAAAGCAAAGGTTGGCTGCTTGGACCCAAAAAAAGCCCTCTCCAAAGCGCGGCAGATCGACTTCATCCGCCCGAATCAGCCACGCCCCTAAGACGCAAATAGCCACCGCCAGCCAAGCGATATGTGCCACCTGTGGCGCGCTACCCTTGCGCCATCTTGCCTCAAATAGCAACACCCAGATTGGCGTGAACGCAGTGAAGAGCGCGACTTCCCAAGCCATAAGCCACTCGTAACTCTTGAGGTAGAGCACGTACATCAGGCCAAACTGCACACCGCCGATTGCCCCGAGTCGCAATCGCGGTCCACCTTGTCCAAGGCGCGCGGCGATTAACAGGAAAAAACTCGCCGCTAGGGCTAGTCGGAGGAATGCAATCCACTCGCCAGGAACTCCGGCAAGCACCTGCTTAATAATCCCAAAACTGAAAGACCAGATCAGCGTAGCGGCTAGTAAGGCGAGCACTCCTTTAGCCTACGAAAGCTGCCTACCGTCGACGATCCCGACTTAGCGTTCTAGCTTGCCAACGACTGCTTCCGCCGCTGACACTAACTCCCCTTGCGCGACCAAGTCGTGCACATGGTCGATCTCAGCGCCCATATAACGGTCCTGGCGCAACGCCGGAATGTCGGCACGCAATCGATCGTAAGCCGCCTGCGCCCCCTTGCCAGCACGCAATTCAAGGTGGAACTCTCGCGCCTGCGCCGCGGTGTAAAACTCGATAGCAATAACTCGCTCGGTATTTTGCGCCGCCTGGCGCAGCTTGCGCGCGGCGTGATTCGCCATAGACACGTGATCCTCTTGGTCAGCTGAAGTCGTCACTGAATCAGCGCTCGCGGGATGAGCAAGGACCTTATTTTCGCTAATCAGCGCCGCTGCAACGACCTGTGGAATCATAAGACCTGAATTCAATCCAGGCTCCGGAGTAAGAAAGGCTGGCAACCCTGACATCGCGGGATGAATCAACTCGCTCGTACGCCGCTCACTAATGTTACCCCAACTGCAGCAGGCATTCGCTGCGTAATCCAAGGGCAAAGCGATTGGCTGGCCATGGAAATTCCCTGCTGAAATAGTGTCGCCACGGTCTGGGAAGATGAGTGGATTATCCGTCGCCGCGTTGGCTTCACGCACGAGAACGTCTGCCAAATGAGCGACTACATCTTTGGCCGCACCGTGTACCTGCGGCATGCAGCGAAAACTATATGGATCTTGCACACGCTCACATTGCGCATGCGACTTGGCGACCTGCGAACCGCGCAACAGCTTGCGAAGATTGGATGCTGTCGCGCCTGCACCTGGGTGCGGGCGAACCTTAACCACGCGGGAATCAAATGGGCGATGACTACCCATCAAACCTTCAACCGACAGTGCGCCCGCAACGTCGGCACTTGCCGAAAGCTTGCGCAGGCGTGCGAGCGCACCAATACCGATCGCATTCGAGATCTGCACTCCATTAATTAATGCCAACCCCTCCTTCGCAGTAAGTCCCATCGGCTCAAGCCCGATTTTTTTGAGTGCACGAGCTGCGGACATCTGCTTACCCTCAGGCGAAACCATCTCGCCGGCGCCAACCAGCGGTAGGGCCAAGTGCGCAAGCGGCGCTAAATCACCGCACGCTCCTACTGAGCCTTGTTCAGGAACGCGCGGCAACCACCCCGATTCATACAAGCGCATGAGCCAGCGAACGACTTCCGGGCGCACGCCACTAACTCCCTGGCACATGGACTGGATGCGCAAAAGCAAGGCTAATCGCTTCTCTTCGGGCCGCATATCATCGCCGCAGCCCACTGCGTGTGAGAGCAGCAAATTCCGCTGCAGAACGCCCGTATTGGCTGCGTCAATCGAATGATTAGCGAGTGCGCCAAATCCCGTATTCACTCCGTAAACCGGCCGACCGCTCTTCACAATCGACTCCACTGTCGCGCGTGCCGCACGCACTCGCACCTGGGCCTCGCGGCCAAATCTGAGTCGCAGCGCTTGGCCGTCGGCAACGGCAAGCAGAGTTTCCTCAGACAGGAAATTCCCGAGGGTCAGTTGGGCCATAACGAGGATTCTAGGTATCTCCTCGCGGAGGCCCGCCGAGGAATGCGAAAGAAAGAGTAGTTAAGGCTCAATGACTCACAAAACAATCTCAGCGGAGCCCGCCAGGCGGTATTCACGATCATGTCGCAAGACCTCGGTGCCAGCTCGCACGAGCACGTCATAGAGCCCAGTCGAAAGGCCAATCAAGGTCTCCACTTTTCCTGCACGCTGCACCTGTAATCCGCCCATATCATCGACCGGCCGGCCGTCCAGATACCACTCTATTCGTGGCAGCCGCGGGCGCGTACCCGGATCAATCCGCAAACTGGCCAAGCGATCTTCGCTCGAAAGTTTAATGTGCAAATCAGTGTAGCTACGGCGAATCGGCATCCTTCGATCCTGATAGCCCGGCGCCGAGGCGGTCAGAACCAACGCCCCAGTTCCATCTGGGTGATCCCCTACCGCAAAGTCAAAGCCACCATCACTTCGTGCGCGAAGCTCGCGACGCAATGCTGCCGGTACCGGCAGCATTGCAGTCGACGGCACCTCGTCTAGCCCCGGGTAGAGCACGCCGAGCATCGCCGCTGGGTCAGAAGCCTCGAGAACTAATGTGGCCTGCGGCAAAGGCCTCCCTTGTGGATCAGTCACTTTGCCAGCGACACGCCCTTGTCCGCGCTTAATTACAAATTGCACACGAGTGGGCGTGTGTGTCATCGGCCGCACTGAACGCAGCCGTGGTTCGGTTACCCCCGATGGATGAAAAGCTCGAATATCGACCAGATGTGAACTTGGTAGATTTTCGAGCACAAAGCTGCCATCAGGTTCGACACGGATTCCCTGCCAGGTTTCCCACGCCACCTTGTGTGCTCCAATCGCATTGCTGCGCGGCACCACACTGATCTCGGGGAAAGAGCCACCTGGCCAAGAGCTAACTTTGCCGAGCACGCGCGAGCCCTTCGGCAAAGCCGGCACTTCAATCGGCGGCGCATTCGCCGGACGCAGTAATAGGTTGAGCTCCTGCCGCACTGGCACATGGCCTTCGGCACGAACCGTCAGTAACACGCGCTCGCCGCCCACCATCGGCGGTATGCGCACAATGCCATCATCGTCACTCAACACTTCGCCATCGTCGAGACCGTAAGAAATCCGCGCACCGACTAACGGGTCGTTCTCGTGATTACGCAGCGCAAGCTCCACCCCAACCGCCGGCGCAACCCGGAAGTCTCGCCAACTACGACCATTCCCACGCACGCGGTGACTACGCACCGTCGTGCCATATCCTGGCACCTCAAGACGCACGAAGTGCGTACCCGGAAGCAACTCGGGAAAGAGGTAGTGCCCTTCGGATCGCGATACCGTCGACCAGCCATCCTGCGGCCCACCCACAATGGTCATGCGCACGCCTTCGATCCCCTCTTTCTTCTCGTTGAGAATAGCCCCTTCCATCGAACCTGCGCGTTTGGGAGCGATACGCTCGGACTCAATGCCACCGAGGCTGCGCAACTCAACCGTCAGCACATCGGTCACCCATGGCTGAGCCGGGATCTCACCCGGATCGGCAAAGGGGCGGTCGATTTCTCCGACTTCAGAAATCGATGCAATCTCCTCCTCTCCCGAACCGAAAGGTTCGGGATTTGGCTCTTCCCCTGGGTCAAGCACTACGGCGAACACCGCCAGCAGTGCGCCGATCAGGACCAGCCAGCCCCAGAGCGGAAGGCGCGGATCGGAGGAGGTGAGCGGCGCCATTCCCGCTCAGAGTATCCTGTTCGCGTCAATCGGTTACCGCGCCGTTCCGCATGTCACAAGTTTCTGACGCAGCCCAGACCCGCATGGCCCGCACCACCGTCAAGGTGGCCAGCGGCCTCTGCCTGGTCAAACTAGCCACTTTCGCGATTAGCGGCAGCTCGGGCGTGCTGGGCTCGGCAGTGGATTCTCTACTGGACCTCGTAGCTTCATTGGTGGTGCTCTGGGCCGTCACCGCCGCAGCCCGCCCGGCTGACGCCGATCACCCTTTTGGCCACGGTAAAGCGGAATCACTGGCCAGCCTGCTACAGTCAATTCTGATCCTGACTTCGGGCTTAGGGCTGGCTTATCACACCATCCACCGTGCGATCGAAGCCGAGCACACCTTGCAGGCCAGCACGATTGGCATCGTCGTCATGGTCGGCAGTTCAGTGGTCACACTCTGGCTGGTCCGCCAACTGCGCCAGGTCGCCCACGAAACCGGCTCGCCAGCCCTCTACGCGGACAGCGCGCATTACGCAAGCGATCTTGCCACCCACCTAGCCGCCGCCTTGGCCCTTGGGCTCTTTGCCTGGACAGGATGGACTTGGCCCGACCTTGTCGTCGGCCTTGGCATCGCTCTGGTAATTCTGAACACCGCACGCAATGTTTTCACCGGAGCGACTGAAGGGCTAATGGATAAGGGTATGAATCCCACTGAAGAAGCCGCTGTACTGAGTACGATTCTTGGCTTCGCTCCCGCGGTTGCTGGTTTCCACGATCTGCGTGCCCGACGTTCCGGAGCAGAGCTTTTCATCGAACTCCACCTCGACATCCCGCGCAACGCCAGCTTCGTCGCAGCTCACAACCTAGCGGAAAATGTCGGCGAAGCAATCAAGCGCGCAGTGCCACGCTCGCATGTGACTGTGCACGCCGATCCACTGTAATCAGTCCAGCGAAAAACGCGCGACCACTGCGTCGTGATCGCTAGGGAATAGATCGCCCATACGGCCGCCCAGAATGTCGGCCTGGATCGGCTTGATGCCCCTAAAAAATATGTGATCAATCCGCCGCCCACCGGTGGAATCACGGAAGCCATTGAAAGTGCCGCGTGGATCGCTGGGCAACATCACCGCTACTGCCGACTTCCATCCCTCACGGAAAAAGGCTTGCACTGGTGCACTATCCTCACCGGCATTGAAGTCGCCCATTGCAATGGCGCACGGAGCCCCGGCGGCATCGCGCAGCATGAGCTCACTCGACTGCAACCGAGCCTGACCGCCTCGGTGGTCGAAATGTGTGCCATACACACGTACCGCACTGCCACCCGAACGAAGCTGTACTTCGGCCCAGACCGCCATGCGCGGCAAAGCCGCGTCCCACCCGCGGCTCGCCACCTCTCCAGGCGTGGGCGAGAGCCAGAATTCGCCCCAGCTCAATACCTCAACGCGATCTTCACGCACATAAAGGCCGGAGAACTCCCCAATTTTGCCACCTCCCCGATGCTGTCCCAACTTGCGATATCCCGCGAGCGCTTCAGCCAGTTCATTGAGCTGGAAATTGAGTCCCTCCTGGATAGCCAAGAGGTCTGGCATCTGGCTCAAGATGCGCTCCTCCACCCGATCGCGACGCGCCGGCCAGGCGTGCTCGCCATCAGCCGCTGTCCCATAGCGAATGTTAAAAGTCATCACACTCAGCTCGTGATCTGCGCTCGAGCTGGCTTGCAAGGCATTGCATCCGTTCGTGGTGAGCAGGAACCAGGGTAGGAGAAGGGCGTGAAGCATGCCCTGAATCTAGCGGGTTCCCTGACGCAGACGGCATCCCTCCGGTAAGCTTCCGCAAACGCAGCGCAAGATCCCCTGCGCTCCTGCGTCTTCCCTGCGCATCATGCTCAAGGTTGGCTTCGACATTCGCCCGGCTCTGTTCGACTACGCTGGCATCGGCCGCTACGTCCGCGAGGTTGGTGTAGCGCTGACCCAACTCGAGAACGGCCCATACCTAGAGATGTTCGCGCCCAGCTGGCGCGGCGGGCGCAAGGTTCCCGAAGGCCTAAAAGCCAATCGTCATCGGCTGCACCGCGGCTGGCTGCCAGGTCGCGCAATGCGCTGGATCAATCACATCCCAGGGATGGATGCTGGCCGACATCCGGCCAAGGTCGACGTCTTTCATTGGACCGACTTCACCTTTCCATCGGCAAAGTCCTGCGCGACAGTCATGACCATGCACGACGCCGCCTTCGCCGTCGACCCAACCTTCCATGGCTGGGAGACATCGCGTCTGTTGGATCGCGTGCGACGTCACATGGGCCAAGCTGATGTAGTGCTCGTGCCAACCGCCCTGACCCTGCACGACGCAGAGCTCCTCGGCCTCAACCCACAGCATGTGCACGTGGTGCCGCACGGCGTTAGCCCCTTCTTCTGCCCACCGGAAGAGAAGCATGTGCCGCACGAATACCTACTGACAGTCAGCACAATTGAACCGCGCAAGAACTACCCACGCATCCTAAAGGCGCTGGAAATTTGCTGGGATCGCGACCTCGCACCAGACTGGGTCATCCTTGGTCGCCCCGGCTGGGAGCACGAACCTTTCCTGGAGCAACTCGAGAAATCTCGCCACCGCGAACGCATCACCTGGATCTCCCACGCTGAGTCAGAAGATCGCTTACGCTCGCTCTATCAGGGCGCGCTCGCACTAATTCACCCTTCGCTTCACGAAGGCTTCGGCCTGCCCGTACTCGAAGCCATGGCATGCGGCACACCCGTCGTAGTAGGCGAAGGCACCTCACCAGCCTGGGTGGCGGGCAATGCCGGCATGCTAGTTAACACCCGCAGCGTGGATTCGATCGCCGAAGGAATCGAGCGCATCGTGTCCGAAGACTGGTGGCGCAAGCATGCTGCCGCCGTGCTGTTGCGCCGATCCAAGGAGTTCACTTGGGAACGCGCGGCTCAACTCACCTATGCGGCTTATCAGAAGGCTGTCGAACGACGCGGATAACCGCAGGGCGACCGCGTTAGGCTGGCAGCATGCAGATGCTGCTCACTGCCCTGCTGCTCTGGCAAAATCTATCGACTCCTGCTGAAACTGAATCCACGACTTCGGATCCGGAGCGCCCAAACATCCTCTGGCTGAGCTTTGAGGACCATGGACCGCAACTTGGCTGCTACGGCGATGACTACGCCGACACTCCCGTACTTGACAGTCTGGCCGCACGAGGTGTGCGCTACGAACGTTGCTGGTCCAATGCGCCCGTCTGCTCGACGGCTCGCACAACCCTGATTACCGGCCGCTACGCAACCAGCCTAGGCGCACACCATCACCGCAGTCGGCTAGCGTGCCCCGAAGGCGTCCGCTTCTTTCCACAGCTGCTGCGCGAAGCCGGTTACTTCTGCACCAATAACCGCAAAGAGGATTACAACCTCGCAAAACCAAAAGGGACTTGGGACATGTCCGGCAACGCGGCACATTGGCGCAAGCGCGCCGAAGGCCAGCCCTTCTTCGCCGTCTTCAACATCACAGTTTCGCACGAGAGCCAAATCCGCAAGCGACCCCATGAGCTAAAACACGACCCGGATGCCTTCGATCTACCCCCCTACTACCCCGACTTGCCAGAGATACGAAGGGATTGGGCGCAAGAGTATGACAAAGGTACCGAGATGGATGCGCGCTTGGGCCAGGTGCTGGCACAGCTACGTGAAGACGGGCTAGAAAAAGACACAATCGTCTTCGCCTTTGGTGATCATGGCTCCGGCATGCCACGCCATAAACGCTGGCCGGGCGACTCAGGACAGCGCGTTCCCTTAATCGTGGTGGTTCCTGATCGATGGAAGCACTTAGCGCCAAAGGGCTATGAACCTGGTGCGCTCCTACAACGCCTCGTGGCTTTCGTGGACTTAGGTCCCACTGTCCTAAGTCTAGCTGGTGTGGCCGCCGATGAAGGCATGCACGGCATACCCTTCATGGGCCCCGCTAATGGCCCTGAGAAAAAATATTTATTTGGCTATCGCGGTCGCATGGACGAGCGCATGGATGAAGTCCGCGTGATCACGGACGGGCGCTACGTCTATCTGTGGAATCTCGACGCTACGCGCCCGCATGGCGCACACGTGGACTACCAGTTTGTGACTCCAACCACGCGCGCCTGGTATGAGTACGCGCGCGAAAATCCTGATGCGCCGAAGGAAATTCGTGACTATTGGTTCAGCCCCCGCGGTCGCGCGGATCTTTTCGACCTACAGAATGACCCACACGAGATTCACGATCTCCACGAGAGAGGCGAAGATGTCCCGGCGATGGAATCTTTGGCCCAGGCCTTGATGCGCAAAGTAATTGAAACGCAAGATCTCGGATTCATCCCCGAACATCTCTTCGCAAAAACCCTTGCCGCAGGACAAGCAAAGTTTCAGCAGGCGCACTTCCATGCAGCCTATCTGCTGGGCAACGCCCCACCGGATAGAGCCCCAAAAATCTATGAAGACCCAATCGTGCATTGGTGGCAGGCCTTCCACGACTGGGAGATAGCGCGTAGCCATGGAACTCCTCTCTTCGATACGGCCGTGAGCGACTATGAACCAGGAACCAGCGTCGCATTGGCAATCGCCCGAATTCATTGGCCACATCAAGTGCCCGCCGAACAAGAGCAGGAGCGGCGTGAACAACTACATTCGTGCTGGAACCTCCTGCTGACACATGCGGGCCTGAGCGAAAGCAACTACTTCGTACGCCTGCTTGCTTGGCAAGCACTGGACGAAGCGATTATGGTGGAGCAATCGCGCAATACCTTTAACGAAAAAACTATGCGAGGCTACCGCGACCGCGTGCGAGCCATGAGCACCGACCACCCGAAGCTAGACGGTGCCTTCCGCAACTACATCCCACGCCTCAAGGACAAGCTACTGCGAGAATTCGAATCCGCGCTATCAACTCGGCGTGACTAAGCAGTCGAAGTAATAGCACCCGACAAGTAGCGGACGCCAAGAACAACCACCGCAACTACAGCGATCGCTAACAAACCAACCAGCAGTTGCATGCCGAAACTGAGCTGGCTCAAATCACCAAGCCCACTCGATCGCTTCGACTGCTTGAGCTCCTGACGCAAACGCGCACGCTCCTGATCAGCATGTGAGATCGCAGGGGCTGCCTCTCTGACAGATTCAACCGCGGACTCAGACGCGTGCACTTCCGGGGCTGAATCGTCTTCGATCGAGATTTCATCGCCAAAATCAGATGTCGGCGGCGTAACGACAAACTCAAAGGCCACCGCACCAAATGTGACTAGGTCGCCACCACGCAGCTCAAACTCCTGGCCGCGCTCTCCATTACGCAAGGTCCCATTCGACGAGCCCAAGTCGACCACCCACCATTGCTCGCCGCGTCGCTCGAGCTTGGCATGCCGACGCGAAACGCTGCCATCCTGGATTTTCAGCCCGCATTCGGCGAGCCTGCCGACCACTAAACCTGGCGTGAGTTCGGTCTCTTCTCCTGAATCGCGGCGACGCAGTTTCACGGGGAGACATCGTATCCCTGCCCAAGGTGCATCCATGACCTAGAATCTTGGCCTTGGAAATGGTCCTCGAAGTGATAGCAAGCGCTCCAGCGCTGGCGACCTTTGGCCTGCTCTTGCTGTGTGGGCTGGGGCTACCCCCGTGGTCTGAAGAGGTTGTCATCCTCGCCAGCGGATACTTCGT